>JBFWXJ010000316.1:0-7794 GCA_050187535.1 Alphaproteobacteria bacterium | reverse complement strand
GGCCCCAGCCAGCGCGCATAGTCGGACATCGCCGGCATCTGGCCCTCGTCCAATGCCGCCAGCTCGGGGAGGTAGTCGGTCAGCCACGGCCGGTGCGCGGGATCGAAGGTGAGCAGCACGATCGGCCCGCGCGCCACGCGGCGCATCTCGGCGAGGCCGGCCGCCTTGTCGGCCCAATGGTGGATGGTGAGAACCGCCATGGCGGCCGCGAAGGCGCCGTCCGCGAAGGGCAGATGCTCGGCCGAGGCCTGGATCGCCGGCGCCGCGCCCGGCTTGCGCTTGCGGATCATCTCACGCGAGGGCTCGACGGCGGTGACCGAGCGGTCGGCCGGCTCGTAGGAGCCCGTCCCCGCGCCGACGTTGAGGACGGTCCGGGCAGGGCCGAGCGCCGCCTCGACGATCGCGGCGATCCGCGGATCGGGACGGCGCAGCTCCGCGTAGTTGATGCCGATGCTGTCGTACTTCGCGGTCATCGGTCATCCCCGCCGGACATGGGGTCGTCGAGCATCCCGGGGAGCAGCCCCCGATCGCGACGGAAGGCGCGTCAGGCGGTGCCGCGGACGGCCCAGGCGGTGCTCCGGTACGCGCGCGGGCCGTCGGCCCCGCCGGCAAGGTAGGCCGCCCGCACCGCATCCTGAAGCCGATCGCGCCGTGCCGCGGGCAGGGCATCGACGAACGCGCCGATGGTCCCTTGCCCATAGACCATCGCGTGCCAGAAATCGTCGAAGCTCGCATAGTCCATGTCGATCGCGAGGGCCGTGTCCGCGACGTCGCCGAAGCCCGCACTCTCGAACGCGGCACGCAGCTCGCCCTCGCCGGTCAGCGGCCGCTTCGCCGGGTTCGATTGCCCGGTCGCGCCGCCGGGTTCGAGCGCCCGGACGACGTCCCAGAACATCCGCCAGCTCGGCAGGCCGCCATGTGCCCACACGGTCGCCGCAGCCGTGGCGCCCGGGCGCAGCACCCGCCGCATCTCCGCGACGGCGCGGGGCCCATCGGAGACGAAATGGAGCACCAGGAGGGAGTAGGCGCCGTCGAATTCCCGGTCGGCGAACGGCAACGCGCAGACGTCGCCCTTCCCGGCCTTCACCCGCGGATCGGCGATGCGTCCGCGCAGCGCGTCCACGAAGCCCTCGTCGAAATCCAGGGCCTCGATCGCGGCCAGGCCGCGATGCTCCGCCAGCGCCAGGGTGAGACTGCCGGTCCCGCACCCCGCGTCGAGCACGCTGCCCCCGGAGGGCACGCCCGCGAATTCGAGGAACGGCACGGCGAGGCGCCGACTGAAGCGCCCCATGGCGGCCTCATAACCCTGGCCCCCCTTGGCGACGAAGTTCGACGGCATGCGATGCTCCCCCGGCTGGTCCCGGTTTGCTCAGTATACAGACCGTCGCGCCCGTGATCCGCGCCCGCTTGCGGCGAGCAGCGCGCGGACGAAGGCTTGACGGTCGGCGCCGCGGGCCGGACCATGGCGCGCGCCCGCAAGGCGTGACGCTATGCAGATGAGAGGTGGGAGGAACAGCGAGATGCGCCGCGCCCTGCCGGTTTTGCTTTCGCTCGCCGCCCTGGCATCGTCCGCCGCGGCACAGACGTACGAGATGTGCCTGGATATCGATCCCGGGCTGACCGCGATCGTGCTCCATGTCGGCACGGAAGCCTATTCGCGTGCCTCGCTCGCGGACGAGAAGCTGTCCACCTGCTTCAACACCGAGGCGACCGGATGGGTGTCTGTTGCGCTGTACCGCCCGGGCTCGCCCTGGGTCGCGTGCAATGAGTTCATCGCCAGTAACGCGCTGCCCACGCGGATACGCTTCGCCATCACGAAGGTGATCGCGGGCACGGCCGCGGCGCCGCCGACGATTGCCTGTGCCCGCATTTAGCGGGTTGCGCTGCGCGAGGACGTCGGCTCCGAGCTGCTGGTCATGCCGAAGTCGCCGGCCTGCCGCGGCCGCTGGTGCTCCGCCTCCATCCCGGCCGCGCCGCATTGGCGGCGGAGGGCACCGCCCTGCCGTTCGTCCTACCGCCCGGGCACCTGCTGTTGTTTGACGCCGCGGCCAGGGGGCGCATTCGTCCCTAGCTTGCGCGCCGCGCCACGTGCGCGAAGGCGCTCAGCCCCAGCCACTGCGGCATCGAGCCGGCCAGCGACGGGTCCCCTTCGATCTCGAGCCGGCCGCCCTCGGCCTCGACCCTGATCGTCGAAAGGCCCATCCATATCGCCGTCATCGTCCGCAGCGCGCTCGTGACGAGCAGGTCGAGTTCGTGGCCGGGATCGAAGTTGCACAGGTCGACGGCACCCCCCTGCGCGACCAGCCACCAGCTTCTCTGGGCGGCCGGAAGCTCGGGATACAGAAACTGTATCGTGCAGCGGCGATCGGGCAGTGCCTTCACGTTGAGGCCGCGGCGCATGTCCCACATGAGAAGGGAGGGGTCGAGGTTGCGGAGCGACAGGCGCGATTCCATCCAGCGCTGCGCCCAGTTGCCGAGACCCATGATGAGCGGCCGCAGCTCTTCGCCCGCTTCGGAGAGGTGGTAGCTGACGGAGCCGTTCGCCCGGCGCTGGACCGTGACCACGCCGGCCTCCTGCAACTCCTTGAGCCGCTTCGACAAAAGCGCCGGCGACATCTTCGGCAGCCCGCGCCTGAGGTCGTTGAAGCGCGTGCTGCCGCAGATCAGCTCGCGCACGACCAGCGTCGTCCATCGGCTGCACAGGATCTCCGACGCCATCGATACGGGACAGAACTGGCCGTAGCCGCCGCGTTGATCCACCCGTCAACTCCGTCGCATTGGCAGAACCGATCGTACCGCAAGTGACGACGCACCAGTACAGTTCCAGAACTAGAGAGCGGCCGATCGGCCATGTGATTCTTCCGTCATCGAAACATAAGGAGGACTTCATGTCTGTCGAAGCAGCCCTCAGGACCGTCGCGACCTTCCACCAGGCGGAGGCCGGCCCGGACCTGCCGGAGATCGCCGGGCGACTGGCCCCGACACTGGCAGAGCGCGCCGAGGAGGTAGATCAGAACGGCCTCTTCGTCGCCGACAACTATGCGCTGCTCAAGGAGGCGGGGCTGGTCGAGGCCGGCGTGCCGCGCGAGCTGGGCGGCGCCGGTGCCGAGATTCCCGAACTGGCCGAGATGCTGCGCATCTTGGCGCGCGCCTGCGGCTCCACCGCACTCGCATTCTCCATGCACACCCATCAGGTTGCGATTCCCGCATGGCGCTGGCGCCACCAGAAGGTCGCGGCCGTGGAGCCGCTGCTGAAGCGCGTCGCCGCCGAGCGGCTGATCCTGCTCTCGTCGGGCGGCTCGGACTGGATCGGCGGCTCCGGCACGGCGGAGAAGGTCGAGGGCGGCTACCGCGTCACGGCCCGCAAGGTGTTCACCTCGGGTGCGGAGGCCGGGAACATCCTGATGACCGGCGCCGTCCTCGAAGCCGCGGACGGCAGCCGATCGGTGATCCATTTCGGCGCCCCGATGAAGGCGGCCGAGGTCCGCATCGAGCAGACATGGCGCACGCTCGGCATGCGCGGCACCGCCTCGAACGACGTGGTGCTGGAGCAGCTCTTCATCCCGGACGCGGGCGTCGCCTTCTCGCGCAAGGCCGGCGAGTGGCACCCCGTGTTCCAGATCATTGCGACGATCGCCTTTCCGCTCATCTACGCGGTCTATCTCGGGGTGGCGGAAAGCGCCCGCGACATCGCGATCGACATCGCCAATCGCAAGCCACAGCCGGACGTCTCTCTCGCCGGCAGGATGGACACCGAGCTGCGTGCCGCCCAGCTCGCGCATCGCTGGATGCTGGATGCGGTCGCCCGCAACGCGCCGTCCGCGGACACGGTCAACGAGGTGATGATCGGGCGCACGCTCGTCGCCCGTCACGCGATCGCCGCGGTGGAACTGGCGATGGAGCTGGCCGGCGGCGCGTCCTTCTATCGGCAGACCGGCCTGGAGCGCCGTTTCCGCGACATCCAGGGCGCGCGCTTCCATCCCCTGCAGGCAGGGCCGCAGGCACGATATGCCGGTGCCACCGCGCTCGGTCAGCCCACGTCGAACGTCTTCTGAGCCGGGACAGGGGCCCCATGCGGGGCCCCTAGCTCGTGCCGGCGAGGCCGCGCAGGTACTTCATGCCGGTGTCGCACATGACCGTGACGACGGTGCCGCCCGGCCCGACCGCGCGGGCGACGCGCAGGGCGGCGGCGACGTTGGCGCCGGTGGACGTGCCGCCGAACAGCCCTTCCTCGCGCGCCAGACGCAGCTGGGTCGCCCGAGCTTCCTCGGTCGAGACGCGCTCGATCCGGTCGGCCGTGTCCGACCGCCACAGGGGCACCACGAAGCCGGCACCGATGCCGTCGATGCGGTGGGCGCCGGCGGCACCGCCCGAGAGGACCGGCGATTCGTCCGGCTCGACGGCGACGACACGGACGGCCGGGTCGCGGGCGCGCAGCGCCTCGCCCGTCCCGCGCAGCGACGCGGCGGTGCCGACGCTCTCGACGAAGGCGTCGACGCGCCCGCCGGCGCCGTCGGCGATCTCGTCGGCCATGGCCCGGTAGGCGACGAGCTGGTCCGTATTGCGGAGCTGGTCGGTCCAGAAGGCGCCGGTCCGCGCGGTTATGGCGCGGGCCGCCTCCACCATGTCGCGCGTCAGCTTCTCCGTCATCCGGCCGCCCTCGCTCGCCACGATCGTGAGGCGGGCACCCAGGATGCGCATGTGGTCGAGCTTCTCCGGCGCGAAGGCGTCGGACGTGACGATGTCGAGCGGGTGGCCCTTGACCGCGCAGACCAGCGCCAGGGACACGCCGGTGCTGCCGCCGGTGTACTCGACCACCGCGCCGCCGCCGGCCAGCCGCCCGTCCACCTCGGCCGCCTCGACCATGGCGAGCGCCATGCGGTCCTTCATGCTGCCGGTCGGGTTCTCGCTCTCCAGCTTCAGCAGGATGCGGGCCGCGCCGTCGGGCACGAGCCGCCGGAGCGCCACGAGCCTGGTGTCGCCGATGCGCGCGAGGATGCCGGGGCGCCGGTCGGAAGCGGCCATCGTCGATTCCCTTGTATCTACAAATATTGTACCTGCATAGAATGACGCGCCGATCGAATCAACGCCCGAGGACGCTGCGTGAAGACGCCGCCCGCCTCGTCGCGGCGTGCCCCGCCTGGAACGCCCGCCGCGCCGCGCGCCGTATTGCCCAGGATATCGACCAGGCACTGGCGCCGACCGGCCTCGGCGCCGCGCAGGTCGGCCTGCTGGCGCAGATCGCCGCGGCCGACGACGATACGCTGGGAGCGCTGGCGCGACGGGCCGGCCTCGACCAGTCGACGCTGTCGCGCAATCTGCGGGTGCTGGAGACGGCGGGGCTGGTCGAGATCGCGGTCGTCGAGCGCGATCTGCGCCGGCGCGCCGTGTGGCTGACCGAGACCGGCCTGCGGCGGCTGGAGGCGGCATTGCCGGCGTGGCGCGACGCCCAGGCCGCGGTCGCCCGTCACCTTCCGCCCGACCTCGTCCGCCGCCTCGCCATGGCGGCGGACGCGCTGCCGGAAGGGGGCTGACACCGGAGCGGTTGCGGCGACCGGCGGCCCGTGGCTACCTGCGGCAGCTCGGCAGGAGGCCCCCCATGATCCTCATCGGCCAGTACGATTCGCCCTTCGTCCGCCGCGTCGGCATCGCGCTTACGCTCTACGGCATGCCCTTCGCGCACCGGCCGTGGTCGACCTTCGGCGATGCCGAGCAGATCCGCCCGTACAACCCGCTTACCCGGGTCCCGACGCTGGTGCGGGACGACGGCGAATCGCTGATCGACAGCCACGCCATCCTCGACCATCTCGACAGCATGGTGCTGGCGGCCGCCCGCATGTTCCCGGCGGACGAGCCGGCGCGCCGGCGGGCGATCAAGGTTGCCTCGCTCGCGACGGGGCTGGGCGAGAAGGCCGTCGCGCTCTTCTACGAGCACCGCATGCACCGCGAGGTGTCGCCGGTCTGGGATGCCCGCTGCCGGGCGCAGATTTCCGCCGTCCTCGCCGTGCTCGAGCCCGACCGCGCGTCCCGCCGCGGTGCCTGGTGGTTCGGCGAGGCGATCGGCCACGCGGACATCGCCGTCGCCGTCGTGCTGCGCTTCGTGGCCGAAGCCCATCCGGGCCTCGTCGACATGGAGCGCTACCCGGCGCTCGCCGCCCATGCGGCCCGGGCGGAGGCATTGCCGGCGTTCCGCGCGATCCGGCAGCCGTTCATCCCGCCGGAATAGGCCGCAGCGCGACGGCCCACTCGCGCCTGCGGCGAGATCACGCGGCCATCCGCGCCACTGACTTCAAACTGTAATCGAACTGTCGCGAAAGCATCCCTGCCCTCGCCTACCGTGCCCCGGCCGGCGGCATCGGAGACGACGATGCGGCAGGCGCCCGGATCGACACGAGGCGGCTTCGGTCGCGTCGATGCGATCCGCCGTATCAACCCCATGTCCGTCAACCGAGCTTCCGCCGACCGACCGACGGGCCCGATTGGAGTACGGATGCCAGGGGGGTATCCGGCTTCGTCGCGTCGCTCACGCGTGAGCCGATGGAGAGACAGGTGAACCAGATTCTCAAGACCTTCGCAGGCGCCGGCTTCGCGCTGGCCGCTATGCTCGCCCCCGCTACCGCAGCCGACATCTCGGGTGCCGGCGCGACTTTTCCCTTCCCGATCTATGCCAAGTGGGCCGATGCCTACAAGAAGCAGACCGGGATCGGGCTGAACTACCAATCGATCGGATCGGGCGGCGGCATCAAGCAGATCAAGGCCAAGACGGTCACCTTCGGCGCCAGCGACGCCCCCCTCCCCGGAAAGGAACTCGAGGAGAGCGGCCTCGTCCAGTTCCCGATGGTCATGGGCGGCATCGTGCCGGTGATCAACGTTCCCGGCATCCAGACGCGCGAACTCGTTCTCGACGGCCCGACCGTCGCGAAGATCTTCATGGGTGAGATCAAGTCCTGGGACGATGCGGCCATCCGCAATCAGAACCCCGGAGTCAAGCTGCCCAAGCAGGCGATCGCCGTCGTTCACCGCTCGGACGGCTCGGGCACGACCTACAACTTCGCCTACTATCTGGCCGACGTCAGCCCCGAGTGGAAGGCGAAGGTCGGCGTCAACACCTCCTTGCAGTGGCCGACCGGCATCGGCGCGAAGGGCAACGAAGGCGTCGCCCAGAACGTCAGCAAGACCAGCGGCGCCATCGGCTACGTCGAATACGCCTACGCCAAGCAGAACAAGTTGCCCTATGCTCGCATGCTGAACAAGGCGGGCAAGGTGGTCGCCCCCGACGACAAGTCGTTCGAGGCGGCGGCGGCGAACGCCGACTGGAAGTCCCAGCCGGGCTACGGCGTGATCCTGGCCAACCAGCCGGGCAACGACTCGTGGCCGATGACGGCGGCGACGTGGATCCTCGTCTACGCCAAGCCGGCGGACCCGGTGGCGACGGCCGCGGCCCTCAAGTTCTTCGCCTGGTGCTACGAGAACGGCAAGTCGATGGCCGAAGAGCTTGACTACGTGGCGATGCCGCCCGGCGTCGTCGCCGCGGTGGAGCGCACCTGGGCGGAATCGATCAAGGATGCCAGCGGCAAGCCGCTGTTCCCGCTGACGAACTGAGCAAAGGCGATGATCGGGCGGACGTCCCCCGGGATGTCCGCCCCTCTCTGCCCTCACCCCTGAAACGCCCGAACGAGGTCGAGCCGTGACCGATGCCGCAATCCGGGAAGCCGCCCCGCGCGACCTGGAAGTCCCCGGACGCGCCGCCGTGCTGCGCCGGCTCCGCCTCGGCGACATGGTGTTTCATGCCGT
>JBFWXJ010000315.1:0-7823 GCA_050187535.1 Alphaproteobacteria bacterium | reverse complement strand
CACCGGCACCACCGGCGGCCGCGGCACACCCAGGCGCAGCGCGAGACGGTCGACCCACATGGCGATGCCGCGCGCCTTCCCCGGCCTCAGAGCGGCAGCGCCGAGGCCGAGCGCAGCACCGCCGTCGCCGCCGGGGTGTAGCCGCCGTCCGGCCGGTGCAGGACGATGCCGGGCAGCAGCCGCAGCGGGCCGCCGGCGTCGCGCCGGCCCTGCACGATCACCCGCACGGCGGGCTTCTCCGGCGCCGGCCACAGCGGCAGCACGGCGATGTCGCCGAGACGGCCGGCCAGCAGCGCCAGCAACGCGTCCAGGCGGTCGGCGCGGTGAATGAAGGTGACGATGCCGTTCTGCTTGGCCATCAGCAGGGCGAAGCGCACCCAGGCGGCGAGATCGGCCTCGCCCTCCACGGTGGCGGTCGCCTTGCCGGCATGGGGCGAGGCATCGGTGCGGCCGGGCTCCATGTAGGGCGGGTTCGCCATGACGTGCGAGAAGCTGGACGGCGCCAGCCGCGGCGGCGGCCGCTGCAGGTCGCCGATGATGATGGAGACGCGGTCGTCGAGGCCGTTCTGGTCGATGTTGCGGCTGGCGAGCTGGCCGAGGGCGCGCTGGATCTCCAGCCCGACGACGCGGCAGGCGGGGACCCGGCGCGCGAGGCAGAGTGCGGCCGCACCGACGCCGGTCCCGACGTCGAGCACCGTGTCGCCGGCGGCGGCCGGCACGGCCGCGGCGAGGAACACCGGGTCGATGCCGACCCGATAGCCCTCCTTGGGCTGGCGCAGGCGGACCTTGCCGTCGAGCAGCGCGTCGTCGGTGGTCTCGATCGGCTCGTTCATCCCCGCTCTCCCGTTCCCGCCATTCGAACCTGCAGGCTCACGCCCATCCCTCGGTCTCCGGCGGCAGGGCCTCGCCCGCCTGGCGCAGCACCGCGCGCGCCGCCGCCAGGTCCTCGCCCGCGACCATGAGGCGGCGCTGGATTGCGCCGATGCTACCTTCGACGAGGCTCGCATGGGTATCGAGGACCAACGCCTCGATCCCGGCGTCGGCGAGCAGCGCCGTCAGCCAGGACATCCGCACCACATCGTTGGTCCTGAGGAGCTCTCTCACGGTTGCGTGCGCGGCTCCGCCCGTCGCTTGACCGATCCGGCCCTGCTTCTATGCTCGGTCGCCGAACGTACCGTCAAGCCGTCGAGGAACGCATTTGGCCGTCGCCGCCGCCGTCGATACCCGGGACAAGCCGTCGCTCGAGCCCCTGACGCGCCTCGTCGGCGAGGATCTGGTGCGGGTCAACCAGCAGATCGTCGCCCACATGCAGAGCCCGGTCGCGCTGATCCCGCAGCTGGCCGGGCATATCGTCGCGGCCGGCGGCAAGCGGCTGCGGCCGATGCTGACCCTGGCGGCGGCCCGCCTCGCCGGCTATCGCGGCGACCGGCACGTGGCGCTGGCGGCCGCCGTCGAGTTCATCCACACCGCCACCCTGCTGCACGACGACGTGGTCGACGAGAGCGACCTGAGGCGCGGGATCAAGACCGCCAACGCGCTCTGGGGCAACAAGGCGAGCGTGCTGGTCGGCGACTTCCTGTTCAGCCGTGCCTTCCAGCTCATGGTCGCCGACGGCTCGCTCGAGGTCCTGGGCATCCTGTCGCACGCCTCGGCGGTCATCGCCGAGGGCGAGGTGCTGCAGCTCGTCACCTCGAACGACATCTCGACGACCGAGGAAGCCTATCTCGACGTCATCCGCTCGAAGACGGCCCAGCTCTTCGCGGCGGCCTGCCGCATCGGCCCGGTCGTCGCCGGCCGGCCGGCGGCCGAGGCCGACGCCATGGAGGCCTACGGCCTCAACCTCGGCATCGCCTTCCAGCTCGTCGACGACATGCTCGACTACTCCGCGCGCGAGGCCGAGCTCGGCAAGACGGTCGGCGACGACTTCCGCGAGGGCAAGATCACCCTGCCGATCGTGCTGGCCCTGCGCCGCGCCGACGCGGCCGAGCGGGAATTCTGGCACCGCACGCTGGAGTCGCTGGAGCAGACCCCGGACGACCTCGCCCACGCCCAGGCCCTGCTGCGCCGCCACGGCGCGCTGGAGGCGACGATGGAGCGCGCCCGCGGCTACGGCGAGGAGGCGCGCCGGGCCTTGCGCACCTTCCCGGCCGGCCCCGTCCGCGACGCGCTCGACATGGTCGTCGCCTTCTGCATCGACCGCGGGTACTGACCGCCCGGCATTCGCTCAGACCAGCAGCTCGTGATAGGCGAAGACCGCGGGAGCGCCGCCGGTGTGGACGAACTCGACATCGTCGTCCTTCGCCCAACGGCCCTGCCTGACGAGAGCGATGAGGCCGGCGAGGCCCTTGCCCGAATAGACCGGGTCGACCACGAGGCCCTCCAGCCGGGCCGCCAGAAGGATCGCTTCGCGCGTCGCCGCATGGGGCACGCCGTAGGCCGGCCCGGCATGGCCGGCCAGCACGTCCACCGCCTTCTCCTCGAACGGCGCTCCGATCAGGGCGGCAGCGTCGCGATAGAGCCCGACGACGTCCTTTCGCACCCTCTGCGGCTCGGCATCGATGTCGATCCCGACGATCGCGGTGCCCGGCAGGCAGATCGACGCCCCCAGGACGAGCCCCGCTTGCGTGCCGCCGCTTCCCGAGGCGTGCACGATGGCGGCCGGCGCGTGCGGAAGCTGCCGCGCCATCTCGACGACGGTCGACGCATAGGCGAGGGCGCCGAGGCCGTCGGAAACGCCATAGGGCACGAGAAACGGCTTGCGGCCCTGCTCCCTCAGGTCTGCTGCGAGACTGCGGATCGCCCCGTTGCGATCGCCGTTCCACGGGACGTCGTGAAGCCGGGCCCCGAACAGGCGGTTGAGGAAGGCGTTGCCGTTCACCGCGTACTGCGCGGTCGGGGGAGCGAGCCGGCCATGGAACACGGCGAGGTGACACTCCAGGCCGAGCCTGGCGGCAGCCGCCGCGACCTGGCGCTGGCTGTTCGATTGGACAACGCCGCCCGAGACGAGCGTGTCGGCACCCGCATCGAGTGCCTCGCGCAGGACGAAATCGAGCTTGCGCAGCTTGTTGCCGCCGAAGCCGACACCGGTGCAATCCTCGCGCTTGACCCACAGCCGCGGCCCGCCGAGATGCTCGGTCAGCCGCCTCATCGGCTCGAGCGGGGTCGGAAGGTGCGCCAGGCCGAGCCGCCCGCGCCGGTCGAGCTCCCCGGCCAGCCGGTCCAGGCTCTGTTCCGCGGTCGCCGTCATTCGAGACCTCCCTTGCCCCGCTACGCGAAGCGCAGCGCCGCGGCACCGGCCGCAACCAGCGCGATGGCCGCGGCGCGGCGCGCCGTCACCCGCTCCTTAAGCACCACGACCGCGATCAGTGCGGCGAACACCACGCTGGTGTCGCGCAGCGCCGCGCCGACCGCCACCGGCGCCAGCGACCATACCCAGAGGATGAGCGGGTAGGACGCGTTCGAGGCCGCCGGCACGAAGAGCGCCACCATGGGGTTGGCACGCAGCGCGGCCAGGATCGGCCCGCCGCCGCGCAGGCGGTGGACCGTGCCGAAGACGATCGCGTTAACAACGGAGACCACGAGGCCGTATCCCAGCATCGAGGCGGACGCCCGTACGCCCTGCGCGTCGGCAAGGATGTAGGCGGCGGTGAAGATGCCGGCCGCCAGCGCGCAGGCGATCGCCAGCGGGTGGCGCCGGCCGTCGCCGCCCGCGAAGAGGGCGACGCCGGCCGAGACGAGGGCCACCCCGACCAGGCCAAGCGTGCCCAGATGCTCGCCGAAGATGACGCCGCCGAAGAGCGTCACCAGGAGCGGCGATGTCGCGCGCGCCAGCGGATAGACCAGGCCGAAGCCGGCGCCGGTGGCGTAGCCGCGGGCCAGCGCCAGCATAGCGAACAGGTTGAAGACCGCCGAGGCGGCGAGCCACGGCCACGACGCCGGGGCCGGCATCGGCAGGAAGAAGAGCAAGGGCACCGCGACGGCGCCGGACGCGACGACGGCCGCCGCCATCGCCGAGCGCGGATCGGGGGCAGCCTTGATCGCGGCGTTCCAGGCGGCGTGCAGGAAGGCGCTCGCCAGCGCAGCGGCGACGACGATGCCGTCCACGGGTCAGGCCTGCAGGATGCGCTTGCAGAAGAAGATCGTGTCGCAGAAACCGCCGCCCGGCAGCAACGCGTAGTCCGGCACGACCCCGACCCGCGTCCAGCCGGCGCGCGCGTAGAGCCGCTCGGCCGCATCGCTGGCGGTGTCCAGCACCAGCACCGATCGCCCGGCCGCCGCGGCCGCGCCCTCGGCGGCGGCCAACAGCGCCGCCCCCACGCCGCGGCCGCGGGCGCGGCGATGGACCAGCATCTTGGCGATGTCCGCGCGGTGAGGCTGGTTCTCCTGCGGCGCGAAGACGACCTGGACGGTGCCGACCGGCACCCCGTCCGCCGGATCGGCGGCGGCGAGCAGGATGCGTTCGCCCGCCCCGACCCCGTCGGCAACCTTGCGCCAGAAGCCCTCCGCCCGCTCGCGGGTGAACGGCGCCATGAAGCCGACCGACGCGCCGCCTTCGACGCAGTCCAGGAGGATGTCGGCCAGCGCCGGCACCGCCGCCCGCGCCTCGACCGGAGAGAGGATGCGGGCCTCCACGCTGCTGGTCATCGGCGATGCTCCGGATCGGCGGCGAGCGCCACCAGGTAGCGGGCGGGACGGTCGGTCGGGTTGCGGAAGCCGGTCGGCCGGTCGAGGCGCATGGCGAGACAGTCCCCCGCCTCGAGCAGGTACGTCTCCTCTCCCGCGGTCATCTCGATCGTGCCCTCCAGCACCCAGACCTGCTGGGCGATTCCCGCTGCCCGCGGCGCGTTCTCGTAGAAGACGCGGGCACCGGCGGGGAACAGCACCTCGACCAGCTCGATCGGCGAGGGGTACCCGGGCGGCGACAGGTTGCGGCGCACATACCCCGTCTCCGGGTCGCGCCACGAGCCCTGGCCGGCGCGCCGCGACAAGGGCGAGGCATCGGGGCGTTCCGCCTCATCGAAGAGATCGGCCAGGGCGACGCCGAGGCCCATCGCCAGGCGGTTGAGGACCGAAGCGGTCGGGCTGCTCTCCCCGCGCTCGACGAGGGAGATCATCGACCGGCTGACGCCCGAGCGCTCCGCCAGCCCTTCCAGCGTCAGGCCACGATCGGCCCGCAGGGCCCGCAGGCGGGCCGCGAGGCGGGCTTCGATGGCGTCGGGTGCGGCATCCATGATAGGGGATCATTAATCCATTATACTGGACGATGCAAGCGCGGTCGCCCGCGCGCGGCCGGCCCTTCTCCGTCCTTGCGCGCCACCACGCCCTGCCGCTATAAGGCGCGTCCGCCGGTTCGGAGTGTAGCTCAGCCTGGTAGAGCACTGCTTTCGGGAGGCAGGGGCCGGAGGTTCGAATCCTCTCACTCCGACCAGCGGTTTCTAGGGTTTCGTGTCACGGTGGACAGTGTCTTGGTGGTTCAATGAACCAAGAGACCCTGGCTCACCGTGAACGACACCGGAACATACCGGGCTACTCTGGCCGGCACCTGCGGACCTGATCCCGCAGAAGACCGTAGTCCCGGATCATCCGCTCCATCATTCCGCCGCGCTTGAGGTCGGCAGCTTCGGCCGCCGCCGCTGTCAGCTCGTCCGGGCTGTAGGCCGCAATCGGTGGGCAGGGCGTCCCTGACGCGTTGCGTGACCCGTCAGAAAGTACCGTCCCGCATCCTGCCAACCACAGCATCAGGGCCGCGGTCGCGAGTCGCCTCCCGAGCCTGGGCATCCTTGACCTCCGCGATGGCTTCGCGCGCGTCGCTGCGAGCGGCGGACTTGCCGCCGGCGTAAGCCGCCAGCAAGCCGCCGACCCACTGCAGGATCGCAACGAGGATCGAGCCGAGGGCCTGCATCAGCCGGCCGCCGGCTCCTTGGGCTTGTCCGGGAACAGCACGAACACCGCGCCCGCCACGGCGACGCCGGCCGCCGCAATGGCCTCGACGGCCTCGGGCGACAGCGAGACGCCGACCGCGGTCAGCAGGGTGGTCAGGCCGATCCAGGTGGAGCGCTCCTTGAGGCGCGCCTTGAGGAAATCGAGGACCTTGTCCATGAAGAGGACGACTCCCTATCGGGCGGCAGGAAGTACCGGAATGCCGGCGATCTCGACCCCCGCCCGGATCGCATCGTCGGAATAGATGACCCGGCCGCATTCGACGCGGATCATTGCTCGCAGGAGGTCAATCATGAGCTTCCTGTCGCGCAGGTCCACCGGCTCCACCGGGGACACGCCCATTTCCTTGGCGACGCGCTTCACGTAGCTCTTGGTCTCGTTCTCGTTCGGGGGCGCCCAGCGCCCGACGATCTTGGCGACCGTGTCCAGGCCGTGCTTGTTCTGGTAGTTCCACAACGTCCTCGCGGCGGCGCGCAGCCCCCACACCGGCTCGACGAACACCACGAAGCCGTGGGTCCCGTCCGTCTTGAGGCTGCGATCGGAGCGCCGGATCGGGTCCTGGCCGCGCCATTCGGTCCGGCCATCCCAGCGGACGTTCAGGGGGTTGTTGTTGCGCTCCCCGCGCACCGACTTCTCGATCATGCTCATCCGAGCCATCCCCCTTCCTTGATCTTGAAGCCGAGGCCGATCAGCAGCAGCCCCAGGACGAGCGTACCGAGGGCCTTGGCGACACCCTTGAGGAATGCGCTCTTCGCCTCACGCCAGGACGTCAGCAGCTCCCGCAGGTCGCGGATGTCGTTGGCACTGCCCTCGTCGTTGAGCCCAACTCGCGCCAGGGCCTCGGTCGCGCCGCGGCGCGCGGCGTCCTCCAGCAGCGTGTCCAGTTTGTCGGCGTCGATCTCGAACGTCGTCATCGCTCACCCCTGCCCGCGCGGCCGACGCGCTCACCGCGGCCGCCGCCTTCCCCTCGCTTCGGTTCGGCCTTCCAGTCGAACAGGCTGGACACGCCCTCCACAAAGGCGTCCTCGTCGCGCCGGTGGCCGGTGCCGTACACGATTGCGCTCCGCGCCAGGCCCTTCGCGCCGCCCGCGCCGGCGGCGTCGATCACCGGATCGACCACGAGGCGATAGAGCGTGCGAACGGCCTTGCGCTCCGCGGTGTCCGACTCGGCGGCGTTCTTCCCGCCGATCGACTTCGGGATCAGCGACAGGACCGACCCGACGCCCTCGGCCGAGCTGCCCAGCGCCGGGCCGAGGCCCGAGGTAGCGAGGTCCCGCTCGTACTTGAGCCCCGTCACCGCGTTCACCAGCGGCGACAGGATGCCGGTGAGGCCAGCGCGGTCGACGACCTTGAGGGCCGTCTGTGCGGGCGTCTCTTCCTTCGCGCGGTCCGACTTGCCGAACAGCACCGGCCGCACGCGGGTCTCCATGGCGGCCGTGATCGCGAGCATTACGGGCGCGCCGATCGCGAGCCCGGCGACATAGGACGGGTCCTTGTCGCGGACCGCCTGGGCGATGAGGCGCGCCTCGCGGGCCAACACGTTCTTCTGGAAGGCGTAGGTGAAGGACATGAGCCCATAGAAGAGCGAGCCGATCGGATGGCTCGCCCAGCGCGGCTTGTCGGCGCGCGTCGGGTTCATGATCGTCTGGTCGACGAAGCGGACCAACGCGGTGCCGTACTCCCCTGCGGCGCCCGCGTCCCGCATGACCTCCGTCATGTCGGGGGCGTAGCTCTTCGACTTCATCCAGGCCCCGAATGCTGCCGGGTCCTGGACACCGAGCTCCTTATGGTAGATGGCGGCCCGCTGCCCCTTCCGACCGCCCTTCTCGACGTCGTGCGCCAGGTGGAGGATGAACTCCCGGCCCGCCGTCACAGCGGCCACG
>JBFWXJ010000314.1:0-7844 GCA_050187535.1 Alphaproteobacteria bacterium | reverse complement strand
GCGGCGCGCACGCGATGGCGATAGTAGTGCCACAGCAGCAGCGCAGCCGCGCTGCGGTGCGGGCGAAACGCCTCGCCGTGGTCGCGCAGCGCCTTCGCCAGCGGCCGGGCATCCAGGCCGCGCAGGTGCTGGAAGGCGGCCTGCACGGCCAGGTCGTCGGCCGGCCAGATATCCGGTCTGCCATGGGCGAAGAGGAGATAGACCTCTGCACTCCACCGCCCGATGCCCTTGATCGCCACGAGCATGGCGATCGCCGCCTCGTCGTCGAGGCGGGCGAGGCGCCGCAAGTCGACCTCGCGCGCGATCATGCGCGCGGCTAGATCTCGGGCGTAGGCTACCTTCGGCCGGCTGAGCCCGGCACCGCGCAGCGTCTCGTCGGTCGCCACTGCCAGCGTCTCCGGCGAGAGCGGGGCGAGGGCGGCGACAAGGCGCCCCCAGATGGCGGCGGCGGCACTGGTCGATACCTGCTGCGCCACGATGATGCGCAGCAGCGTCGCGAAGCCCGCCGGCTCGCGCCGCGGTGCCGGCAGCCCGGCCGCGGCCACGAGGGCGGCGAAGGCGGGTTCGCTGGCCTGGAGCGCTGCGAGCCCGCCCGCGATCGCGCGCGGGTGGCGGATCATGGCCACTGTCGCAGCGCCGCGCTCATTCGCCCGCGGCCGGCTGCAACGTCCCGATCCCCGCACGCCGCTCGCGCCGGCGCTGGCGCCATGCCGAGAGGTTGGCGCGCAGCAGCAGCGCGCAGGGGGTGACCACCAGCGTCAGGATGGTCGAGAATCCGAGGCCGAAGCAGATCGCGGTCGAGATCTGCACCCACCACTGGGTCGCCGGGGCATCGACGGTGATCTCGCGCGTCAGCAGGTCGATGTTGACCCCCAGCATCAGCGGAAAGAGACCGAGCACCGTGTTGAATGCCGTCAGCAGCACCGGCCGCAGGCGCTCGCGCCCGGTGCGCAGCAGCGCCGCGCGGGCCTCCATGCCTTCGCCCAGATACTGGTCGTAGGTATCGATGAGCACGATGTTGTTCTGCACGACGATCCCTGCGAGCGCCACTACGCCGATGCCGGTCATGACGATGCCGAAGGGCTGGCCCGTCGCGATCAGCCCGACGAAGACGCCGATCGTCGACATGACCACGCCCGTCAGGATCACGAAGGTCGTGTAGACGCTGTTGAACTGCGCCAGCAGGATCACGAAGATCAGGAAGATCGCGGCCAGGAAGGCGCGCGAGAGGAATGCCTGGGCCTTCTGCTGTTCCTCGTCCTGGCCCTTGAAGCGAATGTCGACGCCGGGCGGGAGGGGGGAGGCGGCCAGCAAGGCCCGCAGCTCCTGGGCCTTGCCGTCGGGCAGCACGCCCGGCTGCACGTCGGCCTTCACCATCATCGCGCGCCGGCCGTCGACCCGCTGGATCTCGCTGACGCGCGGCACTGGCCGGCGCTCGACGAAGTTCTCGATCGGCACCAGTCCCATCGCCGTCTGCACCCGCACCAGGCCCAGTTGCGCGATGCCGCGGTCGGCCGCGGGATAGCGGGCGACGATGTCGATCTCGTCGTCGGAATCGTCCGGCCGGTACTCGCCGAACTTGAGGCCGTTCGTGACGAGGCGGATCGAGCTGCCGACGGCGGCCACGTCGGCACCGAACTTCGCCGCCTGGGCGCGGTCGACGGTGACCTGCCATTCGACCCCGGGCAGCGGCCGGCCGTCCTCGATGTCCTTCAGCCCCTCGATGCGCCCGAGCAGGCCGCGGACGTGCTCGACCGCGGACGGCAGCAGCGCCGGGTCGCGCGAGGAGAGCATCACCTGGATCGGCTTGCCGACCGGTGGCCCCGATTCCTCGCCCCGGGCCTCGACGAAGATGCCGGCGAGGTCGGCCGAACGGCGCTGGATGTCCGTCATGATCTCGCTCGCCTTGCGCCGGATCCTCCAGTCGGCGAACTCGAGCTGGATCATGCCGATGACGTCCTCGGCCGCCTCCTTGCCGAGCTCGCGGGTGCGGGTCGAGCTGTAGATAGTGGCGATCTCGTGCCGCTCGGCATTGAGGGCCAGCACGCGGTCCTCGACCTCGCGCAGCAGCCGGTCGCGCTCGTCGGTCGACAAGTTGCCGCGCGCCGTCACGCTGACGAGCGCCAGGTTCGGCTCGACGTTGGGGAAGAACTCCACGCCGTTGCCATGTGTCGCGTACCACCATTGCAAGCCGACGAGCGCCGCCACGGTCGCCGCCAGCACCGTGAGTGGCCGGCGGAGCGCCCAGTCGAGCAGGCCGACATAGGCGCGCGTGCCGGCATCCTCGGGTGGCGCCTCCGGCTCCGTGCCGACGGCGACCTTGCGCCCGAAGCGCGCGCCCAGGACGGGGATGAAGACGAGGGCCATCGCGACCGAGGCGCCGAGCACGACAACCTGGGTGATCGGCAGGTACTTCATGAACTCGCCGACGACGCCCGGCCAGAACAGCAGCGGCAGGAAGGCGGCGATCTGGGTGGCGATGGCCGATACGATGGGCCAGGCCATGCGCTTGGCGGCAACCGCATACGCATCGGCGCGCGCCATGCCTTCGGCCATCTTGCGGTCGGCGTACTCGGTCACGACGATCGCGCCGTCGACGACGTTGCCGGCCGCGAAGATGAGGCCGAACAGCACGACGATGTTGATGGTGAGGCCCATGCCGGCCAGCAGCAGGATCGCCGCCAGGAACGACCCCACGACGGCGACGCCGACCAGGATGGTGGACCGCATGCCGAGGGAGGCGAGCACGATCACCATCACCAGCAGCACGGCGATGGCGAGGTTGTTCTCCAGGTCGGCCAGCATCAGCTTGATGTCGTCCGACTTGTCCTGGGTGAAGCCGACGACGACGCCGTCGGGCCAGCGCTCCTTCATCTCCGCGGTGACGCGGCGAACCTCGTCGATCGTCTCGATGATGTTCTGGCCGATGCGCTTCGACACCTCCAGCGCGATGGCCGGCCGGCCGTTGACGCGGGCGTAGCTCTCGCGGTCCTTGTAGGTGCGCCGCACCTCGGCGATGTCGCGCACGCGCACGACCGCGTCGCCCGAGACCTTGAGCGGCATGTCGAGGATCTCGCGCACGTTCTCGAACAGGCCCGGGACCTTGACGGCGAAGCGCCCGCGGCCGGTGTCGATCTGACCCGCGGCGATGAGCTGGTTGTTGCGCGAGATCGCCGTCGACAACTCGGATGCCGACAGGCCGTAGGCTTCGACGCGCAGCGGATCGATGACGATCTCGACCAGCTCCTCGCGGTCGCCGGCGATGCGCACCGACAGCACCGCCGGGATCGTCTCGATGCGGTCGCGCAGGTCGCGGGCGAGCCGCAGCAGCGTGCGCTCGGGCGCGTCGCCCGACAGTGTCACGACGAGCACCGGGAAAAGGCTGACGTTCACCTCCTTCACGATCGGCTCGTCGGTGTCCTGGGGCAGCTCGGACTTCGCGCGGTTGACGCCTTCGCGCACGTCCATCAGCGCCTTCTGGGCGTTGAAGCCGGCTTCGAACTCCATGATGACGTAGGCGCCGCCGAGATAGGCGGTGGCCCGCATCTCCTTGACGCCCTCGACGGAGCGGAGCTCCTTCTCCATGGGGCGCAGCAGCAGCCGTTCGCCGTCCTCCGGCGACACCCCCTCCAGCGTCATCGAGACGTAGATGATGGGGATGGCGACGTCGGGCTCGGCTTCCTTCGGGATGTCGCGCCAGGCCAGCGCACCGAAGAGGAGCACGAGGACGAGGACCGCCATGGTCACGCGGCCCCGCGCGAGGGCCGCCCCGATCAGCGCCTTCATGAGCCGGCGGCCGCGGTCATCGGCACGGGACGGACGCGCTGGCCGGGTCGGACGAACTCCTGGCCCACGGTGATGATCCGGGCACGATCGGGCAGGCCGGTCACCCACATCCCTTCGGGCCCGTCGCCGACCACGCGCACGGGATGGAAGGCGACGGTGTCCGAGCCGTCGATCGTCTTGATGCCGAGCACGCCCTTCTCGTCGAGGCCGAGCAGCGCCGGGGTGACGCGGTGGGCCGCCAGTCGCTCGACGGGGATCGTGATCTCCGCGGTGACGCCGCCGACGATGGCGTGGTCCGGGTTGGGGGCCTCCAGCTCGACGCGGAAGGTTCGCGTGGCGGCGTCGGCGTCGGCGGCGACATAGCGCACCGCGACCGCGAGCTCCTGGCCGGTCGCGAGTCGTGCCGCGCCCTTCTGCCCGTCGCGGATATGCCCGCGATCGGTCTCCGTCGCGAAGCCGACGACGATCACCGGGTCGAGGTCGACGATCTCGGCGATCGGATCGCCTTCCTTGAGATAGTCGCCGACCTCGACCTTCCGCTTGTCGAGAACGCCGGCGAAGGGGGCTCGGATCGTCGTCCGGCGGATGTCGAGCTCGATCCGGGCGACCAGCGCCCGGGCGGAATCGAGCTGTGCCCGGGCGACGGCATGCTGGTTGTCGGCACGGAAGCCGCGCTCGGCCAGGGCGCGCGACGCCCGGAACTCGACCTCTCGCTGCGCGAGAAGGGCGCGCGCCTCCGCCAGCCGTGCCGGCCGGTCGTCCTCCGCCAGCGTCAGGATCGTCGTGTCGGACGCCACGCGCTGGCCACGCTCGGCGGCGACGGCGGCGACGCGGCCGATGGTCTCCGCACGCACGGTGACGCGGCGGTTAGGTTCCGTTCGGCCGCGCAGGACGACGTTGCGCTCGCGCGGCGACGCGTCCGACCACGCGAACCGCACCGCGGGGAGGGGAGCCTCGGTCGTGGCGGCGGCGGGCTTGCGCGGCGGCTCGTCGCCGCCGGCCAGCTGCCCGGACGCGACCCAGGCGATGGCCCCGACGGTCACGGCGAGGGCCATCCAATACGAAGAACGCATGTTCGTCAGCTCCGGTGGTCGCCGCCGGCAGGGGTTGCAGCCGTTGCGTCGACGAAGGCCGCCCGATGGTTCTCGATGTAGCTCACGGCGGCCTGATAGATCGCGACGCCGAACCCGTGAACGAAACGTTCGCCGGGGGTGGCGCAGTCCGCGCAGCCGTCGCCGGTCAGCAGCGACAGCACGGCGCGGTGCTGGGCCAGGTAGAGGTCGAGCGCGGTGGCCACGGTCTCCGCCGGCACGAGATGGGCGAAGCACAGGACGACCAGCGCATCCGAGCGCACCCGGTCCGGCCGCGGCGGCGCCATCAGGGCGCGCCGCAGTGTCGCCCGGCCACTGTCGGTGATGCGGTAGACGCGCTTGTCGGGGCGGCCGTCCTGTTGCTCGGCGGCGCCTTCCGCCAGGCCCTGCTCCTCGAGCCGGCGCAACGACGGGTAGATCGATCCGAAGCTCGCCTCGTGAATATGGGCGAAGGGGCCGTCCCCGAAGGCCTTGCGGATTTCATAGCCGCTCGCCGGTCCGCGGCTGAGGACGGCCAGGCACAGCGTGGGTACGTCCATCGCCTCGACTGCTGGTTCGGTATATATCGGCCCGATATATAGGGCGGGCGGATTGCCGAACAATGGCGAGTGCGTGTCCCCGAGCTCGGTTCGACGCGATGCATGGCGACACGTGGGAGCGACGGCTCTGATGCCCTACCGGCCGCCCCGCCCTCGGCCGTGGCCGGTCGGACTTGACACTCCCGTGGCTTTGCCCGGAATAGGAGGGAGGACACGGGTCCTGGAACAGGGGGCACGAATGCGCGCAATCAGGTTCATGGCGGTGGCGGCCCTCGGCGCCGCGCTGCTCGCGCCCGGCGTCGCCGCGGCGCAGTCGCCGAAATTCTTCCGCATCGGCACCGGCGGTGCCGGCGGTACCTACTTCCCGATCGGCGGCATCATCGCCACGGGTATCTCCAACCCGCCGGGTTCGCGGCCCTGCGACAAGGGCGGGGCCTGCGGTGTGCCGGGACTCATCGCCATCGTCCAGTCGTCGGACGGCTCGGTCGGCAACATCAACGGCGTCGCCTCCGGGCAGATGGAATCCGGCATCGCCCAGTCCGACGTGACCCATTGGGCGTACACGGGCACCGGCCTGTTCGAGGGCAAGCCCAAGGTCGACTCCCTGCGGGTGATCGCCAACCTCTTCCCCGAGCACATCCAGGTCTTCACCAAGGGCAACTCGGGCATCACCTCGATCGGCCAGCTCAAGGGCAAGAAGGTAAATTACGGCCCGCCCGCGTCGGGCACGCTGGTCGGCGCCCGGCTGTTCTTCGAAGTGTACGGCCTCAAGGAGAAGACGGACCTCCAGCCGGAATACCTGAACCCGCAGCCTGCGGCGGACCGCATCCGCGACGGGCAGCTCGACGCGGCGTTCCTCATCGCCGGTACGCCGACCGCAGCGCTGGTCGAACTGGCGTCCACCGTCGGCATGACGCTGCTGCCGGTGGGCGGTGCGGACCGCGAGAAGGTGCTGAAGGCGATTCCCTTCTGGTCGGAGACCACCGTTCCGGCCGGCACCTACAAGGGCATCGACAAGGACGTCCCGACGGTTGCCGTCGGCGCGTGGTGGGTCACCAACAACAAGCAGCCCGACGATCTGATCTACGAGATCACCAAGGCGCTGTGGAACAAGAACACCCGCGAGCTGCTCGACAGCGGCCACGCCAAGGGCAAGTCGATCGTCCAGGCGGGCGCCACCAAGGGTGTCAGCGTTCCGTTCCACCCGGGTGCGGAGAAGTTCTACAAGGAAGCCGGCCTGATCAAGTAGGCTCGGGCGGATATTGAGTAACGACGGGGCCGGAAGCTATTTCCGGCCCCGTTGGCCATTGAAGGGGGCAAGCGATGGCCGATCCCGAGAAGCTCGACCTGAAGAGCACGGCCGAGCTCGAGGCGAAGTACGATCCGGAGATGCATTTCCGCCGGCTGAGCCAGCCGGCGAAGGCGGTGGCGGGGATCCTGCTGCTGACAATGTCGGTTTGGCATGTCTGGATCGCCTATGCCGGCATGCCGCAGACGCATCTCCTGGCGGCCGTCCACCTTTCCTTCGTGCTGTCGATCTGCTTCCTCGTCTATGGAGCAACCAAGCGCAGCCACGATGCCACCCGCTCGGGGTGGTGGGCGCCGGGCGGTGTCCCGCTCTATGACTGGCTGCTGGCCGCCGGTGGCGTCGCCTCGGCCCTCTACATCCCCTGGACGCTCAACGACCTGACCTTCCGGATCGGCAACCCGAACTGGGAGGACGTGGTCCTCGGGACGATCCTCATCTTCACGGTCATCGAGGCCGCGCGCCGGTCGATGGGCTGGCCGCTGACGATCATCGTACTGATTTCGCTGCTCTATGCGGTCTACGGCTACGTGGTTCCCGGCCTGCTGGCGCATCCGGGCGCCACCTGGGGCGGCGTCGTCAGCCACCTCTATCTGCTCGATCAGGGCATCTTCGGCATCCCGATCCAGGTGATGGCGACCCTGGTCTTCCACTTCGTGCTCTTCGGCGTCATCGCGACGCGGATGGGGCTGGGACAGCTGTTCATCGACATCGGCTACTGCATCGCCGGCAGGTATCCCGGCGGGCCGGCGAAAGTCAGCGTGATCTCGTCGGCGATGATGGGGACGATCTCCGGCTCTTCCGTCGCCAACACGGTGACGACCGGGTCGCTCACCATCCCGGCCATGAAGCGCATCGGCTACCGGCCGTACTTCGCGGGCGCGGTCGAGGCGGCGTCCAGCACCGGCGGCCAGATCACCCCGCCCATCATGGGAGCGGCCGCCTTCGTGATGGCGGAGTTCCTGGCGATTCCCTATCTCGACATCTGCATCGCAGCCGCCGTCCCCGCCTACATGCACTACGCGGGCGTCCTCACGATCGTCCCTTTCGAGGCGAAGAAGACCGGCCTGCGGGGGCTGACCGCCGAGGAGCTTCCCAAGCTCGGCCGGGTGCTGCGCGAGG
>JBFWXJ010000313.1:0-7884 GCA_050187535.1 Alphaproteobacteria bacterium | reverse complement strand
AGAGGCGAGGTCGCGGCGCTGGAATCGGCCACCGCCCGGGCGACCGAACGGATGGCCGCCGAGGATGCGCGCCGGGCCGGCCTGGAGCGGCAGATCTCCGGCGCGGGCGAGCGCCTGGCGCGCCTCGGCCGCGACCGCGACGCTGCCGAGCGCGAACGCGCCCAGCTCGCCGCCGCGACGGCCTCGGACGCGGCGATTGCCGAGGCACGCGCGGTGGTCGCCGCGGCCGAGGCCCAGGCGACCGCGATCCGCGAGCGGGTGACGACGGCCGAGGCCGCGCGGGCCACCGCGGAGGCCGCCCAGTCCGCGGCGGCCCAGGCGCTGCGCGCGGCCGAGGGGCGTCGCACCGAGTTCAACGCCGAGCGCACCGCGCTCGACCGGCTGCTGCAGCACGTGGCGCCCGGTGGTCCGCCGATCGTCGACTCCATGACGGTGGCGGCGGGATTGGAGCCGGCACTCGGGGCGGCACTCGGCGACGATCTGCAGGTTCCGACCGACGGGGCGGGTGCCGTGCGCTGGGCGGCGTTGCCGCCCTATCCCGTCCCGCCGCCCTTGCCCGAGGGCGTCGAGCCGCTCGCGCGGCATGTCTCGGGGCCGCCGGCGCTGGCCCGGCGGCTCGCCCAGATCGGCATCGTCGCGGACGCGGCGGCGGGCGCGCGCCTCGCCCCCCTGCTCTGGCCCGGTCAGCGGCTGGTGACGCGGGCCGGCGACCTGTGGCGCTGGGACGGGCTCGTGGTGGCGGCGGGCGCACCCTCGGCGGCGACGGTGCGTCTCGCCCAGCGCAACCGCCGCGCCGAGCTGACCCGCCTGCTCGACGCGGCCGATGCCGAGGCGGCCGCGCGGCGCACCGAGGCGTCGGCCGCCGATGCCGCGCGCGCCCGGGCCGTCGCCGAGGAGCGGGCGGCGCGCGACGGCATGTCGCAATCCTTCTCCGCCTTCGCGCGGTCGCGCGACCGGCTGGCGGCGTTGGAGCGCGAGGCGGCGCAGGCGGCCGCGCGGCTGTCGGCCGCCGCCGCCCGGCTGGAGCGGATCGCATCCGAGGCGGTGGAGGCCGAGGCGGTCGTCGCCGCCCTGGCGGCGGAGCGCGCCGCCCTGCCCGATCCGCGCGCGGCCCGCGAGGAGGTGGCCGAGCTGCGGGCGCGGCTGGCGGAGCGGCGCACCCTGCAGATGGAACGCCAGGGCGCGCTCGACCGGCTGTTGCGCGAGGCGGCCGCCCGGCGCGACCGCCTGGAGCGCATCGCGACGGAGGCGACGGCGTGGCGCAGTCGGGCCGACGGCGCGGCGCGGCAACTGGCCGTGCTGGGCGAGCGCGAGGAGACGGCGCGGGCCGAGGAGGCGGCGCTGGCCGGCCGGCCCGACGAGATCGCACGCGACCGTGCGGCGCTTCTGGAGCAGACGGACGCGGCAGAGGCGCGCCGCCGCCTGGCCTCCGACGCTCTGGCCGCGGCCGAGGCCGAGGCGTCGGCGGCCCAACGCGCCGCCAAGGCGGCCGAGGCGGCGGCTGGCGAGGCGCGCGAAGGCCGGGTCCGCGCCGAGGCGGCGGTCGAGCATGCGGCGGCGGCACGCACCGCGCTCCTCCAGCGCATCCGCGAGCGGGTCGATGCCGCACCCGAAGACCTGCCCGGCATCGCCGATCTCGATGCCGACACGACGCTGCCCGACCCGGCCGAGGTCGAGCGCCGGCTCGAGCGCCTGCTGCGCGAGCGCGAGAGCATCGGGCCGGTCAACCTCATGGCCGAATCCGAGGCGGCCGAGCTGGAGACGCGCATCCAGGGCCTCGTCGCCGAGCGCGCCGACCTGACGGGCGCCATCCAGCGCCTGCGCCAGGGCATCGCGGCCCTCAACCGCGAGGGACGCGAGCGGCTGCTGGGGTCGTTCGACCGCGTCAACAGTCGCTTCCAGGAGCTCTTCGTGGGCCTGTTCGGCGGCGGACAGGCGCATCTGGCGCTGACCGAGGCCGAGGACCCGCTTGAGGCGGGGCTCGAGATCATGGCCAGCCCGCCGGGGAAGAAGCTCCAGGTCATGTCGCTGCTGTCGGGCGGCGAGCAGGCGCTGACGGCACTGGCGCTGCTGTTCGCCGTGTTCCTCACCAACCCCTCGCCGATCTGCGTCCTGGACGAGGTCGACGCGCCGCTCGACGACGCCAACGTCGATCGCTTCTGCTCGCTGGTCGACCGCATCGCCGGCACGACCGGCACCCGCTTCCTCGTCATCACCCATCACCGGATCACCATGGCGCGCATGGACCGGCTGTTCGGGGTGACCATGATCGAGCGCGGCGTATCGCAGCTCGTGTCCGTCGACCTCCAGGCGGCCGAGCGCATCCGCCGCACCGCCTGAGCCGATGCCGCACTGCGGTATGAATTGTGTCCGAAACCGAATCGGGAAGCGCTTTCAAGGCGTTGGCCGGACAGTTTCGCCGCTTGACAGCTCCGGGTCGCGTCCCTAATGTCCGCGCGCCTCGGCGGGACGTCTGCGTCCGGTCGAGAGGGGGGTGGTTGCGCCGTCGTCCATGAGCGAGCCCCGACGTCCCCTGTCTCTTGAGGAGTTGCGCACGCGCCTGGACCAGGCGCGCGGCCATTCCGATGGCGACGGGAAGGTCGGCTCGCAGACGGATCGTGCGCAGTCGCCGCTCGGATGGGCGTTTCGCATCGGCGTCGACCTCGTCGCCGCGCTCGTCGTAGGGGTCGGCATCGGCTGGCTGCTCGACGGGTGGGCGGGGACGATGCCGCTGTTCGTCGTGTTGTTCTTCTTCCTCGGCGCGGCCGCCGGCGCACTCAATGTGTGGCGGGCCGTGAACAGGATGGGGCTGGTGGCGGGGAATTCCGGATCGGGGCCGAGCACGGCCGACGACGGGAAGGGGCCGCCGCCGAAAGGGGAGTGAGCTTGGCGGGTCCGCTCGAGCAGTTCGAGGTCAAGCCGATCGTGCCGATCAAGCTCGGCACGTTGGACGCGTCCTTCACCAACGCTTCGCTGTTCATGGCGCTGGCGGTGGTGGCGATCACGGTATTCCTGGTCGGCGGCATGCGCGGCCGCGCCCTGGTGCCGGGGCGCTGGCAGTCGATGGCCGAGATGTCCTACGGCTTCATAGCGGGAATGGTGCGGGAGAACGTCGGCAGCCAAGGGCGCCAGTACTTCCCCTTCGTATTCTCGCTCTTCATGTTCATCCTCTTCGGCAACCTGCTGGGGATGATCCCCTACAGCTTCACCTTCACGAGCCACATCATCGTGACCTTCGCGATGGCGGCGATCGTGTTCCTCCTGGTGACGCTGGTGGCCCTCTTCCGCCACGGGCTGCACTTCTTCAGCTACTTCTTCCCGCAGGGTGCGCCCGTCGCCATGGCGCCCCTCATCATCCCGATCGAAATCCTCTCCTACCTGTCGCGCCCGGTCAGCCTGTCGATCCGCCTCTTCGCCAACATGATGGCGGGTCACACGATGCTGAAGGTCTTCGCCATCTTCACCGTCGCCATGGGCATCTTCGGCTTCGCGCCGCTCGCGGTGAACGTCGCGCTGACGGGCTTCGAGGTGCTGGTGGCGGTGCTGCAGGCCTATGTCTTCACGATCCTGACCTGCCTCTACCTCCACGACGCCATCCATCTCCACTGACACACACGAAACCGGAAGGACCAGAACAATGGAAGTCGCAGCCGCCAAGGCCATCGGCGCCGGCATCGCCGTCATCGCCCTCCTCGGTGTCGGCGTCGGCATCGGCAACATCTTCTCGAACCTGATCGCGGCCATCGCCCGCAACCCGGCGGCCCGCACCCAGGTGTTCCCGATCGGCATTCTCGGCTTCGCGCTGACGGAAGCCGTCGCGCTGTTCGCGCTCCTGATCGCGTTCCTCATCCTCTTCGCCTGAGCGACCGACCGGAGGACCCGCCGATGCGCGGGCGACTTCTGGCCGCTGCCGCGGCGTCGGCCGCCGGCCTCTTCCTGGCGGGTGCCGCGCTCGCGGCCGAGGGCCATGGCGGCGGCGGCATGCCGCAGCTCGACGCGACGAAGTTCGCGCCGCAGCTCATCTGGCTCGCCATCACCTTCGCCGTCCTCTACGTGCTGATGGCCAAGGTGGCGTTGCCGCGGGTGTCCGAGGTGCTGGAGGCGCGGGCCGACCACATCAACGACGACCTCCGGCGCGCCGAAGAGGCGCGCGGCGAGGCCGAGACGGTGATGCAGGCCTACGAGAAGGCACTGGCCGAGGCGCGTTCCAAGGCCCAGACCGAGGCGAAGGCCGCGACGGACGCCGTCACTGCCCGTGCCGAGGCGGCCCAGAAGGACGCCGCGGCGACGCTGGCGGCCGAAGCGGCCAAGGCCGATGCCGACATCCTCGCCGCCAAGACCGCGGCGATGGCCAATGTCCGCTCGGTCGCGGCCGAGGTGGCGGTCGACGCGACGCGGCGGATCGGCGGCTTCGACGTCGATCCGGCCCGGGCGCGCGCGGCCGTCGATGCGGTCGCGGGAGGCTGACGCCGATGTTTTCCGCACCCGAATTCTGGGTCCTCGTCGCCTTCGTGATCTTCGTGGCCGGCGTCTGGAGGCCGGCGGGTAAGGCGCTCGGCGCGCTCCTCGACGACCACGCCGCGAAGGTCAAGGCCGAGCTCGAAGAGGCGCGGCGTCTGCGCGAGGAGGCACAGCGCACGCTGGCCGACTACCAGCGCCGCCAGGTCGAGGCGCTGGCCGAGGCCGACGCGATCGTCGCCCATGCCAAGGCCGAGGCCGAGCGCCTGCGCACCACGGGCGAGGCGGAGCTGGCGCAGCAGATCGCCCGCCGCCGCCAGCTGGCGCTGGACCGCATCGCCCAGAGTGAGGCCCAGGCGCTGGCCGAGGTCCGCGCGGCCACCGTCGAGGCGGCGATGGCGGCCACGCGCAAGCTGATCGTCGAGAACCTCGACCGCGGCCGCGCCGACGCCCTGATCGACGCCGCCGCCGCGGAGCTGCCCAAGCGGCTGCACTGAGCTCGTCTTGCACGCGAGACGGCAACGGGCGGACCCTTGGGTCCGCCCGTTCGCGTTTCGGGGTCGGTGTGATCGGCGGCCGGGACGTTGAGGAAGGAATACCGACGCGTCGAATCCGTCCACCATCTCCCCGCACGACTGTCCACCATGTCCACGTACAAGATAGCCGCCGAAGGTCGAGGGTCCCGAGGCCGGGAACCTGACGTTTCAGGACCCCGCCTCCTCGCCGCGCTACCCAGATTGCCATGGCGACGGGCGCGCGCTCCCTCTCTGCCCCATGGGGGGCGGAGAGGGTCGGGGTCTCCGCGGAGCGCGAACGCCGATCACGCGGCGGTTCCCCTCCCTCTCCCCCGTGGAGGCCGGAGAGGGCTGAGCCAGCAGCTCGTCCTTCTGCCGGGCCTTTCGGGTCGAGCGTCTGTCTCCCATGCGAGACAAGCGTGCCGGCACAGATGGACCTGCATCCGCCGCACCACCCCAAATACGAAGGGGCGGGCCCTTGCGGGCCCGCCCCTCGTCTCGTGTCCCCGGGGGTTGCGGTCGGATCAGCCGGCGGCGGCGACCTCGTGGCGGATTTCGCGACGCTGCTCGACGGGGACCAGGCGGGCCGTGCTGCGGCGGTCGTGGGCCGCCAGGACGTGGCCGCGCTGCTCGGCCAGGAGGAACCAGCGGAAGGCCTGGGCGTGGTCGACGGCGAAGCCCTCGCCGCGCAGGTTCATGCGGCCCAGCAGGTGGGCGGCGGCGGCGCAGCCGTCGGCGGCCGCGGCCTCGGCCCAGCGGCGGGCCTCGGCGAAGTCGCCCGCTTCGTAGGCGATCGTGGCGGCGGCGGTCTGGGCGCCGGCATGGCCCTGGGCGGCGGCGGCGCGATACAGGCGGGCGGCGGCCTCCAGGTCGGCGGCGACGATGACGCCGTCCTCGTAGGAGCGGGCCAGCCGGTACTGGGCGTCGCGGTCACCCGCCTCGGCGCGCGCAGTCCAGATGCGGACCGCCTCGGCCTTGTCGCCCTGGCGCAGCGCGCGGTCCGCGGCGCTGCGGTCGCCGACGACCGGGGCCGTCATCGTCACCAGGACCAGCATTGCGAGGAACCAACGAGCCATTGTCCGTCTCCGGGGGGAGGTAGAAGCCTGATGCCTCTACGTCGCCCGACCGGCGCGGCGGGTTCACGACTCGGACAAGGAATCTTCGTGGCGAATGTCAGCCGATTGCGCGGGCCGCGACGGCACCCAGGAAGAGCGCCCAGCCGACCCAGCGATTCGCCTGGAAATGCCTCAGGCACTGGGCCGGGTCGTCCATGTCGACGACGGCAGCTTGGCGCAGCAGCAGAACGGCGGCCACGGCCACCCCGGCCAGCCACGGCCAGCCCGCCCCCGCGGTGAGGCCCGCCAGCGCGAAGAGCGCCAGTGCCACCGCGCAGAAGACGAAGAGCCACGGCCGTGTCGCCTCGCCCAGCGCCAGCGCGGAGGACTTCACGCCGATGCGCGCGTCGTCCTCCTTGTCCTGGTGGGCGTAGATGGTGTCGTAGCCGAGCGTCCAGGCGATGCCGCCGGCATAAAGCAGAAGGGCGGCCGGCGGCACGGTATCGGTCGCCGCCGCCCAGCCCAGCAGGGCGCCCCAGTTGAAGGTGAGGCCGAGGAAGAGCTGCGGCCACCACGTCACCCGCTTCATGAAGGGGTAGATCGCGATCAGCGCCAGCACGCCGACGCCGAGACCGATCGCAGTCGGCGGAAGCTGCAGCAGGATCACAAGCCCCAGCAGGGATTGCAGCACCAGGAAGGCCAAGGCCTGCCGGACGCTGACCGCGCCCGACGGGATCGGGCGGGTGCGGGTGCGCGCCACGCGGCCGTCGAAGTCGCGGTCGACGATGTCGTTGAGGGTGCAGCCCGCCCCGCGCATGACGAGCGCACCGACCAGGAACAGCACCAGCAGCCGCCAGTCCGGCCAGGCGCCGGGCGGGGCGGCCAGCGCGATCGCCCACCAGCCGGGGAACAGCAGCAACCAGGTGCCTATCGGCCGGTCGAGCCGCGCCAGCCGCGCATAGGGGCGGGCCGGGCGCGGCAGCAGGCGGTCCACCCAGCCGTCGACCGGGATATCCACGGGTTCGCCGGCGGTCGGCTGCGAAGGGCTCCCCGTCATCATGGCGCCAATGTGATCGCCGGCGGCCCCGTCCACAAGCGGCGTCGCTTGCCGCCGCCGCCGCCGCGCGGGCAGTATCGCGGCCCGCCGATGACCGACCCCGCCCGCCCGCGTACCCGCCTCCACGTCGACGCCATCCTCGCCGCCGGTGCGGAGCTGGCGCTCGACGCCGATCGGGCGCATTTCCTCGGCACCGTCCTGCGAGCCGTCCCGGGCGAGCATGTGGCGCTGTTCAATGCCCGCGACGGCGAGTGGCTCGCCCGTATCTCGACCGTCGGCCGTGGGCGAGCTTCGGTGGCGGTGCTGGAGCGGCGGCGGGCGCCTGCGCCCGAGCCCGATCTCTGGCTCGTCTTCGCGCCGATCAAGCGGGCGCGCCTGGATTTTCTGGCCGAGAAGGCGACCGAGCTCGGCGTCTCGGCACTGTGGCCGGTGATCACCCGCCACACCGCTGTCGAGCGCGTCAACCTCGAGCGGCTGGCGGCCAACGCTCGCGAGGCGGCCGAGCAGACCGAGCGCCTGGTGGTGCCGGAAGTGAAGGTGCCGGTCGCGCTCGACGCGGCGCTCGCGACCTGGCCGGCGGAGCGTCGCATCCTGCTCGGCGACGAATCGGGCGCCGCACCGCCGGTCGCCGATGCGCTCGCCGCGGCCGCCCACGACGGCCCCTGGGCGGTTCTGACCGGCCCGGAAGGCGGCTTCGCACGGGCCGAGCTTGACCGGCTCCGCGACTTGCCCTTTGTTAGCGCCGCCAGCCTCGGCCCTCGCGTCCTCCGCGCCGATACGGCGGCCATCGCCGCCCTCG
>JBFWXJ010000312.1:0-7885 GCA_050187535.1 Alphaproteobacteria bacterium | reverse complement strand
TCGCAGCTCCAGGCGAGATGTTCCGACACCGCCTCGGGCCGATAGCGGGCGCAGAGGGCGACGAGCCGCGCCAGGTGGGCTTCGTCCGGCATCGCCGCTCCGCCCAGCGACAGACCGACACCGTGAACCGATAGGGCATGCCGCTCGCGTAGTGCGCGCAGCTGTGCATGGGCCGGGCCGCCGGCTCCCATGTAGTTCTCCGCATGCACTTCGAAGAACGGCACCGATGTCGCCGCCGCGGCGATGGCCGGCCAATGGAGCGGCTTGAAGCAGGTTCCGGCAGCAGCCGGCAGGCGAAGATGGGACATGGCGCAGTTCACCGTCGGGAGGATGCGGGCGGAGCCGGGGCCCCGCCCGCTCGGCCGTCAGGCAGGGCGCTTGACCGCCGTCAGCGAACCCATGCCGTGGGGCGTCTGCATCGTCGTGCAGGTGCCCTTGGCGACGTACTTCCAGGCGTTGCCCTGGTAGTCGACCTTCGACGTGCCGGCGCAGGTCGTGCCGGGGCCGGCCGCGCAGTCGTTCTTGCCGGCGAGCGAGACGCCGAAGCACCGCTCCTTGTCGGCCTGCTGCGCGGCGACGGGCGCCGATGCGACCGCGAGCGCGGCGGCGAGCGACCCGGCGAGGGCGACGGCGAGCGAGGACTTGTTCATGGTGATCTCTCCCTGATGGACGGGCCCGACCGGGCCCTCGACGTTGCATTCGCCGGCGACCGGGCGTCCGTTACGGAGATCACGCTTTCGTGTATGAGGCGGCCACGCCGTGTAACGATCGGCCCGTTTGCGACGAACAGGAGACAGAGGGGGCGTGCTGGACCGCGAACGGGAATGGGCCGGCTGGATGGCCGCAGCTCGCGGCGGCGACCCTGCCGCCTACCGGCGGTTGCTGGAAGCGCTCGCCCCCGTGTTGCGCGGCCTGGCCCGGCGCGGCCTCGAGCGCGCGGGCGCGGGCAGCGGCGATGTCGAGGATGTGGTGCAGGAGACGTTGTTGGCGATCCACCTGAAGCGCGACACCTGGAACGACGCGGAGCCGATCGGCCCGTGGGTATTCGCCATCGCGCGCTACAAGCTGACCGACGCGCTGCGCCGACGCGGGCGGCGGACGGAGATCGCCATCGACCTCGTCGCCGACAGCCTGGCCGACGACAAGCCGCCGCCGGCGGGCGAGAGCGGAGACGTCGAGCGGATGTTGCGCCATCTGGACGGCCGGATGCGCGACGTCGTCCGCGCGGTGTCGCTGGAAGGAGCCACGGCGGCGGAGGCGGCCAGACGGCTCGGCATGACCGAGGGTGCGGTGCGCGTGACGCTCCATCGGGGGCTGAAGGCGCTCGCGGCCCGCTTCCGGAGCACCTGGGCATGAGGACGGACGCGCTCATCCGCGCCCTCGCCGCCGACGAGACGGGTCGCGGTCCGCCGATCGCGCGCCGCGTCGCCATGGCGCTGGCTATCGGCGTCGCAGTGGCGGTGGCAGCGTTCCTGTGGGTGCTCGGTCCGCGGGACGATCTACTCGCCGTGGCGTCGACGCCTCGCTTCCTGCTGAAGCCGGCGGCGACGCTGCTTCTCGCGGCAACGGCGTTCACGGTGCTGACGGCGATGGCCCGGCCCGGGCACGATCGGCGCCGCTTCCTGCTGCTCGCAGCGGCGCCGGCCGTCCTGGCGATCGCGATCGCGGTCGAGCTCGCGGTGGTGAGCCCGTCCGGATGGCGGGAACGGGCGATCGGCAGCAACGCGCTGATCTGCCTGACGGCGGTCCCTCTGCTGTCCCTGGCGCCGCTCGCGACCCTCATTGCGGTGTTGCGTCATGGCGCGCCGACGGCACCCGCCGCCGCCGGGGCGGTCGCCGGCCTTGTGGCCGGCGGCATGGCGGCCGCGCTCTATGCCATCCACTGCACCGACGATTCGCCGCTCTTCGTCGCCACCTGGTACATCCCGGCGATCGCGATCCCCGCACTTGGCGGTGCATTGGCCGGCCGCAGGCTGCTGCGCTGGTAGCTCAGCCCGGCGACGCGAAGCGGCGCACGACATTCTCCAGCATGCGCGACACGGGGTTGGCGTAGCCGTCATGGGACAGGCTGCCGCAGAACGTGATCGAGCCGGTCGAGAACACGGCACCGCCATTGGCAGTCTCGAAGTAAACGATCTCCGCCCGGATGAGGTCGGCCGGATCCTCCCCGGTGACCGTGGAGATATGGGTCAGCAGCTCCTCGGGCACCGCCACGAAATGCGACTGGTGCTTCTCGGATCGCGCGAGCACATGGGCGTTCGGGGGTGTGCCGAGCAGCCGGTCCGCGCGGTCGAGCTCGAAGCCGGCGGCACCGCCGCCCGAGAGGCCGAAATCGCCGAGCACGTCACCTTCGACTCCCTCGAAGATCCAGGCGACCGCCGGATCGCGCGCCGCCGGCAGAAGGCGATACCAGGACCCTTCGAACTTGCCCTGGGCGGTGAAGCCGACACCGGCCAGCTTCTGCGGCGGCCGGCCGTTGCGCCGCCATAGGCCGCCGTAGTTGCCGTCGAGCGCATGGAAGTATTCGCCCGTCTCGGCCGCCCAGGCGCGGATGCCGCCTTCGGCGCGACGCACCTCGATGACGTGCGGCAGGTCGGCGCGTCGCGCGACGCGCCAGTAGAAGCCGTTGCCGCCGAGGTAGCAGAGGCGCCCGCCGCCCGCGACATAGGCCTGGATCGCATCCAGCGTGCGCTCGGTGTGGTACTCGGGGTGGCTGCCGGTCAGTAGCGCGCGATAGGGGCGCAGCAGCGCCACCCCCTCCTCGTCCAGGTCCTCGTCGGTCACCAGGTCGAAGGAAATGCCCTTCTGTTCCAGCCAGTCGAGGAGATGGGTGTCGGCCGGGAAGTGCCGCAGGCCCGATCCGCGCAGGTCCTCGTATGAAAGATAGCCGGCGCGCATGGTGATGATCGGGCGCAGCCGCGACGAATAGCCGATGCCGCTGCCGTCGGGATGGAAGTTGTAGGTCGAGCGGCCATAGTCCGGATGCTCGTCGGCGTGGTGGGGATAGGCCCCCCAGGCGGCACGCCGGCGCTTGTAGGACTCGTCGCAGTTGTTGCGCAGGTAGTTGGCATACACCTGATAGGTGAAGGTGGAGATGAGCACCGCGATCGGTGCCGTCGTCGTGCCGCGCGGCGGCAGCACGAAGAAGGGGATGATGTCCTCGTGCCCGTCGCACCTGAGCCGGACCCCGTAGGCGCCGCTGCGCATGTCCGCCGGGATGTCGACCGCGAAGTCGGTGTCCCAGCCGCAGTCGCCGATGTCGTCCGAATGGAAGTGGATCGCCGCATAGTCGCGCGGCGCATGCCGCCAGCAATGTTCGCGGCCGGTCCACAGCGATCCGCGCACCGCGCGCGTCGGCAGGTTGACGAGCTCGCCCCGGAGGCCGCCGGGTCCGCGGTCGGCGACGTGCTGGGTGTCGATGCCGACCGAGAAATCCCACCACGCCAGCTCGTCGCGCTCGTCCGGCGCCGATGCGTCGGGCCGGACGCCGGCGAGAATCCGCGGGTCCTCGATGCGTCCGTCGAAATGCGCGGTCGCCTCCCCGTCCGCGATCTCCGCCGCGACGCTGACGGGCGCGCCGTCGGCGGCATCGAACGGCACCACCGGCGCGGCGGCGGTCTTGCCGGAATCGGCCGCCCCCCAGGTCGTCTTGAGCGCGCGCTGCGACAGGGTGATGCCGGCACCGTCGACGGTCGCGACCAGCTCGTACCAGCGCCGCGGAACGGGCGGCGCGGCAACCGCACAGGACACCGCCGACGCCCCGGCACCGACCGTGAAGACCGCACCGTCATGCGTCATCCGCACCGCCCAGCCGCCGCCAACGTCGCGCCGCGCGACGATGGCACGCGGCCGCTCGTCGAGCAGCCAGGGCTGTACGCGGACGATGACCGTGAACGACTGGCCGGTCCGCAGCGTCGGCGCCTCGATCCGGACCCAGGAGCCGAGCCGCACCTTCTGGTGACGCGACGGGTACTCGCCGGCGAAGGCGGCCGGCAGCTCGACGAGCTTCGTGCCCGGCCCTGCCGGGTTCGGGTCGCCGTGTACGATGCGGACGAGATCCGCGCGATACGGTGCGCCGAGCGCGCTCGACACCTTGACGGCGATCCGGCCGCCCGGGCGCGCCGAGAAGCGGTCGACATATCCGACGAGAGGCAGGGCCATCAGGCGATCTCCTGGCTGCGCGGAAGAGAACCCGGTTTCGCGGGAAGCCGCGGCCGTGCGAATCTCGGGCCGACGCAGTGCAACACCGCCGGATCGTCGGCGCTCGTGGCCGCATCCGTCCAGATGCAATCGCGCGCGACCCCGCTCCCGGAGAACGTGAGAGCCCTCGATGGATGTCGCGAGCTTCCTGGTCTTCGCCCTCGCCTATCTCGCCGTCGTCGTCCTGCCCGGCCCGGGCGTAGCGGCGATCGTCGCCCGCGTGCTGGCACGCGGGGCGCGCGGCACGCCCGCCTTCATCGCCGGGTTCGCGGCGGGCGCGGTCGTCTGGTTCACGGTCGCGGTCACCGGCCTCGCCGCGGTCGCATCCGGCTTCGCCGAGCTGTTCGTGGCGATACGCTATGCCGGCGCCGCCTATCTTCTCTATCTCGCCTGGAAGCTGTGGTCGGGGGCAGGCCGGCCCATCGCCGCCGCGGCCGACGCCGCCGCCGACGGCGCGGGCCGCCTCTTCCTCGCCGGCCTGTCGATCAACCTCGGCAACCCGAAGGCAGTGGTCTTCTTCCTCGCCCTGCTGCCGACCGTCGTCGACGTCGCGGCCCTGACCCTGCCCGGCGCCGTTGCGATGGCCGCCGCCATCGCCGTGATCGTCGGCGGCGTCTATGCCGGCTATGCGCTCGCCGCGGCGCGGGCACGCCGTCTCTTCACCTCGACGCGTGCGCGGCGCCTGATGAACCGCGGCGGCAGCGTCGCGATGGCGGGCGCGGCCGCGGCGATCGTCGTCAGATGACGCCGTCCGCGCGCAGCTCCGCCGCATAGTCGTCCAGCACGGCGCCGAGCCGCTCGACCAGCAGGTCGATCTCGTCCTCGGTCACCGTCAGGGGCGGCGAGATCATCATCCAGTCGCCGTAGGTGCCGCGGTTGGTGCGCCGGCAATAGAGCGCCAGGCCGTGCCTCAGGCCCAGCGCCTGCAGCCGATACGGCGCCATGCGCTCCAGCGGCACCATTGTCTTGGTCGCCTTGTCCGCGACGATCTCGATCGCCAGCAGCAGGCCGAGGCCGCGCACGTCGCCGACCAGCGGGCTCGCGCGCATCAGCGCATCGAGGCGGCCACGCAGCAGGGCACCCATGCGCCGGGCATTGCCGATGAGGTCGCGCTCCTCCATCTCCGCCAACACGGCAGCCCCGACGGCGCAGGACAGCGGGTTGGCGAAGTAGGTGAAGCCCTGCATGAAGCCGCCGGCCCGCGCCAGCGTGTCGGCCATGCCGGCGGGCGCCATCATCACGCCCATCGGCGTGTATCCGGCGGTCACCCCCTTCGCCAGCACCACGATATCGGGACGCACCCCCGGCCAGTGGTCGGCCGCGAGGAACGCGCCCGTGCGCCCCGCTCCGCTCATCACCTCGTCGTATATCAGCAGCACGCCATGCCGGCTGCAGATCTCGCGCACCATCGCGTAGTAGGCGTCGGGCGCCACCAGCGCTCCGGTCGCGAGGCCGCCGACCGGTTCCATGATGAAGGCCAGCACCGTCTCCGGCCCCTCGCGGCGGATGGCGTCGTCGAGGGCCTGGGCGCAGGCGCGCGCATGGCTGTCGGCGGTATGGTTGGGCGGGAGGCGATAGGTGAAGGGGGCCGGCACCCGGTCCACCGCGCGCAGCAGGGGACCGAAAACCTCGTGCGCATGGGCATCGCCGGAGACGGCGAGCGCACCCAGCGTGTTGCCGTGGTAGCCGGGCTCGCGTCCGATCACCTTCCAGCGCTGCGGCTCGCCGCGGACGACCGCATGCTGCCGGCAGAACTTGATCGCCGTCTCGACCGCCTCGGACCCGCCCGAAACGAGGAAGGCGCGCTCGAAACCGGGGCCGCACAGGCGCGCCAGCCGCTCGCCCAGCTCGATGTTGGCCGCGCTCTCGAACTGCATCGGAAAGGCGAAGGCCGCTGCGCGCGCCTGCCGCTCCAGCGCCGCCAGCACCCGCGGATTGCCGTGCCCGAGATTGCTCGCGACAGGGCCGGACGAGACGTCGAGATAGCGGCGGCCGTCGGTATCCTCGAGCCAGATGCCTTCGGCGCGCGCGATGCGCGGCCGGCCGGGCGTCCCCGGCGGCAGGAAGAAGGACTGGATGCCGGCATCGGGCCGGACGGCCGGGATACGGATGGCCTCGCGGGCGATCGGAGCGGGCTCGTTCATCGGATGATTCCCCGGAAGGCGGCCAACGGCGGACGACGGCCGCGATCATCTTCCAGCCGGCCGAGGGAGGCGAGCGGCATTTTGCGCGGCGCGCGCCGATCGGCTATCCAGCCGGGCGGCGATGCCAACAGGGCCGGGGACAGCGGCGGAATGACGGAGGACGAGAAGCGGGCAGCGGCCGCGCTGCGGTCGGGCCGGCTCGTCGATGCCGAGCGAGGCGCGATGGCCATCCTGTCGCAGCGGGAGACCGCCCCCGCCCTCTGGATCCTCGCCGGCACCCGGCGCCTCGGCGGCCGTCCCGACGAGGCGCTGGATCTCTATCGCCGCGCCGTCGCGCTGGACGGCGATTTCCTGCCGGCCCTGCAGGATCTGGGTGCCGCGTTCATGGGGGCGGGCGACGCGGAAAGCGCGTTGGCGACCTTTCGGCGCGCCGTCGCCGTGGCGCCGGATCGCACGGCCGCGCACTCGGCGATGCTGGTCGCGATGCATTACTGCGGGTCCGTCGGAGCGGCCGAGATCGCAGAGGCCCATCGCGTCGCGGGCCGCCGGTATCCCACGATGCCGCGACCGCCGCGCCGGCCGCAGGAGGCGGGCGAGCCGCTGCGCGTGGGCTTCGTGTCCGCCGACTTCCGCGCCCATGCCACCGCCGCCTTCCTGCCGCCCCTGCTGCGCCATCGTGACCCTGCACGCTGGCGGGCATTCCTCTACTCCGGCGTCACGGTGCCCGACGCCGCGACCCGTCGCTTCCGCACCATGGCCGACGGCTGGGTCGATGCCGCATTCCTCGACGACACGGTGCTGGCGGCGCGGATCGCCGCCGACGGCATCGACGTGCTGGTCGACCTCAACGGGCATACCGCGGGCGGCCGCCTCGGGCTGTTCGCCCGACGTCCCGCGCCGCTGCAGGCGACGTGGCTGGACTACGTCCATTCGACCGGGCTGCCCGCGATCGACGTGTTCATCACCGATGCCGATCACTTGCCGGCCAGCGAGGATGACCGGCATGTCGAGACGCCAATGCGATTGGCGGCGGGAAGCTTCTGCTTCGACCCGCCCGCCGACGCACCCGAGCCGTCGCCGCGCGACGGACCCTTCGTGTTCGGGAGCTGCAATGCGCTGGAGAAGCTGAGCGCCGAGACGCTCGCGACCTGGGCACGGATCCTGGAGGCGGTACCGGAGACGCGGCTGCGCATCGCGGCGGCGGCGCTCGACCGGGCCCACGGGCGCCGACGCATCCGGGAGGCGCTGGCGGCGGGCGGCGTCGCGCCCGATCGGGTCGAGCTGATGGGCGAGACCGACCGGGCGGGAATGCTGGCCCGCTATGGCGGCATCGACCTGCAGCTCGACAGCTTCCCCTACAGCGGCGGCCTGACCACGCTGGAGGCCCTGTGGATGGGGGTGCCGACGCTGACCTTCCCCGGCGACCGGATTGCCGGCCGGCACAGTGCCAGCCATCTGCGCCGCGCCGGGCTCGGCTATCTCGTGGCGACGGATCGCGACGACTATATGGCGCGCGCCGCCGCGATCGCGCGCAACCCGGG
>JBFWXJ010000311.1:0-7891 GCA_050187535.1 Alphaproteobacteria bacterium | reverse complement strand
TGCGCGGCCAAGCCGACGATCAGGCCCGCCGCACCACCGGCGGCGAGCAGGCTCACGCCGTATTGCCGCACCGGCTCGAACGTCATCAGCCCCACCGAGACGGTGACGAGGACGACGAGAAGTGCCGCGACGCGCTTCAGGATACGGGTCTGCGTGACGTGCTTGCGGGCCAGCAGGTTATCCGCGATGTCGGTGCGGAAGCGGCGCAGGTAGAGCGTCGTCGCCAAGTCGAGCGCGGCCAGCGCCATCCAGCCGACCAGCGCGATGAAGGCCAGCGACAAGCCATGGGCGACATAGGCCGTCGTCGGGTCGTCGAGGGGGACGAGCGGCAGCGCCACGCTGACGGCGAAGATCATCAGCGCCAGCCGGGACGGGCCACGCGTCCGGTCGAGCAGCATGCGGGTGAAGACCAGCCGTTCCGGCAGCACGCGGAACACCAGCCGCAGGACCAGGCCATGCACCGACGCGGCGACGATCGCCACCGCCACCAGGACGGCCACGCCGATCATCCACGCCGGGACCCATCCGAGGCCGGGTATCACCCATGCTTCCCGCATCCTGCCCTCCCGTCGGCTATCGGGTGGCAACGTGAGGGGGCGACGGGCGTTCCCGGGTGGGACGCCCGGCCGCAGGCGGCTATCCTCGCCCGCGCACGCAGCAGTGCGAGGAGGAAACGCCCCGGATGCTCTACGACATGACGGTTCTCGCGGTGCGCCCCGCGACGGTGAACAAGGCGCTGCCGCGGCTGGCCGACTGGCTGAAGGCGACGCCGCACGAGGGCGAGCTGCTCGCCTGCTGGGTGTCGGAGATCGGTGCGCTCAACCGCATCCTGCTGCTGCGCGGCTATGCCGACCGCGGCGCGCTCCTGGCCGACCGCGACCGGGCCGCGACCGGCGGCGAGCCCTTCGGCATCGCCGACCTGCTGACCGGCCGCACCGCCGACATCTATGTCGGCTTCCCGATGCTGCCGCCCGTCCGCCCCGGCGCGTGGGGCCCCGTTTACGAGGTGCGCAGCTACCAGCTCAAGGCCGACGGCGTGCCCGCGACCATCGCCGGCTGGGAGAAGACGCTGCCCGGCCGCGTCGCGCTGTCGAAGCCGCTCGTCGGCATGTACTCGATCACCGGCGCCAACCCGCGTTTCGTCCACATCTGGCCCTATGCCGATCTGAACCAGCGCCAGCGCATCCGCGGCGAGGCGGTCGAGAAGGGCCTGTGGCCGCCGCCCGGCGGCAGCGAGCGGCTGGTCGAGATGCAGAGCGAGATCTACCTCCCGACCGCCTTCTCGCCGACCACCTGAGGCGGCGGCCCGTTCCTCAGTCCGGCAGCGCCGCCGCGGCGACGATCCGGGCGGCGTCGTGCGGCAGCAGCAGCCGGTCGCCGACCAGCCGGGCTGCGGCTGCTTCGACGGCGGCCTTGTAGCTCTGCGGCGTCGGCCAGCGCTCCTCGATCGAGGGGCGCGGGTCGCCCGAGGCCGTCCGCTCGGCCTTGGTCTTCGCCAGCGGCAGCCGCGTGCCGATGAGGTCGCACAGCGCACCCTCGGCGTAGCCGGCCTTGCGGTAGTTGAAGCCGAAATGGCTGGCGAGGGGTGCCTCCAGGACCGGCATCCGGATGCCGCCCAGCGTGTGGCCGTCGCCGTCCGTCCTGCCGACCATCACCGGATATGCCGCACCCGTGCGCGGCGGCCAGGTGGAATGGTCGAGCAGGGCGAGCGTATTGATGCGGCCCGTGTAGCGGAAGCCCGGCATCGGCGGGATGCCGACCTTCTCCGGGTCGGGCGGCACCAGCGTGCCGTCGCGCCGGCTCGGGAAGCGGCTGGGCGGCGGGTCACGGCCGTCGAGCCAGCCCTGCATCGCCACCAGCAGCGCCCGCATCGGCGCGCCGGCGTGCAAGGGGTTGCTCGGGTGGACGCAGGCGGCGACCGGCCCGGGGACGGCGCCCGTCCGCGAGAAATGCGGCGTGTTGGCGACGAGATAGGCGCGCACGTTCGCCGGCAGGTCGATGGCTTCGCCCCTGGTGTCGGTCACGACCAGCGAGGCGCGCGAGTTGTAGACCTCGAGCTCGGTGTCGGTGTGCATGATCTTCGGGCAGTTCCCGGCGGCGAGGCAGTGCGCGAGGATGCCGTCGGTGCGGCCGCCGACCGTGTCGGTCATGACCGGGTAGGTGAAGGGGAACTGGTCGCCCGGATAGGAATGCGACCCGTGCTGGCCGACGCTGCGGCCGGGCTGGGCGAAGCGGCCGTTGAACCAGCCCTTCTTGCCGCCGGCGATATGCGGCATCAGCCCCTCGAAGACGACGCGCCCGTCCTCGTCCTGGTTGAACCCCTGGTGCAGGAAGTCCCGCAGGTAGCGGCCGCTCTGCGACAGGCCGAAGCCGATCGCCCGGTCGATGCGGCCGGCGAGCGGGCTCGCCCCGTCGTGGCGCAGGAAGGCGACGACGTCGCGCGGCACCGCCAGCGACACGCCGACCGGTGTCGGGTCCTTCGCGGTGTAGACGAGCTCGTAGATGGCGCCGGCGTCGAAGCCGGCCGGCCGGGTGATCGCGATCCGCGTCGGGCTCTCGTAGACGAAGGAGAGGCCGGCCGGCGTGGCGCGGGCGTCCGGCTCCTGGGCGCGCACCGTCAGCGTCGCCTTCGCGGGATCGGCCTCGGCCGCGGGATAGGTCAGGGTCGCCTTCGCGGGGTTGGCCGTGTTGTTGAACACGAACTCCTCGACCGCGCGGCCGGTGACGCCGGGGATGGTCGGCAGCGACAGCACCATGCGGCTCTCGCCGGGCTTCTCGTCCGGCTGCCAGCCGGCCCAGACGACGGTGTAGCCCTGCTCCATCAGGAACCCGTTGCCGATCGCCGCGGGGTCGGAGAGGTCTTCCTTGCCGGGGCCGTCGTTGAACAGGACGAGGCCGAGGCGGCGGCCGCGGTTGACGACCTCGAAGAAGAGGGTGCGGTTGCCGCGGGCGGCATCGGTCGGGCGCAGGATCTCGATGTCGCTGAGGGCTTCGACGCGGCCGGCGGCGTCACGCGGCGCCTTGTCCAGGTCGTCGATGCCGGCATTGGCCTTGTGGGCCGGGTCGAGCGCCAGCGTGGCGCGGCCGACGATGCGGTCGTAGGTGCCGACGGCGCCGAAGCTGCGGCCGCCGAAGGCGGGCGACTCGACCTTGACCACCTTGAGCTCGATCATTCGCGCCGCGGCCGGCGCTGCCGCCGGCGGGCAGAGCGCGAGCAGGCCCACAGCCGCCGCGCCTGCGGCGTTCCTCATCCGGGTCATGGTTCCTCCGCAAATCGGGCCGTTCTCGCCCGTTGCGGCGGACGATAGCACCCCGCGACCGCGAGCCGGCCCGGCATTTTTCCCGTCCCGTCCGGCGGCGGACCACGTATCATCCGCGCCCGGCGACCGGCCGGAAGCATGCCGGCGCCTCTCGGGGAGGGAGTCGACGCGCGCCCATGGCCTCTGTCGTGCTGGACGGACTGACGAAGGCTTATGGCGGCCCTCCCGTCGTCGACCATGTCGACCTGGCGATCGGCCACGGGCAGCTCGTCTGCCTGCTGGGCCCGTCGGGCTGCGGCAAGACGACGACCCTCAGGCTGGTCGCGGGCTTCGTCGAGCCCACGGCCGGCACGATCTCGGTCGGCGACCGGGTGGTCTCCGCACCCGGCCGCACGCTGCCGCCCGAGCAGCGCCACATGTCGATGATCTTCCAGAGCTACGCGCTGTGGCCGCACATGACGATCGGCGAGAACGTCGCCTACGGCCTGAAGCTGCGCCGGCTGGACGGCGAGACGATCCGGCGGCGGGTCGCCGCCATCCTCGACGTGACCAAGATGGCGGAGCTCGCCGGCCGCTACCCGGGCGAGCTGTCGGGCGGCCAGCAGCAGCGCGTCGCGCTGGCGCGAGCGCTCGTCGTCGAGCCGGAGATCCTGCTGCTCGACGAGCCGCTCTCCAACCTCGACGCGGCGCTGCGCGAGGAGATGCGCTTCGAGCTGCGCCGCCTGCACGACGCCTACCGCTACACCACGATCTACGTGACGCATGACCAGGCGGAGGCGATGACGACCGCTGACACGATCGTCGTCATGAAGGGCGGCCGCATCGCCCAGGCCGGCACGCCGGAGGAGGTCTACTACCGCCCGCGCACGGAGTTCGTGGCCCGCTTCATCGGCGGCACCAACATCCTGAAGGGCCGCAATCTCGGCGATGGCCGCGTCGCCGTCGGCGGGCTGACGCTGCGCTGCGGCCAGGGGCGCCTGTCGGCCGCCGGCGAGACCGCGGTGTCGGTCCGGCTGCACGACGTGCGGCTGGTGCCGGGGGCTGCGGCCGAGGGCGAGAATGCGGCGCCGGGCCGCATCGTCCGGCAGGCGTTCCTGGGCGCGGTGCGCGACTACCTGGTCGAGCTGCCGGACGGCACGCAGCTGCGCGCGGTGACGCCCGGCGATATCTCGATCGCCCCCGGTGCCGAGGTGGGCGTGACGCTGCCGGCGGAGCATTGCCGGGCGCTTTCCGACGACTGACGGAGGAAACGATGAGAAGACGCCATATCCTCGGGCTCGCCGCGGCGATCCTGCTCGCGGCCGGCCCCGCCCTCACGCAGGGAACCGCCCTCGCCCAGACCCCCCAGGCGGGACGGATCACGCCCGAGCTGATCGAGGCGGCACGCAAGGAGGGCAAGGTCGTCTGGTACACCTCGGTCGACCTGCAGGTGGCCGAGCGCATCGCCAAGGCGTTCGAGGCCAAGCACCCGGGGGTGCCGGTCCAGGTCGAGCGGTCGGGGGCCGAACGCATCTTCCAGCGCCTGGCGCAGGAGCGCGGCAGCAACATCAAGGTCGCCGACGTCGTCAACAGCTCGGACGCCGCGCATTTCATCATCTGGAAGCGCGACGGCTGGCTGGCGCCCTACGTGCCGGAGGACGTGGCGCAGCACTACGCGCCCGAGCACCGGGACGCCGACGGCATGTACGCCACCTGGCGCGCCAGCCTCAGCGTCATCGGCTACAACACGAAGCTGGTGAAGCCCGAGGACGCGCCGAAGAGCTTCGCCGACCTCCTCGACCCGCGCTGGACCGGCAAGATCGTCAAGGCGCATCCGGGCTACAGCGGCACCATCCTTACCGCGACCTTCCAGACATCGCGCGACCTCGGCTGGTCGTTCTACGAGAAGCTGGCGAAGCAGCGCGTCATGCAGGTCCAGTCGGCGACCGAGCCGCCCAAGAAGATCGCGATCGGCGAGCGCGCGATCATGGCCGACGGGGCCGAGTACAGCCTGATCCTCGCCAAGGAGGCGGGCAGCCCGGTCGAGATCGTCTATCCGGCCGAGGGCGCCCCCTTCGTCGCCGGCCCGTCCGGCATCTTCGCCGACGCGCCGCACCCGAACGCCGCACGGCTCTTCCAGAGCTATCTCTTCACCGCCGAGGCGCAGCAACTGATCATCGACGTGGGCGGCCTGCGCTCGCTGCATCCGCTGGTGAAGGAGCACGCGGGCCGCCGCGCGCTCAAGGACATCAAGCTGATGAAGGAGGACGCCAAGGCCGTCGAGGAGCAGGTCGAGGCGATCAAGCAGCAATACGTCCGCTACTTCCGGACGTGATCCGTCCGATGCGACCGCACGAACGACAAGGCCCTCATGCTGAGCTTGTCGAAGCATGAGGTCGCGCCGGCCGGAGAGCCTCGTCCTTCGACAGGCTCAGGACGAGGAAACACTACGCGTTCGAGGCACTCCGTGACGGGGCGTCAACCATGACGGCCGGATCGATGCGGCTCGGCCGCCGCATCGACCCGTCCGGGCCGATCTTCGTCGGGCTGGCGCTGTTCCTCGTCCTGCTCATCGGCATGCCGATGGGCTGGCTCGTCTGGCACGCCTTCACCGACCGCACGGGCGCCTTCACGCTGGCGAACTTCGCGGCGCTCGCGACCGACCCGACGATGGTCGACCCGTTCCTGGCGACCATGACGATCGCGACCTCGGTCGGCATCGGCTGCTGCGTCGTGGCCGCGCCCATGGGATGGCTGGTCGCGCGCACGGACATGCCGGGCCGGCGCTTCGTGCGCACGCTGGTGACGGCCTCCTTCGTGACGCCGCCCTTCCTCGGCGCCGTCGCCTGGGAGATCCTGGCCGCGCCCAACAGCGGCATGATCAATCAGTGGTGGCGCTGGGCGACGGGGGCCGACCCGTTCGACCACCTCGTCGACATCTACACGCTGCCGGGCGTCGTCTTCGTCATCGCCTGCTACACCTTCCCCTACGTCTTCGTGCTGGTCGCCAACGCGCTCGACCGCATCCCGGGGGACCTCGAGGACGCATCCGCCATCCTCGGCGCGCGGGCCGCCCACACCGCCCGGCGGATCACCATCCCGCTTGCGATGCCGGCGATCCTCGCGGGCTCGCTCGTCGCCTTCCTGCAGGCGATGACGCTGTTCGGGACGCCGGCGATCCTGGCGATGCCGGCCGGGTTCCACACGCTGACGACCAAGCTGTGGACGCTGTTCCAGTATCCGCCGAAGCCGGGCCTGGCGGCGGCGACCGCGCTGCCCCTGCTCATCATCACGGTGACGCTGCTGCGCACCCAGGCCTGGATCCTCGGCCGGCGCGGCTACACCGTGGTCGGCGCCCGCAACAGCGACCCCCGGCGGGTGCGCCTCGGCTGGCTCAGGGTGCCGGCCCTGCTTCTCTGCCTGGCCGTGTTGTGCTGCCCGGTGTTCCTGCCCTATGCCGCGCTCGTCAAGGCGTCCCTGGTGCGCACCGTCTCCGACGCGCTGTCGCTGGACACCATCACGCTGCACAATTTCCGTTTCGTCTTCCTCGATTTCTCGGCGACGCGGCTGGCCATCCGCAACACCTTCATCCTGTGCGTCGCCGCGGCCACCATCGGCACGCTGCTCGCCCTCGTCATCGGCTACCTCGCGGCACGCCGGGCGATCCGCGGCAGCCAGTTCCTGGGCTTCCTGGCGACGGCGCCGATCGCCATTCCCGGCATCGTGCTCGGCGTCGGCCTGTTCCTGGCCTACACCCAGCCGCCGCTGGTGCTCTACGGCACGCTGTGGATCCTGCTGATGGCCTATCTCACGATCGAGCTGCCGGGCGCCTACCAGCAGCTCCAGTCGGCCTTCCGCAGCATCCATCCCGAGCTGGAGGAGGCGAGCCGCATCCTCGGCGCCACCCGGCTGCAGGCGCTGGCCCATGTCACGGCACCGCTGCTGCGCTCGGGCGTGGTCGCCGCCTGGTGCTTCATCTTCATCGGCACCATGCGCGAGCTGTCGGCCGCCATCCTGCTCTTCACCGCCAACACCAAGGTGCTGTCGGTGGTCGTCTACGACCTGAACGAGAGCGGCGACCTCGGCGCCATCTCGGTCATCGGCCTGACGATGCTGCTCATCACCTTCGGCGTCGTGGCGCTCGCCAACCGGCTGCCCGGCGCCGCAACGGCCGCCCGCGGCTGACAGAAGAGGAGGAACGCCATGACCGTCAGGCTCACCCGCCGTCGCTTCGTCGCCGGCGCGCTCGCCGGCTCCGCCCTGCTCGCCGCCGGCCGGGCGGAGGCCCAGGGCGACCTCGTCGAGGCCGCGCGCAAGGAAGGGCAGGTCAACTACCTCAGCGCCGGCGACCTCGTGCTGGTGCAGAAGATCTCGGCCGCCTTCGAGGCGAAGTATCCCGGCATCAAGGTCCAGGGCGAGCGCATCGGGGCCGAGCGCATCTTCCAGCGCCTCGACCAGGAATACGCCCGCGACATCCACAACGTCGATGTCGTCGATTCGTCGGACGCCGCGCATTTCCTCGTCTGGAAGCGCCAAGGCTGGCTGGCCCGGCACGTGCCGGACGACGTCGCGCGCTTCTGGCCCGACAGCGAGCGCGACCCCGACGGGATGTACGCCACCTTCCGCGCCTCCATGGCGATCATGGGCCGCAA
>JBFWXJ010000310.1:0-7926 GCA_050187535.1 Alphaproteobacteria bacterium | reverse complement strand
CTGGGGGCGCGGTTCCTCCGACCACCAGCTCGACTACTCCGAGGCGCTCGATTCCTACGCCTTCTCGATCGGCCAGCCGGCGCAGCACCCGCCGGAGACGATCGGCCGCTACCGCAACTGCGACATCGCCACGCTGGGCGCCATCGTCCGCCGCCGGTCGGAGGCAGCCGGCGACGACCCGCTGGCCGCACCGGCACACCTGCTGCTCGACCCGCTCGGCATCCGCCGCATGACGCTGTCGCCGGATGCTTACGGCAACATCGTCTACACGGGCATGAACTACGGCACCGCGCGCGACTGGGCCCGCCTCGGCCAGCTCTGCCTCGCCCGCGGCGCGTGGCAGGGACAGCGGCTGGTGCCGGAGTCCTACATCGACTTCATGGCGACGCCGGCCCCGGCCTGGCTCGCCAACCCCGAGCCGCTCAGCGACTTCCACCATCTCTATGGCGGCGGGGTGTGGCTGAACCGGGCGACCCAGCATACGGCCTCGCCCTGGGCCCTGCCGGAGGACGCCTACAACTTCGCCGGCGCCGGCGGGCAGCGCGTCTTCGTGGTGCCATCCCTCGACATGGTCGTGGTCCGCCACGGCCACATGCGCGGCGTCGAGCCCGACGCCCGCACCAACGATTTCCTGGCGGAGCTGATGCGGATCGTCCGATAGGGCGGGCGATAGGGCGGGCGATAGGGCGGGCCGCGCTCGACCGATGCGCAGGAAATGCCGGCCGGCGGCGCCAACTCGGCATCATCGCGCCGCCCCGCCCCGCAGCTTCGCATCCGCTGCTGCGAGCGGCCGCTATGATCCGGCCCCGACGCCAGGGGGAACGACGCCATGCGCCTCACCGACTTCAAGGTCCTGACCTTCGACTGCTACGGCACGCTGATCGACTGGGAGAGCGGCATCTGGGCCGCGCTGCAGCCGCTCCTGCGCAAGTCGGGCAAGGGCCTCGGCCGCGACGCGGCTCTGGAGATCTTCGCCCGGCACGAGACGGCGCAGGAGAAGGAGACGCCGTCCGCGCTCTACCGCGACCTGCTGGCGGCCGTGCACCGGCGCCTCGCCGCCGAATGGGCCGTCGAGGCGACCGACGAGGAGCACGCGCTGTTCGGCGGCTCGGTGCCGGACTGGCCGGCCTTCGCGGATTCCCCCGCCGCGCTGCAGTACCTGAAGCGCCACTACAAACTGGTCATTCTCTCCAACGTGGACCGCCAGAGCTTCCGCGGCAGCAATCGCCGGCTGGAGGTCGTGTTCGATGCGATCTACACGGCCGAGGACGTCGGCTCCTACAAGCCCGCACCGCGCAACTTCGCATACATGATCGACAAGCTGGCGGCCCAGGGCCTCGGCAAGAAGGACATCCTGCACACCGCCCAGAGCCTCTTCCACGACCATGTCCCGGCCAAGGGCTTCGGCCTGGCCTCGGCCTGGATCGACCGGCGGCACGACCAGCCCGGCTGGGGCGCCACCGCCCCGGTCGAGGGCGCGAGGTACGATTTCCGATTCACCAGCATGGCCGATATGGTGAGGGCCCATCAGGAGGAGCTGCGCGGCTGAGCCCGTCCGCGCCCGGGCTCCTTCCCATGGGGACGGAGCCTCAGAGCGTCATGGGCGGCCTGCCGAAGCTCGACCGGATCGACATCAACATCCTGGCCCAGCTCCAGCGCAACGGCCGGATCACCAACGTGGCCCTGGCCGACGCCGTCGGCCTGTCGCCGAGCCCGTGCCTGCTGCGCGTGAAGCGCCTGGAGGAGGCGGGCTACATCGCCGGCTACGCGGCGCGCATCGACCTGGCGAAGCTGGGCGAGACCGTCACGGTCTTCACCGAGGTCACGCTGCACGACCACAAGCGCGAGGACTTCGTGAAGTTCGAGGCGGCGATCCGCACGATCGACGAGATCGTCGAGTGCCACCTCATCAGCGGCGGCTACGACTACCTGCTGAAGTTCGTCACCCGCGGCGTCTCCCACTACCAGGAGATCATCGAGGGCATCCTCGACCGCAACATCGGCATCGAGAAGTACTTCAGCTACATCGTCATCAAGTCGCCCTTCGTGCGGACCTACAACCCGCTGGCGACCCTGTTCCCGCCGGAGCGGTGACGCCGGCCTACCCTGCGGCTGCCGATCCGAAGGCGTGTTCCCTCACCCTGAGCGAAGTCGAAGGGTGAGGTCGCGCCGGCCGGAGAGCCTCATCCTTCGACAGGCTCAGGATGAGGACCAGCCGCTACGGTTCTCCTTCGCAGCCCGCCTTCAATATCCCCGCGCGCGATCGACCACGTTGGTCATCGGCTCGCCCTTCTGCCAACGGCGAAGGTTGCCGAGGAAGACGTCCACCGCCGTCGCCGGTTGGGTCATGCTGGCGACATGGGGGGTCATGACGATCCTTGGGTGATGCCAGAAGGGATGATCGGCGGGCGGCGGCTCCTTCGAGACGACGTCGACGACGGCCGACGAAAGCTGGCCCGAATCGAGGGCGGCCACCAGGTCGGCGTCGACGAGATGCCCGCCGCGGCCGACATTCACCAGGGCGGCCCCCTGCGGCAGGGCCGCGAAGGTCGCCGCGTTCAGGATGCCGCGGGTCTCGGGCGTCAGCGGCACGAGGCAGACGAGGATGTCGGTGCGGGCCAGGAACGCCGCCATGCCGTCGGCGCCGTGGAAGCACTCGACGCCGGGGATCGACCGCGGCGACCGGCTCCAGCCGGCGAGCGGGAAACCGAACGGCAGCAGCCGCTCCAGCGACGCGGTGCCGAGCTGCCCCAGGCCCATGATCCCGACGCGCCGGGAGGATGCCGGGCGCACGCGGATCTCGCGCCACAGCCGCTCGCGCTGGTGGCCGATATAGTCGACGAGGTTGCGGTGGAGCATCAGCACCGCCATCGTCACGTACTCGGCCATGCTGGCGACGAGGTTCGGCTCAACCATGCGCACGACCGGCAGATGGGCCGGCACCGCCCTGAGGTCGAGCTGGTCGACGCCGGCCGCAACCGAGAACAGCACCTCGAGATTGGGGAACTGCGTCGCCAGGTCGGGCGGCGGCAGCCAGGCGATGAGATAGCGCACGTCGGCCGGGTCGCCGACCTCGGGCCACATGCGGAACTCGAGCTCGGGCGCGCGCTCGGAAAGGAGCTGCGCCCATTCGCGCCCACGCTTGGGATCGGACTTGTAGAGGATGGTCATCGGAGCTCCGGGAGGCCTCAGCCCAGCACTTGGTCAGCCCAGCGCCTGGTCAACCCAGCGCCTGGGCGGCGATCGTCCAGTGGCGGATCACGGGATCGGGCGCAAGGGGCGTGCCACGCACCATGACGACCCCGCCGCCCACGGACACGAGGCCGGCCTCGCTCGCCCAGGCCGCGAGCTCGCCCGCCGCATCGGAAAGATCGAGGCGCCAGAAGCCGTCCGCGCGCCCGAGGAAATGTGCGATGAGCGCCTTCGCGGCCGGCGCGTCCGCCGCCATGACCGGGCCGACGAGATGGCCGCGGCCGAACCGCCGGGCGAGCGCGCAGCCGACGACACGGCCCTCGCGCTCGACCACCGCCGCCTCGCCGGCCGCGAGCAGGGCCGCCATCAGCGCGTGGCGCGGCGCCCCCATGGCACGGTCGTCGAGCGCGACTGGAAGTCCCGCCTCGTCCGGCCGCAACGGACGCACAGTGCCGGCACCTTCGGGGACGGGCGGCACGGCGCCGCGCACGCCCTGGTGCTGGCCCACCCGGCCGAGCGCCGCGAACCCCAGCTTCTCGTAGAGCGGCAGCCCCGCGGCGGTGGCGTTCAGCAGCATCGAGCGCCCGCCCGCCGCCGCGAGGATCGTGTCCATCAGCCGCCGGCCGATGCCGGCACCCTGGCGGTCGCCCGCCACGATCACCATGCCGAGGCTGCCGGCCGCCGGGCCGTACGGCCACCACAGCCCGGTCCCGACCACCCGCCCGTCACCCTCGGCCGCGACGATGCCATGGCCGATGCGGTGCAGCAGCCGCCAGTCCTCCGCCCGGTGCGGCCAGCCTACCGCCTGTGACAAGCCATGGGCGGCCGCGATGTCGATCGGCACCATCTCGCGGATCGCATAGCCGCCGGCACTCATCGGTTCATCTCCCTCCATCGGCCTTCACATGCCATGGGCGCACACGCAGCAGCATCCGACATCATCGTGGCATCGCCGCCGATGCAGCGTACTGCCCGGGCGTCATGCCGCAGACGCGCTTGAAATGTCGGGAAAGGTGGCTCTGGTCGAAGAAGCCGGCCTCGCTCGCCGCATGGGCAGGCGGCAGGCCGGAACGGAGCAGCGCCATCGCCTCGCGCACGCGCACATGGCAGAGGTAGCGATGCGGCGGCATTCCGACACGCTCGCGGAACAGCACGACGAAGCGCCAGACGCTGACGTCGGCCAGCCGCGCCAGCTCGTCTAGCGACAGGGGCCGTGCATAGTTCTCCTCGATATGGGCGACTACCCGATCGATCGATCGCGCCCGCTTACGGTCGGACTTTTCCTTGACCATGAGACACGAATATTGATCCGTGTGCGGAAGAATTTGCTTCGGACTGCGTCTCCTCTACGAATTTTCCTTGCGATTTGCCGCAACGGAACGGCATGTCCTGCGCCGTCCCGCCGCGGCACCGATCACGCGCGGATCTGCGGATACTCCTTGGCGACCTCGGCATAGGCGCGCTCGACGCCGGCGCGGCCGCCGGTGTCGCCGTGGCCGTTCAGCCCTTGGCCGACCTTGTCGAAGATGCGGCCCTTCACGAAGAAGCGCCAATGCACCGGCAGGCCGGCGAGGATGCCGGTGAGCGCGTCGTAGGCCTCGCGGTTCCACACCCGCTCGAACGCCTCGCGCTCGGGGCCGAGATCGAAATGACCCTCGGGCTCGTTGCGGCGCATCGAGGCGCGCCGGGCTTCCGTCGCCGCGGCGTCGACCACGCCGTCGCGGATGACGACGCCGTACTCCTCCTCGGCCGCCCCGACCGAGACGTAGCCGCGCACCACGTCCGTCAGCACGCGCTCCGGCTCGCGGTCGAGCGGGCTGCCGCGGCCGCCGCCGCCCGGCGAATAGATGCGGATGATGTCGCCCGGATCGGCCGAGAGGATGTCGGTGTTGCCGAGGATGCGCTCGTTCGGCCGGCCGGGGTTGAGGATGAAGTTGGACGGCTTGCCGGCGCGGCCGCCGAGGATGCCCCAGGGCCGGAAGCGGCAGCGGTCGCGGTTGCGCGCGGTGATGCGGGTGTTGGGCGAGAACACCTGGAACTCGAGCTGCGTCGCCAGCCCGCCGCGCCAGCGGCCGGCGCCGCCCGAGTCCTTGGCCAGGCCGTAGCGCAGGATCTTGATCGGCACCTCGGCCTCGTTGATCTCGACCGGCGTGTTCTTGAGATAGGCCGCGTCGGCGCCCGAGCCGTTGGGGCCGTCGCCATGCGGCATGCCGCCCGCACCGCCGACGATCGGGTCGATCGCCGCGATGATCGCCTTCCCCGTGCGGTTGTCGTGGGTCATCACGTTCATGATCGAGCTGGAGCCGGCGGGGGCGGCCGGCATGCGATCGGGAACGGCTAGGCCGAAGGCGCCGAAGATCAGGCTGCGCAGGCGGCCGCAGGTCAGGCTGCGCATGCCGACCGCGGCCGGGAACTGCGGGTTGACCACCGTCCCTTCCGGCAGGATGCAGGTGAAGGGCCGCGTCAGGCCGCTGTTCAGCAGCAGGTTCGGGCTCAACGTGTAGAGCACGTAGTAGACGCCGACCAGCATCAGCGTGTGCCGCGGGTTGCCGCCGGTCGGCACGTTGATCGCCGACGTGAGCTGCGGGTCGCTGCCGGTGAAGTCGAGGATCGCCTCGTCACCCTTGATCTTCAGGGTCAGCGCCAGCCGGCACGGGTTGCCGTTGACCGAATCCTCGTCGGCGTAGTCGGAGAAGAAGTACTCGCCGTCGGGGATGCTGCGCAGGATGTCGCGCGCCTGGAACTCGGCATAGTCCATGAGGTCGGACATGCCCTGGCGCAGCGTCTCGACGCCGAACTTGGCGATCATGTCGCGCACCTTGCGCTCGCCCGTGTTCATGGCGCCGACGAAGGCCTTGAGGTCTCCCCAGTTCTGGTCGGGCTTGCGCACGTTGATCATCATCACGCGCAAGAGCTCGTCGTTGAGGACGCCCGCCTTGTAGAGCTTGGAGGGCGGGAAGCGGATGCCCTCCTGGTGGATCTCGATCAGGCTGCGCGACAGGCTGGCCGGCACGGCGCCGCCGACGTCGGTGTTGTGGATGTGGCCGACCGCGTAGCAGACGATCTCGCCCTCGTGGAAGATCGGCTTCCAGATATGCAGGTCGGGCGAGTGGGTGGCGAGGAAGCCCGAATAGGGGTCGTTGGTGAAGCCGATGTCGTCCGGCTCGTACTCCGGGATCATCGCCATCGCCTTGCCGTAGTCGAGGCCGGGGTACCAGGTGGCCCCCAGGTCCATCGGCACGCAGACCGTCTTCCCGGCCGCATCGGTCAGCGCGATCGTGAAGTCCTCCGTCTCCTTGACGAAGGTCGAGTGCGCGGTGCGGTAGAGGGTGTAGGCCATGTTTTCCGCCGCGGCGCGGCAGTGGTTGGCCAGGACCTGGAGCGTGACCTTGTCGATCGCCATCGGGGGCCTCCTTCAGGCGCCGCGCGTGAGGAAGATGTTGCCGAGCGCATCGACTTCGGCCGCATAGCCGCCGGGGATGCAGGCGGTGCTGTCGTCCTGCGCGACGACGCAGGGGCCGGCGAAGCGATGGCCGGCGCGGAAGTCGGAGCGACGGTAGAGCGGCACCCGGTGCTCGGCGCCGTCGTAGAAGACGTCGAGCATCTTCTCCGGCGCCGGCGTCCCGGTCCCCGCATCCAGCGGCCGCAATTTCGGCTTCTGCGTCGAGCCGGCGACGACGAGGCGCAGGTTGACGATGTGCGCGGGCGCCGCCCGGTCGCAGAAGTCGTACATGCGCTGGTGGACGTCGTGGAAGGCGTCGGTCACCTTCGCCATGTCGCCTGCGCTGATCCAGGCTGCCTCGATCGGCACCTCGATCTCGAAGGACTGGCCCTTGTAGCTCATGTCGCAGGACCAGCGCGTCTCGGCGACGCCGTCGAAGCGCTGCTCCTCGCGCAGCCAATGCGCGCCGGCGGCGTCGAGGACCGCCATCTCGCGGGCGAGCGCCGGCAGGGCGGTCTCGTCAGCGTCGAGGAAGACGGTGCGGATGAAGTCGTTCTTCACGTCGGCGATGAGGCCGCCCAGCGCGCTGACGACGCCGGGCGTCGTCGGAATCAGCACGCGCTCGACGCCGAGCTCGCGGGCGAGGAAGCAGCCCAGCATCGGCCCGGCGCCGCCGAACGGCAGCAGCGCGAAATCGCGCACGTCGACGCCGTAGCGCGCGACCAGCTTGTTGATCTCCATGAACATGCCGGAGATGGCGATTCGGATGATCGCCTCGGCCGTCTCGCGCAGGCCGAGTCCGACCTTGTCGGCGACCTGCTGGACGGCCGCCTTCGCCTTGGCGACGTCGGGGGCGACCGAGTTGTAGGCGAGCTGGTGATGGCCGATGAAGCCGCACACGGCGAACGCATCGGTGATCGTCGCCCGCGTGCCGCCCTTGCCGTAGCAGGCGGGGCCCGGATCGGAGCCCGCACTCTCGGGGCCGACCTTCAGCACGCCGAAGCCGTCGACCCAGGCGATCGAGCCGCCGCCGTCGCCGATCGAGGTGACGGAGACCGAGGGGATATAGAGCGGGAACTCGCCGATCTTCTCGCCCATGCCGAACTGCGGCCGGCCGTCGATGATCAGCGCGACGTCGGCGCTGGTGCCGCCGATGTCGACGGTGATGGCGTTGGCGACCCCGGCCTCGGCCGAGACCCAGGTGGCGCCGATGACGCCCGACGCCGTGCCGGAGAGCACCATGCTGACGCAGTTGGTCTTGCCGATCTCCGCACTCATCACCCCGCCGTTCG
>JBFWXJ010000309.1:0-7928 GCA_050187535.1 Alphaproteobacteria bacterium | reverse complement strand
GAAGTGGTCGTTCGGATTGCCGGTGTCGGTGTCGAACGCGGCGATGCGCGGTGCCGGCGGCGGCACCCGGTCGGGCGGCGTGCTGCCGCCGCCGTCATTGCCGCTGCCGGCGCTGACGGGCAGGTCAAACTCGACGAGGAAGTGCTTCTGCTGCGAGACGTCGCTGTCGCGGATCACCGGGTCGGGGCCGGGATCGAAGTCGACCGTGCCGACGAAGAGGCCGGTCGCGTAGAAGCGGTCGTCCTCGATCGCCGTGGCGTTGATCGCCTCCGAATCGCCGGGAGAGCCCGTCGTCGTCACCGACTGGATGACGCCGGCGGCCGAGTACCGCGCGATGAAGTAGCGGTTGAGATAGGACTCCGTCGACGCCACCAGCTCCCCGGCGCCGGGGTCGAAATCGACCGTGCCGCTGAAGGTGCCCGAGACGTAGACGTTGTCCTTGTCGTCGGTGGAGACGGCGAACGCGCTTTCACCGTTGTCGTTGTCGGTAGGGCCGGTGGTCGTCGCCCACAGCAGGTTGCCGTTCGTGTCGTACTTGGCGACGAAGTAGTTGAAGGAATACTGCGCGCCGGTCGCCGTCAGCGTCGTGTCGCCGAACTGCATCGTGCCGTCGAAGCTGCCGACCACGATGACGTTGCCGTCGTTGTCGACGGTGACCGCCGCCGCCGTCTCGATGCCGTCGTCGGGGCCGGCCGCCGTCCGCGCCCACAGGAGGTCGCCCGCGGTCGAGTACTTCGCCACGAACATGTTGGTCGTGTAGTTGGCGGGCTCGGCCACCAGCTCGACCGTGCCCGCGGGGTCGTCGTCGAAATCGACGGTGCCGCCGAAGTCGCCGGCGACGAACAGGTTCCCCTTGCCGTCGAGCGCCACGGCATAGGCGTTCTCCTTCGCCTCGGACGGCCCGGTGGTGTGCGCCCAGACCAGCGTCCCGTCCGCGTCGTAGCGGGCGACGAAATAGTTGTCGTTCTCGTTGGAGGGGCTGCCGGAGGACACGAGCTCGGTCGTGGCGGCGGTGTGGTCGAAGTCGACCGTGCCGAGGAAGGTGCCGACGACATAGGCATGGCCGTCCGGGCCGACGTCGACGCCGTGGGCGACCTCGGTGTTGGTCGAACCGCCCGAGGTCCGGGCCCAGATGAGGTTGCCGTCGCTGTCGTAGCGGGCGACGAAGTGGTTGAAGTTCGCGCCGACCGCCCCCGTCGCCTCGAGGTTGGTGACCCCGCCTGTAGGGTCGAAGTCGGCCGTGCCGTTGAACATCCCGACGACGACGGCGTCGCCGTCCGGCGCGACCGCCACGTCGTAGGCCCGGTCGGCATTCTGGGCGGCACCGCCGCCGACCCAGGCCCACTGGTAGGCGCCGCTCGCATCGTACTTCGCCAGGAAAGCCTGGCTCGACTGCGTCGCGGGGAACTCCGCCGTGCCGGCAGGGTCGAAATCCACCGTGCCGTTGAAGCCGATATAGCCGGCGATGAAGGCGCTGCCTTCGCCGTCCACCGCCAAGCCACTTCCGGCAGAAAAACCGCTGCCACTGCCGACGATCGCCAAGAACGCCATTGATATAAATTCCCCCGTAGTCGATTGATTACGTATCAGGCTTCCAGCCGAGTCGCTAATTAAACGTAGAGATTGTAGCAGCGTAGCCGCCGGTCAGTTGCGCGCTACACCCGCGTGATGCGGATAATGGTCCGAGAGGTGCAGCGTCGGGCGGGCCGCGGTCGCCCATCCGAGCGCCCGCAACACCGGCTGGACACGGCCGGCGATTCTGCCTATAAGCCGCCCCTCGCGCGGGCGACCCCACAGGGTCGCCCCGGCCGAGACCGGCGCCCAGGTAGCTCAGTTGGTAGAGCAGCGGACTGAAAATCCGCGTGTCGGTGGTTCAAATCCGCCCCTGGGCACCACCCTTCCCCGAGACCTACGAACGCGCCCCGATCGGCATCGCCGACCGGCGACTTGCGCTGCCCGTCAACGCGACGCAGCGAGCCGGCGCAGAAGTTGCTAATGATCGGGTCATCGACACCGCCCAGCCCTACCAATCCAGGAGGCTTCCGATGCTGACCCGACGCGAGACCCTGGGCCTGATGGCCGCCGGCGCCGTCACCGCCGCCGTGCCGACCGCCACCGTTCCGGGCCGCGCGCGCGCCCAGTCCATGCCGAAGATCGTCGTCGGCATGAGCGGCTGGACCGGCTTCGCGCCGATCACGCTGGCCGAGAAGGCCGGTCTCTTCAAGAAGCACGGGCTGGACGTCGACACCAAGTTCATCGCCCAGAAGGACCGTCACCTCGCCTTCGCCGCCGGCGACATCCAGGCGATCGCCACCGTCGTCAACACCCAGATCAGCTATGTCGCGGCCGGCATCGACCTGACGCAGGTGCTGATGCTCGACATCTCCAAGGGCGGCGACGGGGTGGCCGTGCGCAACGGCATCGACAGCCTGGCCGCGCTCAAGGGCAAGACCATCGCCTGCGACGGCGCGGGCTCGGCCCCGTACTTCATGATGACGTGGATGCTGAAGAAGAACGGCATGACCATGAAGGACGTGAAGCTGGCCACCCTCGGCCCCAAGGAGGCGGCCAACGCCTTCGTCGCCGGCCAGTACGACGCGGCCGCCAGTTATGAGCCGTATCTCTCGGTCATCCGCGACGACCCCAAGTCCGGCAAGATTCTGGCGACGACGATCGACTATCCCTGCATCGTCGACGCGCTGTCCTTCGCGCCGGACTTCATCGCCAAGAACAAGGCGGCGGTCGCCGCCTTCGTCGCCGGCTGGCACGACGCGCTCGACATGATCAAGGCGCAGCCGGACGAGAGCTACAAGATCATGGGCGCCCGGGTGAACCAGACGCCCGAGCAGTTCAAGGCCTCGGCCCAGTTCATCCAGTGGCAGGACAAGGCCGCCAACAAGGCCTATTTCGCCAAGGAGCTGATGCCCTTCATGGAGATCGCGTCCGAGATCCAGATCGAGACGGGCATCATCCGCAGCAAGCCTGACCTGAAGCGTCTCATGGACGCGAGCTTCGCCATCTGAGTATGCCGCGCGCGTCCTCGACCGCCCGGGTGCCCGCATTGCTGCGGGCGTTCGAGCCGCTGGTGCCGATCACCGCGGGGGCGCGCGTGGCCCTCGGCATCCTCTTCTTCGTCCTCTTCTTCGCGCTGTGGGGCGTCGCCACCTGGGGCGGCTGGGTCAAGCCGCTCTTCCTCGCCGACCCGGCCAAGACCTTCGTCGCGGGATGGCGCCTCCTGACGCAGTTCAACTTCGCCGGCGACATCGCCATCACCATCGGCCGCGTCGTCGGCGGCTTCCTCATCGCGGCCGCGGTCGCGGTGCCGCTCGGCATCGCCATGGGCGCCTTCAAGCCGATCGAGGCGTTCTTCGAGCCGTTCGTCTCCTTCGCCCGCTACCTGCCCGCGTCGGCCTTCATCCCCTTGCTCATCCTGTGGTTCGGCGTCGACGAGAAGCAGAAGCTCTCGGTCATCTTCATCGGCGCCTTCTTCCAGATCGTGCTGATGATCGCCGTCCTCATCGGCGAGACCAGGCGCGACCTCGTCGAGGCCGCCTACACGCTGGGAGCCGGCAACCGCGGCATCATCGCCCGCGTCATGCTGCCGGCGGCCGCCCCCCAGATCGCCGAGACGCTGCGCCTCGTGCTGGGCTGGGCGTGGACCTACGTCATCGTCGCCGAGCTGATCGGCGCGGAAGCCGGCATCGGCCACATGATCATGGACAGCCAGCGCTTCCTCGATACGGGCCAGATGATCTTCGGCATCTTCCTCATCGGCATCATCGGGCTCGTGACCGACCTCGGCTTCCGCGCGATGAACGCCCGCCTCTTCCCCTGGCAGCTCGGGCGCTGACGCCATGGCCCGCGTGACGATCTCCGCCGTCGAGCGGACCTTTCCGGGCGTGCGCGGCGGCCAGCCGACCCGGGCGCTCGACCCGGTCGACATCACCATCGGCGACAACGACTTCGTCGCCATCCTCGGCCCGTCCGGCTGCGGCAAGTCGACCCTGCTGCGCGCCGTCGCGGGCCTCGACCGCCCGACGGGCGGCACGATCGCCGTCGACGGCACGCCGGTCGAGCGCCCCGGTGCCGACCGCGGCATGGTGTTCCAGTCCTACACCCTCTTTCCCTGGCTGACGGTGCGCCAGAACATCGGCTTCGGCCCGCGCGAGCGCGGCGTGCCCGAGGCCGAGCGCAATCGCATCGCCGACGCCCTGATGGCGAAGGTCGGCCTCACCGGCTTCGCCGAGCACTATCCCCGCATGCTCTCGGGCGGCATGCAGCAGCGCACGGCGCTGGCGAGGGCGCTCGCCAACGACCCCAAGATCCTGCTGCTCGACGAGCCGTTCGGCGCGCTCGACCACCAGACCCGCGCCCTGATGCAGGAGCTGCTGCTGTCGGTGTGGGAGGCCGACCGCAAGACGGTCCTCTTCGTCACCCACGACATCGAGGAAGCGGTGTTCATGGCCAACCGCGTGCTGGTGATGACGGCGCGCCCCGGCCGCATCAAGAGCGAGGTGACGGTGCCGCTGCCGCATCCCCGCCACTGGCGCATGAAGACCATGCCGGAGTTCGCCCGCCTCAAGGAGGAGCTGACGGAGGCGATCCGCGAGGAGACGTTGCGGGCCGCCGCGATGAACGCGTGAAGATTTCCGGCCGGTCGCCATGAACCGGCCGCCCGCTCCGAGCGACCGAAGGCCGAACGTACCGCACTAGGTCGGTCGCGAAGGAGCGGGCGATGGTCGTCACCATCATCGGCACGAAGGAATGGGACTGGACGTCCGACGTCCCTTCGGAGCCGTACGTCTTCATCGGTAACGAAGGGAACGACTTCACGGTCGATTCGCCCTTCGACGACTACATCGATCTCGGGCCGGACCAGGACACCGCTTTCACCTATGACGGCAACGATGTCGACCTGGGCGGCGCCGGCGACGACTACATCTCCCATGCCGGCACCGGCAACGACACGTTGTTCGGCGGCACCAACCTCGATGCCGCGAACAGCGGCAGCGACACGATCTATTCGGGCGAGGGCGACGACCTGGTGCTGGGCGGCGACGGCGACGACATTGTGGACGGCGGCAGCGGCCAGGACGACCTCAACGGCAACGCCGGCAACGACCTCGTCTATGGCGACTGAGGCCGGGACTACGCGCGCGGCGGCCAGGGCGACGACAGTGTCTGGGGCGGCCAGGGCGACGACTGGCACGTCAACGGCAACCTCGGCAACGACTGGGTCGCGGGCGGCAGCGGCAACGATACGGTGCGCGGCGGCCAGGGCAACGACCGGCTTTTCGGCGACGAGGGCGACGACGCGCTCTTCGGCGATCGCGGCAACGACACACTCTCGGGCGGCAGCGGCGACGACACGATGGACGGCGGCGACGGCTCGATCGCTTCCTCTTCACCGGCGGCAGCGACCTGATCGTCGACTTCGACGCGCAAGAGGACGGGCTGGCGATCGCCAGGAGCCCCGGCATCGGCAGCCTGCAGGAGCTGCTCGCCCGCGCCACCCAGGACGGCGGCGACGTCGTCATCCAGCTCGGAGCGGGCAACGTGCTCCGCCTGTGGGACGTGGCCCTGGGCTCGCTCAACTCCAGCAACGTCATCGTCTGGGACCCGGCCGACACGCTGACCTGAACGGTCAGGCGGCGACCGCCGGGGCCGCGCGTGCCTGGGCGGCGAGGCGGATCGGGGCGTTCGGCGCGCCGAAGCCGCGATAGCCGCGGCGCTCCACGATCTCGAAGAAAAAGCGGTCGGCGAAGGCAGGTGTGTAGAGCTGCAGGTACTCGCCGGCGGCGTCGCGGTCGTAGAGCACGCCGTGGGCGGCCATCGCCGCCAGCAGCCCGTCGTCGAGGGCGAAGCGTGCGGCCAGGTCGTCGTGGTAGTTGCGCGGGATCGGCAGCGTCGCGATCCCGGCCGCGCGCAGCGCCCGGGCGGTCGCGAAGATGTCGGCCGCGGCGAAGGCGATGTGCTGCACGCCCGACCCGAAGAACTCGCTGCGGAAGCGCGCGGGAGCGGTGCGGGCACCGTCTGCGGCGTTGAGCACGATGCGGACGCGGCCCTCGGCGTCCTGCAGCGCCCGGCTGCGAATGAGCCCGCCCGGATCGGCGACCTCCGTGTCCGACGCGTCGCCCAGGCCCAGCACGGCGCGGTGGAAGAGCAGCCAGGACAACATCTCCTCCTGGTCCATCGACTGTGCCACGTGATCGATGGCGAGCAGCCCGGCCGTCGGCGCCGCCGCGCGGTCCTCGGCCGCATCCACGAAGCGCAACAGGCCGCCGCCGACGCCACGCACCGCCGGCAGGTCGGCATAGGGAGTGGCCATCATGGCCCGTGCGCGCCGCATGGCGCGGTCGGCATCGTCGACGGTGAGGCTCAGCGCATGGATCGACGGCCCATGGGTCAGGCGGAAGGAATGGGCGAAGCCGGCGGCCGACGTGTCGACGACCAGCGTCATGCCGTTCTGTCGCCAGACGCGCGGACCGGCGACGGGCCGCGGGCCATCGGGCGCAAAGCCCAAGGCCGCGAGCGACGCCTCGAGCCCGCGCGCGGCCGCTTCATCGACCGCGAACTCGACGCCGTCGATGCCCGCGAAACGCGGCGGCGCCGGCAGGTGGCGCCCGCCCGGCAGCGCGTCTTCCAGGGCCACCAACGAGCGCCGGCCGTCGAGGGCGACGGCGGCCGGCGATCCCGCGCGGAACTGGTCGTTGAACACCTCGATCGAGACGATGCCGGCGTAGCCGGTCGCCTCGACCGCACGCATGAAGCGGGCGATGTCGAGGTCGCCCTGCCCCGGCATCACGCGGAAATGCCGGCTCCACGAGAGAAGGTCGAGATCGAGCCGCGGGGCGTCGGCGAGCTGGACCAGGAAGATGCGGTCGCCCGGGATCGAGCGGATGCTCTCGGGATCGATGCCGCGGGCCAGCGTGTGGAAGCTGTCGAGCACCAGGCCGATCGCGGGGTGATCGGCGCGCCGCACGATCTCCCACGCGTCGCGGTGGTCGGAAACGAAGCGGCCCCATGAGAGCGCTTCGTAGCCGACGCGCAGGCCGCGGGCGGCCGCCAGATCGCCCAGCGCGCGCAGGTCGGCCGCCGCCCGGTCGATGCCGCCCAACGCATCGGGCGACACGGTCGAGCAGATGAGCAGCAGGTCGGCGCCGAGCTCGGCGGTCAGGTCCAGCTTGCGGCGGGCCCGGTCGAAAGCACGCGCCCGAAGCGAAGCCGGCAGGCACTCGAAGTCGCGGAAGGGCTGGAAGGCGGCGATGGCGAGCCCCTGATCGCGCGCCATGCGGCCGACCTCGGCGGCACTGCCGTCATGGGCGAGGAAGTCGCTCTCGAACAGCTCGACCGCGTCGAATCCGGCGCGCGCGATGGCGTCGAGCTTGCCGGCGAGATCGCCGGATAGCGAGACGGTGGCGATCGCTGTCCTCATCGGAGCCTCCCCGGTCGGTCACCTGCCCATCGATTCGAAATGGCGCAGCATCCGTTCGGCGTCGGCGTCGCGCCCGGTGAAGAGCCGGAAGGCCTCCACCGCCTGGAACACCGCCATCCCGCCGCCGTCGAGCACGCGGCAGCCGCGCCTCCGGGCCTCCGCCAGCAGCGCGGTCTCGAGCGGCACGTAGACGACCTCGGCCAGCCAATGGCGCGGCGCCAGCAGCTCGGGCGGCAGCGGCAGGCCGGGATGGCCGGCCATGCCCGTCGGAGTCGCGTGGATGATGCCGTCGGCCGACCTCAGCGCAGCCGCCAGGTCGTCCACCGCGCCGATCTCACGGTCCGGGAATCGACGCGCAAGGGCTGCAGCGAGGCCGCCGGCGCGGGTCGCATCGACGTCGCGGATCCACAGCCGCCGCGCCCCGGCGCGCAGCACCGCATGGGCGACCGCCGCCCCGGCGCCGCCGGCGCCGAGCAGCACGACCGTGTCCAAT
>JBFWXJ010000308.1:0-7936 GCA_050187535.1 Alphaproteobacteria bacterium | reverse complement strand
GACTGGCCGGCGACGATCGCCGGCGGGGTGCGCGGCTGGCGCATCGCCTTCAGCCCCCGCCTCGGCTACGCGACGGTGGACCCCGAGGTCGCGGATCTCGTGGCGGCGGCAGCGAAGCGCTTCCAGGACCTGGGCGCGCATGTCGAGGAGGTCGATCCGGGATTTGCCGACCCGATCGAGATCTTCCGGGTCCACTGGTATGCGGGCGCGGCCAACCTGCTCCGCCGCTTCCCGCCCGACAAGCTGGCGGTCATGGATCCCGGCCTGCGCGAGATTGCGGCCGAAGGCGCCGGGATCGGCCTGATGGACTACATGCAGGCCATGGGCGAGCGCGAGGCCATGGGACAGCGCATGAACGCGTTTCACCGGACCTACCGGCTGCTGCTGACCCCGACCCTGCCCCTGACCGCCTTCGAGGCCGGCGAGGAAGTGCCCAAGGGCTCCGGGATGCGGCGCTGGTTCGAGTGGACCCCATTCTCGTTCCCGTTCAACCTGACGCGCCAGCCGGCGGCCACCATTCCATGCGGCACGACGGCTGCGGGGCTGCCGGTCGGCCTGCAGATCGTGGGGGCGCTCTACGACGAGGCGGCGGTGCTCCGCGCCAGCCGAGCCTACGAGGAGACACGGCCGGTATCGCTCGCGCCGATCGCCCGCCCCTGAGCCCATGGCCGGCGGCGGCTTCCCGCGCGAGGTCTTCCGGCTCGCCTTTCACCTGGACGGCGGCGACGACGGAGAGCGAGGCGTCGCTCGCGCGGTCGCCGCCGCGGCACCGGGGGCCATCGGCCGCAACTGGCGGCGGCAGACGACCTATTGGGACGGCGCAGGAAACCCGCTCGCCGCAGCCGGACTGACGCTCGCGACGCACCCGGGTGCCGGCGGCGGAGTGGCGCAGTTGTCCCGATCGCTCGACCCGTGCCGGGAGAGGATATGGACGGCCACCCGCGTCGCCGACCCGCCGTCGGTCGGCGTCTTCGCGGCGGCCGCGACCCTGCCGGAGGAGATCGTCACCGCCCCCCTCGTTCCCACCGCTCGCCGTGCCGCGCGCGGCCGCACCTGGTCGCTCGCCACCCGGTCGCGCCTGTCGGTCGAATTCGAGCGCGCGATGTGGGAGAGCGGCCCGGAGCGCTACGAAACGCGTCTGCTCATCGTCGAGAGCGGGGCACGGTCGGCGGGAGAAGCCGTCCACGTCGCAGAGGCACTAGCGGCCACGCTGGCACTCCGTCTCGCCGGCCGGCCGGTAGCCGGCGCCGTGCTCGACCAGCTGCGCGGCATCGCGGCGCGCGCGTATCGACTGCCCTCTCCATCGCTCGACGGGGACGGCCCGATCGCCGCGGGCTTCCTCGCCTCCGGGCGCGTGGCGGTGCGCCAGATGCTCGCCAACATCGACGGCACCATGGCCGCTCGCGACCCCGACTGCGTGCACCAGTTCCGCGTCGGGCTGCGGCGCCTGCGTACGCTTCTCTCGATCTTTCGCGACAGCCTGCGCGACGACGAGCGCGGTGCGGTCGCGGGCGAGCTGAAATGGCTGAACGGCGTCTTCGCTGCGCCACGCGAATGGGACGTCATGTTGTCCGAGACGCTGGCCCCCCTGGTCGCCGAGGCGACCGAGCCGACGCTGCCGCAGTCGTTCGTGCGCTATGCCGAGGGCAGGCGCGACGAAGCCTACGCGCGGCTCGCCGCCGATCTCGGTGCCCCGCGATTGACCGCCATCCTGCTCGTCCTCCTGCGGTGGTTCGAACTGGGTAATGCCCCCCTTTCGGCGACGGCCGATGGCCGCAGCCTGGCGGACTTCGCGCGCCGCGGCCTCGATCGGACACGCCGGCGCATGACGCGCCACTACCGCCGGATGGACCGCAGCTCCACCGAGCAATGGCACGAGCTTCGCAAGATCGCGAAGAAGGCGCGGTATGCGGCGGAGACCTTCGCCACCCTGCACGACGACGACGAGGTCCAGCCCTACATGCGTGCCCTCGAGCGCCTCCAGGATTCCCTCGGCCGCTTCAACGATGCGGCGGTCGCCGAGCAGCTCGCCCTCTCCTGCCGCGACGACGCCCTTCGGCCGGCCATGGCGGCGATGCTGTCCGGGTGGACGGCACGCGAGCGGGCGCTCCAGCGCGACGCGGCGCGCATGCGGTGGAAGAAGTTCCGCAAGGCCGACCCGTTCTGGCGCGGAAGTTGACGCCGCTCGCCCCGGTAGGCGACAGATCGGTGAACATGACTGTCCCTCATCGCTCGCCGCGCCCGTACGAGGGCCGCCCGTGACCGAGCTCCGCCGCTCGGTCGTCGTCGACCGCATGACCAAGCTCTATGGGCGCGTCGCCGCGGTCGACGACGTGAGCCTGGAGATCGAGCGGGGCGAGTTCGTCACGCTGCTCGGCCCATCCGGCTCCGGCAAGACGACGATCCTCATGGCCATCGCCGGCTTCGTGCAGCCGACCCGGGGCGAGATTCGGCTGGACGACACGCCGATCACCGGCCTGCCGCCGGAACGGCGCAACTTCGGCATGGTGTTCCAGGGCTATGCCCTCTTCCCGCACATGACAGTCAGGGAGAATGTCGCCTTCGCGCTCCGCGCCCGCGGGCGGCCGGACGACGAGGTCTCGCGCCGCGTGGGCGAGGCGCTGGAGATGGTGCAACTCGGCCCTTACGCCCAGCGCTTGCCGCGCCAGCTCTCCGGCGGGCAGCAGCAACGCGTGGCGCTCGCAAGGGCATTGGTCTTCACCCCGCACCTGCTGCTGCTCGACGAGCCTCTGAGTGCGCTCGACAAGAAGCTTCGCGCCGAGCTCCAGCTGGAGCTGAAATCGCTGCACGAGCGGGTCGGCCTCACCTTCCTCTACGTCACGCACGACCAGGAGGAGGCGCTCTCCATGTCGAACCGCATCGCCATCCTGCGCGACGGCAGGCTGGTGCAGTTCGGGCGCCCGCGCGACCTCTACGAGCGGCCGGCGACGCGCTTCGTGGCCGATTTCCTCGGCAAGTCGAACTTCCTGCCGGGCGTGGCGGCCGGTGCGGACGGCGGGACGCTGGCCTATTCCTGCGGCCCGGTCGCCCTCCGCCAGGCTATCGACGACGCCCCCCTGCCCGCCGCCGGCGCACCGATCCTCGTGGCGCTGCGGCCGGAGAAGATCGCGGTGGTCGCCGACGCCCCGCCCGAGACGGTCAACCGCGTGGCCGGGCGGATCACGCAATGGAGCTATTCGGGCACGCATTTCCAGCTCGTGGTCGACACCGATCCCGTCGGCCCGATGACGGCCGTGGTGCCGGCGTGGCGTTGCCGCATCGAGCCGGAGATCGGCCGGGCCGTCCATCTCGGATGGGATGCGGACGCCTCGGTCATCGTCGCCGACGACGGGCCCACTCGCGGGACGGTCGCCAACTGAACGACAGGGAGTGAAGGACATGCGCGAAGAGCAGACATTCGCCCAGGACTGCGCCGAGCTGCTGCGGGACGAGCTGGCGGCCGGCCGCATCGACCGGCGGTCCATGCTGAAGGGCCTCGCTGCCCTCGGCATCGCGCCCGCCGCGCTGGCGGGCTCCGGCCTGCTGGCCGGCACCGCGGCCGCCCAGGGCGCCAAGCCCAAGGAGGTCGTGCTCGCGAACTTCGGCGGCGACGCCGTCCCCGCCTTCACCGACGCCTTCGCGAAGCCCTTCGAGGCACAGCACGGCGTCAAGATGGTGATCGACGGCAGCGGCCCCACGACCGGCAAGATCAAGGCCATGGTCGACGCGAAGAAAGTCATCTGGGACGTCGTCGATTCCGGCGTCGGGCAGGCGTACCAGCTGGGCGAGGCCGGCTACCTGGAGCCGATCGACTACACGATCGTCGACAAGACGAAGCTCGATCCCCAGTTCGCCTACAAATGGGGCGTCATCAACTACTACTTCTCGACGGTGCTGGCCTGGGATTCATCCAAGATCCAGGGGACGCCGACCTATGCCGACTTCTTCGACGTGAAGAAGATCCCGGGCAAGCGCATGTTCCGCCGCACCGGGCTCGCCATGCTGGAGCCGGCGTTGATCGCCGACGGCGTGGCGCCGGACAAGCTCTACCCGATCGACAAGAAGCGGGCGCTCGCCAAGATCGGCTCGATCAAGGCTGATTCGCTCTACTGGAACTCCGGCGCCGAGAGCCAGCAGCTCATGCGCACCGGGGAGTGCGTCATGGGCCTGCTCTGGCACACCCGTGCGAACATCCTGGAGCGCGATACCGGCGGGCGCATCAAATGGACCTTCGCCCAGGCCATCGTACAGCCCGGCATCTGGATCGTGCCGAAGGCGCCGCCGGCGGGCGCCGCCTGGGCGGCACGTGCGATCAACGCCATGCAGGAGCCGTCGGGCCAGGTGCTGCTGCTCGACCGCATGGGCAACGGCCCCGCCAACCCCGCCGCCGCAGCGCTGGTCAAGGGCGACGCCAACCGCGCCAACCCGGCGGCCCCCGAGAACCTCGCCCGGCAAATCAAGTTCGGCGGCGAGTGGTGGATGCAGAACCAGGAACAGCTCGCCCAGGAGTTCCTCGACCTGATCTCGTCCTGACATGACCACGGCGGCCGCAGCCGGCGCCCCTCGCAGGCGCCGGTTCTTCGCGATCGACCAGTACACCGCCTACTGGGCGATGGTGGCGCCGGCTGCGCTGCTGATGGCCGCCTTCTACTTCTATCCGCTGGTCCAGGTGCTGTGGATCAGCGTCACCGAACCGAAGCCGGGGCTCGACAATTACGTCCAGCTCTTCACCAACCTCTCGATCCGGCGGACGCTGATCACGACCGCGCGGATCTGCGTCATCACCACGGCGGTGACGGTGGTGCTCGGCTATGTCGTCGCCTATGTGCTGGTCCACGCCAGCCCCCGCGTCCAGCGCTGGTTGTTCCTCGGAGTGCTGGTCCCGCTCTGGATCTCGGTGCTCGTCCGCGCCTTCGCCTGGGTGACGCTGCTCGCCCGCGAGGGTCTCATCAACACGACGCTGCGCGACGCGGGCCTGATCGACCAGCCGCTCGCCCTCATCTGGAACGAGTTCGGCATCGTCGTCGGCATGGTCCACTACATGATCCCCTACGCGGTGCTGCCGCTCTATGCGGGGATGCGCGACATCGACATGCGGACGGTCGCCGCCGCGCGCGGGCTGGGCGCCTCGCGCCTCTACGCTTTCCGCCGGGTGTTCCTGCCGCAGAGCCTGCCGGGGATCATCGGCGCGACCGTGCTCGTATTCATCTTCTCGCTCGGCTTCTTCGTCACTCCCGCCATCCTCGGCGGCGGCAAGACGCTGATGGTGGCCGAATATATCAGCCTGCAGATCCTCGACCTGCTGCGCTGGGGCCTCGGCACGATGCTGGCGACCAGCCTGGTCATCTTCATCTTCCTGCTGCTGGCCGCACTCGCCCGCGTCGTCGACCTGAAGCGCCTGTTCGGTGCGGGGTAGCGCCATGGCCGACGAATCGCGCATCGGCGCCGCCCGCTCGACCCGCTCGCTCGGCTGGGCGATCGTCCTCTTCCTCGTGCTGCCGATCACCATCGTCGTACCGGTTTCGCTGACCGACCAGCGCTACCTCTCGCTGCCGCAGGACGGCATCTCGCTGCGCCACTACGCCAACCTCCTCACCAGCGCGGAGTGGGCGTCCTCGATCGGCCAGAGCTTCGTGATCGCACTGGGCGCCACCGTGATCTCGGTCGTCGCCGGGACGCTCTGCGCCATCGGCTGCTGGCGCATCGGGTCGCGCTGGAGCGAGCTCGTGCGGGTGCTGATGCTGGTGCCGATCATCGTGCCGACGATCGTCTACGCGCTCGGCCTCTACCGGCTATGGGTCCAGCTCGACCTGCTCGACAGCTATTTCGGCGTGATGCTGGCCCATGGCGTGACCGGCATCCCCTACGTCGTCGTGATCGTGTCCACGTCGCTGGCCGGCTTCGACCCGCGGCTGGAACAGGCGGCGCGAAACCTCGGTGCTTCGGTGCCCTACACGCTCCGGCGGGTGATCCTGCCCAGCATCCTGCCGGGCGTGATCTCGGGCGCGATCTTCGCCTTCATCCATTCCTGGGACGAGCTGGTCCTGGTGCTGTTCATCGCCAGCCGCGCGATCTTCACCCTGCCCCGGCGCATCTGGGACGGCATCAACGAGCACCTCGACCCGACCATGGCCGCCGTCGCCGCGGTCCTCGTCCTGATCACCGGTCTGCTGCTGCTGCTCGACATGCGGGTGCGCCGCCGCGCGTCGGAGTGATCAGCGGAGCAGTGCGGCCGCGCGCCGGATGCACGCCTCGAACAGGGTGAGGTCGTCGAGCGGGCACGGCTCGGCCGGCGAGAGCACGTCGGCCGCGACGGCGAGCATCAGGTTGTCCGCCAACCCGAAATCCTCGATCCACCGGCCATCCGCATCCCGCCAGGTGCCGTCGTCGGCCATGACCGCCGCGCCGGACGCGCGCATCCGCTCCAGCATCGAGCCAGGAAGGTTGGAGTAGGCGAAGACCGGGCGCCCGAGAGCGCTCATGAAACCGGCCTCGAAAGCAGTTCCGGGATCCGCTCCCGGGCTACGGAACGGGCTCAGGTTGGCGACGACGGCGTCGGCTCGGCGCATCAGAGCGAGGTTGCCGGCGAAGATGGCCGCCGCCGTCGTCGCCGGCCGCTCGTCGTCGATCGGAAACAGGCCGGTCAGGCCGTACGCGGCGCAGATACGCCGTTTCGCCGCCCCGATCTCCCGCGCGTGCGGAAGGAAGACCTCGGGGCCCGCGAGGTAGACGGCAGGACCGCTCACGAAGCCATGAGCGGATGGTTCAGTATATCCTCGCGCGCCATCAGCGCCTTCATCACCATCTCGATCGTCGCCTCGATCTGCTGCGCGGCGATCCGCCGTGCCGCCTCGCCGTTGCCGGCGACCAGCGCATCGGTGAGCTGCCGTTGGCCGGACTGCAGCTCGTCGCTGCGGTTCCGGACGAGCAGGCCGAGGCGCAGATACCGCTCCATCCCGTCGAGCAGGTCGGTGACGATGGCCGCCAGGCGCTGGTTGCCCGATGCGCGGGCGATCGCGACGCGGAACTCGCGGTTGGCGGCCAGCAGCGCGTCCAGCGACCGCGGCTGCGACGGGTCGTAGCCGGCGGCGAACGCCTTCTCCAGCCGGCGCAGCGCGAAGGCCTCGACGCGGCCTGCCGCCAGGAACGCCGCCTGGGGCTCCAGCAGCAGTCGCAGGTCCATGATGTTGCGCGCATCGCGGATGGTGAGCGGGCTGACGATATAGCCCCGCCGCGGCACCGGCCGTGCGAGACCTTCCTGCGTCAGGCGCAGCAGCGAGGCGCGAACGGCAGCGCGGCCGAAGTCGAGACGGCGCGAAAGCTCTGGCTCGCTCACCGCGGCTCCCGGGGCCAAGGTCCCGTCGATGATCATGCGGCGCACGGCGTCGTAGGCGCGATCGCTGAGGCGGCGGACCGCATTGTCCTCAACGGGTGCAACTGCTTGTCGGGCGGCTACGGCGCGCATCGCTCCCCTGTCCTCGTCCGCGTTGAGTCGGACTAGAGACAGCAATAGACCTTCTCGCGCCCCATAACCAAGCGATTTCGCCCCATAAGGGCAGCATCGGACAGGACAGGCGAAGTCCGATCACCCGATCAGCATTTCGATCAATTGATCAACAATCGCCCGCCCGTGTCCTTAAAGTGAATAATCATGTCATCGGAACTTTACAGCCGTATGGGAAAACTGCCACTCAGGCAGGGATATAGCCGGTCGGGTTGTGATTGGCCGGCTTCTGCCGCAGTCCGACCACCCATTTCCACCGGCCGCACCACAGCATCATCGGCGTACGCAGAAAGGGTGGCAGATCGTTGATCTTGCCGTACCAATACGAGACCCGCTGCGTGTACTCGGTCAGCGGACGTTCCTGTCGTTCCCATTGCGCCAGGCCCGCCTCGACGGTCGCCCCTTCGGCGACATGGACGCCCAGGGCCAGCG
>JBFWXJ010000307.1:0-7943 GCA_050187535.1 Alphaproteobacteria bacterium | reverse complement strand
CACGCCGCAACCGACCCGGGCGCCGGCGCCGCCGATCGGCTGCGTCGTGTGGTCGTCCGGGTTGGCATGGACAAGGATCGCGGCCCCGTCCGCGTCGAGCAAGGTCGCCTTGCCGGCGCGCTGGGATATCGACACCGCGGTCGTGAACAGCTCGGCCATCGCCTTGCCGTCGCTGTGGACATAGACGTTGGGGAGGTCGCCGGAATCGGGCCCTTCCGGATTCAACAGGCCGTGCTTGCGATTGTCCGGATTGATGTGCGCCTTGGAGGCGACGAAGCCGTGGTCGTGGTCCTCGCAGGTTCCGACCGCATGCAGATGGACGCCCTTGTAGCCGGCGGGCAGGCCCTGCAACTCCAGGCGGATCAGGACGCCGGTCGGCGCATCGGTGAAGGTCGCCTTGCCGAGGCTCTTGCCGCCGGCACCCACGATGTCGGCCGTCGCCGAAGCGGCGTGGGCCGTGCCGAGCATGGCCGCTGCCGCCGCCGCGCCGGCGATGATGGTCGCGATCTTCCCCATGGCATTCTTCCTTTCCGTCATGTCCGGCGTTCCCGACGCCGGACCGATTCGCGATAGAGGATATAGAGACCGCTGCCGGCGATGATGGCCATGCCGACGAAGGTCATGAGGTCGGGCAGCTGGCCGAATAGGCTCCAGCCGGCCAGCGTCGCCCACACCAGCCCCATATAGGTCAGCGGCGACAGGAACGAGGGCGGCGCATAGGAGAATGCGTGGATATAGGCGAGGTGCCCGACGAAGCCGATGAAGCCGATGCTGAAGAGGCCGACCCAGCCCCAGAAGCCGGGTGCCGTCCAGACGAAGGGAGCCACGAAGGTCGCCACGACGGTGCCGACGACGCCCGTGTAGAAGATCGTCGTCAGCGGGTCGTCGGTCGCCGCCAGCATGCGTGTGGTGATGTTGTAGAAGGCCATCGCGACCGAGGTCATGAGGGGCAGCGATACGGCCCAATGAATGTCCTCCATGCCCGGTCGTATGACCACGAGGACACCGATGAAGCCGACGCTGACCGCGGCCCAGCGCCGCCAGCCCACCTTCTCGGCCAGCAGCGGCACCGAGAGCGCCGTGACCAGCAGCGGGCTCGAATAGTTGATGGTGACCGCGTCCGCCAGCGGCAGGTAGCGCAGCGCGAGCACGAAGGCAGCACTGGAGAAGAAGATCAGCACGGAGCGAAAGAGCTGGAGGGCCGGCCGCCGCGTGCGCGCCTTGCCGAGCTCGCCACGCACGGCCAGCAGAAGGACCAGCGGCAACATGTGGAAGAAATAGCGGCCCCACGTGATTTGCATGAACGAGAAGTGCTGAACCAGGACCTTGCCGAGCGTGTCCATCGCGACGAAGGCGATGCCCGCCAGCAGGGCGAAGCCGGCGCCCACCATCAGGCTGCGGCGGTCGCGTTCGGCAGCCGAGATCGCGTCCGTCATGGGAGCGCCCGCAGCCCGTCGAACAGCAGCTTGCCCCCGGTCACGAGCAGGAGGCCGTGGCAGATGCGGAAGAACAGCAGCGCATCGATCCGGCGGTGCAGCCAGAACCCCAGCGCCATGCCGGCCGGCGCCAGCGGCATCAGTGCCAGGCTGGTCGCGAGGTTGCCGACGGCGAGCTGCCCCAGGGCCCAGTAGGGGACCAGCTTGGCGTAGTTGACGACCGCGAAGAACACGACCGTGGTGGCGACGAACGTCGTCTTGTCCAGCCGCTGCGGCAGCAGGTAGACCGACAGCGGCGGGCCGCCCGCATGGGCGACGAAGCTCGTATAGCCCGACATGGCCGCCCAGAACGCGCCCGATCGTGGACCGGGCGCCCGTCCCTCGTGGCGCCCCTTCGTCAGCACGCCGATCCAGTGACGCAGGACGAAGACGACGGCGATCGCACCGATGATGACGCGGACCCCCGCCTCCGGGATGAGCCCGAAGGTCGCGGTGCCGAGCGCAATTCCGACGATGCTGGCCGGCAGCAGGAAGGTGAGCCGGCGACGATCGTGCGCGGCGCGATAGCGCCACAAACCGACCAGATCCATCGCACAGAGCAGCGGCAGCATGATGCCGGCCGCCTGGGTCGGCGGGATCACCAGAGACATCAGCGGAACGGAGAGGATTCCGGCGCCAGCGCCGATCCCACCCTTCGAGATGCCGGTCAGCAGCAGGGCCGGAACGGCGACGGCGTAGAACCAGGGATCGGCGATCACGGGGATGGCAGCTTACACGAAGCCTGGGTTCGCCGGCAGTGGCCGGAACGAGCGCGGTTGCGTCCCTCGACATTGCTCGGGATGAGCACCGCCCCGTGTTGTCGTCGGCCATCGGAGCGCGGTAGCCCGGGCTGTGGCCGTCGGGCAGCGCGATGACCTCCTCATCCCGCGCAACGTCGAGGGACGCACGAGCGGCTGTGCAAGCGCGCCCGCGAGAACCCGGGGATTCTGGCGACCCTAATTCCCCGACCCGCGCAGCAGCGGCGCGAGCGCGTCCGGAATCTCGATCTCGATGTCGAGCACGGCCGCCGCCAACGTCTTGCCGTAGTTGTCGAGGCAGAGGTTGCGCGAGACGCCGCCGCCCAGCGCCTCGTGCGCGACGAAGTTGATCGCCGCCAGGCCGTCGACCGGATACCGGTCGACGCGGCCCTTCACGACGCCGGCGTAGCGCCCTGCGAACCGCTCGGCTGTGAGCTGGTCGCGGATGAACGGGTAGAAGGCATCGTCGTAGGCGAAGACGCCGACATTCGAGACGTTGCCCTTGTCGCCCGAGCGGGCGTGAGCGATCCGACGCAGCTGCACCCGCATCTCAGCTCTCCCGCAACGTGATGCGCGGCCGCACGGCCTCGCGCGGCACCAGGGCCGACCACACGCCGATGACCTCGCGCACGCGATCCTGGTGCGGCACGCGCTTGCCGGTCATGCCGACGCCGGAGACCGCCATCGCATCGACCTCGCGCCCGACCTTGGCTGCCTCCTCGCGCGTGCGGGTGCGCGCCGCGACGCGCAGTGCCACCTCGTAGGGCTCTGTCGCCGGCGCCGGCGAGGCGGGCCCGTGGATGGCGTTGACGCCGAGGAAGTCGATGCGCAGGTCGTCGGCGGCGAACTGCACGTAGCGGAACCGCTCCTCCAGGATGCGGCGCGCCAGCTTCGCCCGGTCGAGCGCGCCGGGGCCGGCGTAGAAGAACATGTCCTCGCCGACGAAGCCCTCCTGCAGCCCGATCGACACCTTCAAGGTCGGCGTGCGCGGCTTGCCGCCGATCGCCGTCACGCGGATGCGGTCCGGACCGTCCTCAGCCAGCCGCGTCGTCGTGAAGTCGACGACGACGTCGGGGGTGATGTAGGCGGCCGGGTCGTGGACCTCGTAGAAGAGCTGTTCCTTCACCGTCCGCCGGTCGACGACGCCGCCGGTGCCGGCGAGCTTGGTCACGACGGCCGCGCCGTCCTCCGCCACCTCGGCGATCGGGAAGGCGAGATGCCACGGGTCCGGCACGTCCTTGTAGCCGGGGTCCGCGAAGTAGCCGCCGGTCACCTGGGCGCCGCACTCCAAGAGATGGCCGATGCCCGAGCCCTGGCCGAGGCGGTCCCAGTCGTCGGCGCGCCAGCCGAAATCGTGGATCATCGGCGCCAGGAACAAGGACGGGTCGGCGACGCGGCTGGTGACGACGATGCGGGCACCCTCGGCCAGCGCCTGGACGATCGGCTCCGCGCCGAGATAGGCCTCGGCCGACACCATCGATCCTGCGAGCGAACCGATCGGTGCGCCCGTCTCCAGGACCCGGTCGGCGAGATCGGCGATACGGTCGGTGAGCATGCCGCCATCGACGGCCGCGACGCGGACGCCGCGGTGGCCGAGCTTGGCGCACCACCAGGCGACGCGGTCGGCGGCCGCCTCGGGCGCGATCCAGCCCTGGTTCGATACGATGCGGGCGCGGCCGGCGAGGCAGTGCGGCAGCACGGCCGCCATGCGGTCGTCGAGATAGGTGTCGTAGCCCGGAAAGGCCGGGTCGCGGCGCTTCCTCACCTGGGCGGCGGACACCGTCGCCTCCGCCATCGTCTCGAAAACCAGCCAGTCGAGGTCGCCGCGCTCGGCGTTCCAGGCAGCCGGCTCGATACGGTCGCCCCACCATGCCGCGCCGGAACCGATGCGGATCGTCCTCATGCCTCACCCTTCATTTTCATGCCGCACCCTCCCCGACCTGCCGCGCACCGTTTGACATCCCCCGGAGCCTTCGGCACGCTGTGCGCAAACATACCAAGCGGTATGTGCCGATCAAACGGCGCCTGGAACCGCTGGCGACACGGGAGAGGAACGTCATGAAGCTCACGACACTCGTGGCGGCGACGGCCGCCTTCGTGCTTGCCGGCACGGCTGCCGCGCAGGAGCCGCCCAAGGATCCGGCCGTCATCAAAATCGGCGCCATCTTCGCCATGAGCGGCCAGGCGAGCTGGTATGGCCAGGTGATGTCGCAGGGCATGCGGCTGGCCGTCGACGAGATCAACGCCAAGGGCGGCGTCGACGGCATCAAGCTCGAAGCCGTCATCGAGGACCACAAGGGTGCGGGCGGCGCCGAGGGCGTCGCCGCCATCAACCGGCTGATGAGCATCCACGGCGTCAAGGCGGTGATGACGTCCTTCACCGGCCCGACGTTGGGCATCGCGCCCATTGCCGACCAGAACAACATCTTCCTCGTCAACGGCGGTGGCGTCGGCGTGAAGATGATCGGCGCCTCGAAATACATCGTCCACAACCGCTCGCTCGCCTCGGACCTGGCGCTGGGCGCCCTTCAGGTGGCGCGCGAGATGGGGCTGAAGCGGATGGGCCAGCTCCACTGGAAGAACGACGTCGGCGACAACATCGTCGCCACCGTCGACCCCGTCTGGAAGAAGGGCGGCGGCACGATCGTCGCGACGGAAGCGGTGCCGCAGGGCTCGACCAACATGGACACCCAGGTCGCCAAGGTGCGCGCCGGCAATCCGGACGTGGTCGGGCTGTGGCTGTTCGCCCCCGAGGCGGGCCTCGCGGTCAAGCGCCTGCGCGAGTTCGGCATGAAGCAGACGCTGATCGGCGTCGAGTTCACCGCCAACGACGCCCAGATCGCCGGCGCCGCCGGCGACGGCTTCCTCTATCTCAACGACTACTTCAAGGCATCCGACGACCAACCCTGGTCGAAGCGCTTCGCCGAAGCCTACGAGAAGCGCTGGGGCCAGGCGCCGGAGTTCTACGCCGCCAACTACTACGAGGGCGTCTATCTCATCGCCGAGCTGGCGGGCCGCGCGCGCAAGAAGGGCGGCGACTACCTGAACGGCGAGCGCCTCAAGGCGGCGCTCTACGAGAACCCCAAGGTCGACAGCGTCTATGGCGGCCAGATGACCTTCCAGGAGAACGGCGTCGCCCAGAAGCGCGTCGGCCTCTTCAAGGTCGAGGGCGGCAAGGGCGTCTTCCAGAAGTTCGTGGAGGTGAAGTAGCCCCTCCCTTCGTCCGCGGGCGCGGCGGCGATGGACCTCGTCCTCCAGCTTCTCGCCAACGGCATCGTCAACGGCAGCCACTACGCCCTTCTCGGCGTGGGGTTCGGGCTGATCTTCGGGCCGACGCGGATCACGCATTTCGCGTTCGGCCCGATCTTCGCCGTCGGCGCCTATGGCTGCTGGGCGACGGCGAAGGCCGGGCTCCCGCTGTGGCTGGCCGGCCCGGCCGGGGTCGCGGTGGCGGCGATCGTCGGCGTCGCCAGCTACCTCTGGCTCTACCGGCCGTTCGAGCGCCAGGGATCGAGCCATCTGGTCGTGCTGATCGCCTCGCTCGGGCTCTTCATCACGCTCGAGAACGCGATCGGCATCGTCTTCGGCACCGACACCAAGGTCATCCCCGGCCTCAGCCCCGACATCTTCCTGTGGGGGCCGGTCGTGGTGACGTCGATCCAGCTCTGGCAGGTGGCGGCACTGGCGGCGGTCGCCGTGGCGCTCGCCCTCTTCCTGCGCCTCTCGCGCCACGGCAAGGCGCTGATGGCGATGACCGACAACGGCGAGATGGCGCAGGTCATCGGCATCGACACCGTGCGCGTCTCGATCATGGCGTTCGCCGTCGGCTCGGCGGTAGCCGCGGTGCCGGCCGTCCTCATCCTGATGAAGGAAGGGGCGACGCCGCACATGGGCTTCATCGCCGTCTTCATGGCGTTCGTCGCGGTCGTCGTCGGCGGCATCGGCTCGCTCAAGGGCGCCGTCATCGGCGGCTATGCCGTCGGCATCGTCGAGAACGTCGGCATGTGGGAGATCGCGACGGAGTGGCAGTCGACGATCTCCTTCGTCGTCCTCTTCCTCATCCTGCTGTTCCGCCCGAGCGGGCTGTTCGGCCGCCGGCTGCGCTGAGCCTTGGACTACCTCCTGCACATCCTGGTGATGGTGGCGCTCTATGCCATCCTCGCCGGGTCGTTCAACCTGCTGATCGGCTTCTCCGGCCTGTTCGCGCTGTCGCACGCCGCCTTCTTCGGGGTCGGCGCCTACGCGACGGCGATCATCGCGACGACATGGGGACTGCCGTTTCCCTGGCCGCTGCTGGCCGGCGTCGTCATCGCCGCCCTCGTCGGCCTCGCCATCGCCCTACCGGCGCTGCGCGTCGGCGGCGAATACCTCGTCATCGTCACGCTCGCGCTCCAGGTCATCGCGGTCGCGGTGATGCTGAACTGGACGTCGCTAACGGGCGGGACGCAGGGCATCGGCAACGTGCCGCGCGTCATTCTCTTCGGCACGCCGCTCGACACCGCCGGCCGCTTCCTGCCGCTCGCCGTCGCGGTCGCCGCCCTCTCGCTCTGGGTCGCCTGGCGGCTCGGCGCCTCGCCCTTCGGCCGGGCGCTCCGGGCCATGCGCGAGAACGAGGCGGCCGCCGAGGGGGTCGGCAAGAACGTCGTGGCGATGAAGCTGATCGTCTTCGCCGTCTCGGCCGGTGTGGCGGCGGTCGCGGGCGGGCTCTACGCCCACTACATCGCCTTCGTCAGCGCCGTCTCGTTCACCATCGAGACGACGATCTACATCCTGGCGATGGTCATCCTCGGCGGCACCGGCAACCTCGCGGGATCGGTGGTCGGCGCCTCGATCCTGGTCGTGCTGCCCGAGCTGTTGAAGTTCGTCGACCTGCCGCCCGACATCGCCGACAAGCTGCGCCAGATCCTGTACGGCGTGATCCTCATCCTCATGCTGCGCCTGCGCCCGCAGGGGCTGCTGCCGGAGCATGACGAGCGCCGCGCACGCGTGCCGCCCATCGGGGCCACGTCCGGCCTCGGCGACCTGGCGCCGGCCGCGCCCGCCGACGGCACCGTCACCGTCGAGGGCCGCGGGCTGATGAAGAGCTTCGGCGGCATCGTCGCCGTGCAGGACTTCGCGATCGACCTGAAACGCGGCCGCATCACCGGGCTGATCGGGCCGAACGGTGCCGGCAAGACCACCGCCTTCAACCTCATCACCGGCTTCCTCAAGCCGACCGCCGGCACCGTGCGCTTCCGCGACCGCGTCGTTTCCGGCGGCTCGCCGCACGCCATCGTGCGCGCGGGCATGGCGCGCTCGTTCCAGGACCTGAAGCTCTTCCGCCGGATGACGGTGCTGGACAACGTCCGCGTGGCGCTGCCCCACCAACGCGGCGACGCCTTGCTCGCCGTCTACTTCCTGCCCTGGGTCGTCGCCCGCGAGGAACGCGACAATCTCGGCCGCGCCATGGCGGTGCTGCGCTTCGTCGGGCTGGAGGGCAAGGCGGGCGAGCTGGCCGAGAACCTTTCCTATGCCGAGGAGAAGTTGCTGGTCATCGCCCGCCTGCTGGCGACGGGTGCAGAGGTGCTGCTGTTCGACGAGCCGATTTCGGGCCTCGATCCCGGGACCATGGAGGGCATCTTCCCGATCGTCCGGCGGCTGGCCCAGGCGGGCAAGACGATCTGCATCATCGAGCATAACCTCGACGTCATCCGGGGCTTGTGCGACTGGG
>JBFWXJ010000306.1:0-7944 GCA_050187535.1 Alphaproteobacteria bacterium | reverse complement strand
GTCGCTCCGCCCGCCGACGGGCGCGGCATCGCGATCGCGATCGATCCCGCGAGCGAGCGGCTGCAGGCGCTGCATCCCTGGCCGGCGTGGACCGGCGGCGACCCGCAGGGGCTGCGCGTGCTGGCCAAGACCCGCGGCAAGACGACGACCGACCACATCGCGCCGGCCGGCCCGTGGCTGCGCTATCGCGGCCATCTGGAGAAGTTCTCCGCCAACCTGCTGGCGGGCGCGGTCGATGCGTTCGCGGGCGGCGTCGGGCGGGCGCGCGACCCCGTCTCCGGCACGGTGCGGACCTTCGCGGAAACGGCGCGGTCGTGGCGCGACTCCGGCATCGCCTGGGTCATCGTGGGCGACACCAACTACGGCGAGGGCAGCAGCCGCGAACACGCCGCGCTGACGCCCCGCCTGCTGGGCGGCATCGCGGTGATCGCCCGCAGCTTCGCGCGCATCCACGAGACCAACCTGAAGAAGCAGGGCCTGCTGGCGCTGACCTTCCGCGACCCGCTCGACTGGGAGCGCATCGGGGCGGACGACCGCATCGCGCTCGTCGGCGTCGACCGGCTCGCCGCCGGCCAGCCGGTCAAGGCGATCGTGACCCATCCGGATGGCACGGCCGAGATCATCGTGCTCGACCACTCCTACTCGGACCGGCAGGTGGCGTGGTTCCGCGCCGGGTCGGCACTGGCGGCGACCGCCGCGGCGCCCGCGGCGATGGCGTCCTGACATCCGTGGTGCTGGCGGCCCGCCGAGGTCTCGGCGATGCTGCCGGGCGATGAACCGGCACGAACGGCGGCGGCAGGGCGGCGACACGGCGACGGCGGATGCCGCCCTCGTCGCCGGCCGGCTGGCCGAGGCGGAGCAGCTCTATCGGACCCTGCTCGCCCGCCGGCCTGGCGATGCGGCCGCCCTGTACGGCCTGGGAATGGTGGCGCTGCGCGCCGGCCACCCCGGGCCGGCGGCGCAGCTGATACAGCGTGCCGCCGCCGTGCGGCCGACCGCCGCGCTGCTGGTCGACCTGGGGCTGGCGCTGGGGCTGGCCGGCGACCGGGCCGGCGCGATCGCGGCGGAGCGGCGTGCCATCGCGCTCGACCCGCGCCACGCCCAGGCCCACTACAACCTCGCCTGCGACCTGCAGGAGGAGAACCGCCTGGTCGAGGCGATCGGCCACTACCGCGCGGCCCTGGCGGCCGACCCGCTGCACGCCGACGCACCCAACAACCTGGCGCAGGCGCTGCTCGCGACCGGTGCCGTCGCCGAGGCGCTGACCGAGATGGAGCGGGCGGCGACGGCCGCCCCCGACGACTGGGCGCTCGCCAGCAACCGGCTGCTGGCGCTGCACTACGATCCGCGGCAGACGCCGACGACGCTGGCCGAGGGGCATCGCGCCTGGGCCGTCCGTCATGCGGCAGTGCCGCGCCGGGATCATGCCGGCCACGACCGCGACCCGGAGCGGCCGCTGCGCCTGGGCTATCTCTCGCCCGACCTCTGCCGGCACCCCGTCGGCTGGTTCCTGCAGCAGGCGCTCCTCCACCGCGACCGCGGGTCTTTCCACGTCACCGCCTATTCGAGCCGCCGGGCCCAGGACGAGGTGACGGCGACGATCCGCGGCCTCGTCGACCGCTGGCGGCCGGTCGCCACGCTCTCCGATGAGGCGCTGGCCGCACAGATCGCCTCCGACGGCATCGACATCCTCGTCGACCTGGCGGGCCACACCATGGGCCATCGGTTGCGCGTGATGGCGCGGCGGCCGGCGCCGGTGCAGGCGAGCTGGATCGGCTGGATCGACACGACCGGCCTCGGGGCGATCGACCATCTCGTGACGGATGGCGTCGAGGTGCCGCCCGGCGAGGACCACCTCTACGCCGAGCGGGTCGTGCGTCTGCCGGTCGGCGCCATGTGCTGGACCCCGCCGCCCTACGCGCCCGAGGTCGTGCCGCCGCCCATGACGCGCGGCGCGCCGCCGACCTTCGGCTGCTTCAACAACCTCGCCAAGGTTAACGACGGCGTCGTCGCCTTGTGGGCGCGCGTGATGGCCGCCGTGCCGAACGCGCGCCTGCTGCTGAAGGCCAAGCCGCTGGGCGATCCAGCCGTGGCCGCGGCGGTCGGTGCGCGATTTGCCGCCCATGGCGTGGCACCCGATCGCATCGTCATGCAAGGCCGCTCGCCGCACGCGGAGATGCTGGCGCGCTACGGCGAGGTCGACGTGGCGCTCGACCCGTTCCCCTATTCCGGCGGCCAGACCTCGGTGGAGGCGCTGTGGATGGGCGTGCCCGTGATCACCCTCGCGGGCGATCGCATGGTCGCGCGCCAGACCGCCGGGTACCTGACGACCCTTGGACGGACGGAATGGATCGCCGCGGACGCCGACGCCTATGTGGCGGCGGCGACGGCGCTGGCCACGGACCCGGACGGCGCGACCCGCGCCCGCGCGAGCCAGCGGGCGGCGATAGCCGCCACGCCGCTGGTCGACGGCCGCCTGTTCGTACCCGCGCTCGAGTCCGCGTGGCGCGCGATGTGGCGGGCCTGGTGCGCCGGCCCCCGATAGGCGGTCACCGCTCGGCGTGGGCCGTATCGACCGCCCGCGGCAGCTCCGCCGGAGCGCCGGCGAAATGGCGGGCGCCGGCCGCCTCGAGCTCCGCCCTGCCGCCATACCCCCAGAGCGCGCCGATCACGGGGATGCCGTTGGCCCGCGCGCCGGACACGTCGTGCTCGCGGTCGCCGACCATCACGGCGGAATCGGGCGGGATGGCTTCCGTCGCCAGGACATGGCGGATGAGATCGGACTTGTGGTCGAAGGCGCCGCCCGGCTCGGACCCGTAGATGCCGGCGAAGCGCCCGGCCAGGCCGAAATGGTCGAGCACCCGGCGGGCGAAGACGGTGCGCTTGGCGGTCGCGAGGTACAGTGCCGCACCCGTCTCGCGCAGCGCGTCGAGAGCGTCCGGGATGCCGTCGTAGACGAAGGCGTCGAAGATCGCCTCGCGCCCGTAGTAGTCGCGATAGGCATGCACCGCCTCGGCGATCCGGTCGTCGCCATAGGGTGCCAGCACGCGCGCCATCGCCGTTTCCGGCGTCGGCCCGATGACGAAGGTCAGATCGACCGCCGGGTCCGGCGCGTGCCCGAGCAGGCGCAGGGCCGCGTGATAGCTGGCGATGATCCCCGGGCGGGAATCGGTCAGGGTGCCGTCGAGATCGACGAGCACGGAGCGTGCGGGTCGGGGCAATCGGGGCTCCGGCGACGGTTGGTGCAGGCCCCGAGGTTACCCCGATCCGCGCGCGGCGCCCGCGATTTTCTCGCGGGCGCCGGCGGGGAGGATCAGAGGATGAAGAAGTCCGGGCTCAGCACGCCGCTGCCGTTGATCGTCAGCTTGTCGTCCCCGGCGAAGTCGACCTCGATGCCGCCGGCCACCGTGGCCACCCCGACCGAGAAGACGAAGTCGGTGTAGCTGTCGAAGCCGAAGGCGCTGATGTCGATGACGTCGGCCGAGCCGTCGAAGGCGAAGATCGTGTCCTGGCCGTCGCCCGGCATGATCACGAACGTGTCCTCGCCGGCATCGCCGACCAGCACGTCGTTGCCCTTGTTGCCCCAGATGACGTCGTCGCCGGCACCGCCCCAGGCGGTGTCAGCGCCCTGGCCCGCATAGATCGTGTCGGCATCGTCGCCGCCTGCCAGCGCGTCGCTGCCGGCGCCGCCGTAGATCATGTCGTTGCCGCCGTCGCCGTCGACCGTGTCGTTGTCGAGATCGCCGGTCAGCGTGTCGTTGCCGGTCTCGCCATAGAGCGAATCGTTGCCCTGGCCGCCGAAGCCGGCATCGTTGCCGGCACCGCCGCCGATCAGGTCGACGCCCAGGTTGCCGGCCAGCACGTCGTCGCCGTCGCCGCCGAAGACGCGGTCGTCGCCGTTCTCGCCGAACATGACGTCGGAGCCGGCGCTGCCCGTTAGCGTGTCGTTGTCGAAGCCGCCCGCGACGAGATCGTCGCCGGCACCACCCTCGAGCTGGTCGGACCCGGTGCCGCCGAAGATCGCATCGGTCCCGGTGCCACCGTCGATCGTGTCGTTCCCGCCGAGACCGGCGAGCAGGTCGTCACCGCCGAGGCCGATCATGACGTCCGGATCGTCGGTCGCAAAGGTCACATCGCCGGCTTCCGTGAGGATAAAGGTCGCCATCGTCGCCACTCCCCTGGTTGCGTTCCCCGTCGTCAACGCCGACCGCAGGGGAAGGTTTCCGCTCTTCGCGGCACGGGCAGTTCGTTGCTAGGCTGGGGTCCCGACTCTTGCTCTGCGGTAGCCGTCATGATGCCGTTCATCGACAACCTGCTGGCGAGCCTGCCGGTGTTTCTCGCCCATGTGGGAGTCACGCTGGCGATGCTGGGGGTGGGAATCCTGCTCTACGTGACGATTACCCCCTACCGCGAGGTGTCGATGGTGCGTGCCGGCAACACCGCCGCGGGAATCGCGCTGGGCGGCGCGGTGATCGGCCTGGCGTTGCCGCTGGCCGCCTGCATGGCGCGATCCGTCGCGGTCTGGGACATCATCGTCTGGGGCGTCGTCGCCCTCGTCCTGCAGCTCGCCGCCTATGCCCTCGTCGCCTTCGCCCTGAAGCGGCTGCCGGACGCCATCGCCAAGGACGAACAGGGGGCGGCCTGGGTCCTGGCGAGCGTCCAGCTCGCGGTCGCCCTCATCAACGCCGCCGCGGTCGGCGGCTGATTTCGCCATGGGCCGCCTCGTCCGGTCGCTGCTGTGGCTCGCAGTGGCGGCTGCCATCGTCCATGCGATCTTCCTGCGCGGCGAGCCGTCGGAGTTCCCGCAGCCGCGCCGCGGGGTGCCCGAGGCTTTTCGCGCCCCGGGACCGCCGCCCGACACCTTCCCGTCGCGGCCGCTGCCACCGCCCTCGGCTGCCGATCCGCGCGGCGTCATCGACGTGCCGCAGCGCGCCGGCGATGCCCAGGGCACCACATCGTCGCTGGACGCGCGCGGCGTGTGGCTGACCGCACGCCACGTCGTCGAGGGCTGCCGCGAGGTGCGGATCGAGGCCTATGAGCGTTGGATCACCGCCCGCGTCGTGGCGCTCCACCCCGAGACCGACCTGGCCGTGCTGGCGACGCGCGGCGGGCCGCCTCCCCTGCCCGTCTCCGCCACCACCCTGCGCTTCGGTCAGGCCGCGTGGGCCGTCGGATACCCCAAGAGCGTGCCATCGACCGTCGAGGGAGAGCTTCTCGGCCGCGGACGAATAGGCTTCACCGGCCGGATGCGCGGCGAGGCGTCGGTCACCGCCTGGTCGGAGCGCCGCCGCACCCCTCCCGGCGACGGCCCGCTCAGCGGCATCAGCGGCGGCCCGGTGGTCGACGCGGAGGGCCGCATCATCGGCGTCGCCGTCGCCGCCACCGATCGCCGCGGCCGATTCTATGCCGCCTCGGCCGAGACCATCCAGGACATGCTGGCCCGCCTCGGAGCGGCCGATCGCCCCGGCACCGCACCGCCGCTCGGCGTGCGCGTCGATTCCGAGCGCGCGCCGCAGTTCGGCGCCTGGGCCATGGGTGCCCGCACGGTGACCCGCGTCGGCTGCATCAACCGGTAGGCAGCCGCTCGACCCCGCGCGGCGTCCCGACCAGCACGAGATCCGTCCGGCCGACGAAGAGGCCGCAGTCGACGACGGCGGTCGTCATGCGGATCGCGCGCTCGGTCGCGGCCGGGTCGGCGATCGGGCCGAAATCGGCGTCGGCGATCAGATTGCCCTCGTCCGTCACGAAGTCGGGGGTCACGAAGTCGGCGCCGTCCGCCCTTAGGCGGCGACGGACAGCGCGGGCGCCGAGACGCAGGAGCCCGGCCTCGGCCACCGGCCAGCCGAAGGGCACGACCTCGACCGGCACCGGCGCGCGGGTACCGAGACGGTCGACCAGCTTGCTCTCGTCCACCATGACGACGAGGCGCCGGCTCGCCGCAGCGACGATCTTCTCGCGCAGAAGGGCGCCCCCCAGCCCCTTCACGAGATCGAGCGTGCCGCGCGCCACCTCGTCGGCCCCGTCCAGCGTCAGGTCGACCGTGGGATGCGTGTCGAGTGCGACCAGCGGGATGCCGTGGGCCTGCGCGAGATCGGCGGTGCGACGCGAGGTCGGCACGGCGCCGGCGATCGTGAGGCCGGCCCGGAGCCTGGCGCCGAGCGCTGCCACCATCAGCTCCGCCGTGGAGCCGCTGCCGAGGCCGACCACCATGCCGGTCTCCACCAGCCCGGCGCCGGCCTCCGCGACGAGGCGCTTGGCGGCGTCGCCGCTCATTCCTCGTATTCGTTCAGCAACACGCAGACGCCGTTGCCGCGATCGACGCGGCCGGGCGCGCGGCGGCAGAACAGGAAGCCCGAACGACGGAAATGGGCGACGACAGGTGCGCGACCGGGGTCGTCCAGGAACACGACCTGCCCCGCCGGCTGGCCCTTCTCGACCCGGGTGCCCAGCGGATGGAACGGCTCGAACAGGCCGTCGGCCGGCGCGAAGACGTAGCTGTCGGCGCCGACGATCCGCATGAGCCGCGACGGCCGGCGCTCGGGCGATGCATCGAGCGGCACGACGCCCACGTGGTGCAGCACGTTGCGCACGCCGCGCTCGCAGACCGCCAGCCCGTCCAGCGAGACCGCGCCGGCGCTGCCCAGCTCGGAGCCGATGACGACGAGTCCGCGGGCGAGTGCGGCAGCCGACGAGGTCCGGCGCTCGCCCAGCGTGTCCATGACCACGGTCAGGGGCGCGTTGAAGGCGAGCACGGCATCCAGCGTGCGGCGGCGCAGGCCGGCATCATCAGGGCGCTGCATCATCACGCTCGGCATGATGTCGAGCGACGAGCCGCCCGAATGCAGGTCCATGAAGACGTCGGCCATGGGGAAGATCACGCTGTCGACGTAGTGCGCGATCTGGTCGGTGGCGCTGCCCTGCGGATCGCCCGGGAAGCAGCGGTTGAGGTTCTTTCCGTCGACCGGCGAGACGCGCGCGCCTGCGCGCACGGCAGGCAGGTTGATCGCGGGCAGGAAGATGAGGCGCCCGCGGACACGACCGGGATCGAGATCGCGGATGAGGCGGCCCAGCACGATCGGCCCCTCGTACTCGTCGCCGTGGTTGCCGCCCATGAGGACGACGGTCGGCCCCTCGCCGTTGCGGATCACCGCGACCGGAATGGGGATCGAGCCCCAGGCATCGCCGTGCGGCGACCAGGGCAGGTGAAGGAAGCCCACCTGCCGGCCTTCGCGACCGTAGTCGATGTCGGTGAAGATCGGTGACGTCATGGGATGCGACGGGCGGCGGCCGTGGCCGCCGCCCCGTTCCTTCGACAGTGTCAGAACACCGGCAGCTCGGGCATCTTGTAGCCGGCCCACTTCTCGAACAGGCGCGCGAAGTCGCCGTTCAGCTTGTGGAAGTAGACGAAGGTGTTGACCCACTGCAGGAGGTCCGGCTCGTTGCGGCGCACGCCGATGGCGCCGGGCGAGAGCCGGATCGTGTACTTGATCTCGAGGTTCTTGGCCGGATTGCGCTTGGCGATCTCGATCGCCAGCAGGTCGGCCGTGGCGATGATGTCGACCTGACCCGAAAGGAGTGCGGCGGTCGTCGTCGCGTCGTCCTCGAAGCGGATGATCTGCGAGCCTTCCGGCGCCAGCCGCGTGAAGTCGAGATCCTGCGTCGTGCCGCGGGTGACGCCGACGCGGAAGCCCTTGGTCTCGGCGGCATTGGTGATCGCCTTGCCCTTGGGTCCCAGCACCACGAGGCTGAGCGCCACGTAGGGATTGGAGAACGAGACCGACAGCGCCCGCTGCGGCGTGATGCCGAAGGTCGCGACAACGACGTCGACCTTGTTGGTCAGCAGGAAGGGGATGCGGTTGGGGCCGGTGAGCGGCACGATCTCGAGCTTGATGCCGAGGTCCTTGGCCATCAGCTCGGCCACCTCGACGTCGTAGCCGGCCGGCT
>JBFWXJ010000305.1:0-7961 GCA_050187535.1 Alphaproteobacteria bacterium | reverse complement strand
GTCGCCGACGGCATCGGCGGTCGGCTGTCGGGCGATCCGCTCGGCTACACTGCCTGGCTCTTCGCCCTCCACATCCCCTGGGTCCCGCTCTATGCCCTGGCGACCCGGCCCGAGGCGGTGCGCCGCTACGCGACGCGAAGCTGGGCGCGCGGCATCGGCGGCGGTCTCGTCTCGCTCGCCAGCTACGGCATCGCCATCTGGGCGATGAGCGTCGCCCCGCTGGCCCTGGTGGCCGCGCTGCGCGAGAGCTCGGTCCTGTTCGCCGCCCTGATCGGCGTCGTCCTGCTGCGCGAGGCGATGGGCACGCGCCGCGTCGCCGCCGCCGCGCTCATCGTCGCGGGCCAGCTCCTGATGAACGGCAGGATCGCGGGCTGACGATCGTGGCGGACCTCCTGCTACGGCCGCTCCGACATCGTGCCACCCTGAAATCGGCCGTGCCGCCTTTCGGCGGCACGGCGTCCCGGTCTCAGATGTAGTGCTCCCTCAGCGGCGGGAAGCCGTTGAAGCCAACGGCGGAGTAGCTCGTCGTGTAGGCGCCGGTCGCGTGGATCTCGACCTTGTCGCCGATCGCCAGCGACAGCGGCAGGCGATAGTCCGCCTTGTCGTACAGCACGTCGGCGCTGTCGCAGGTCGGGCCGGCGAGCACGACCGGCCCGGTCTCGGTGCCGTCGTGCGGCGTGCGGATGCGGTACTGGATCGACTCGTCCATGGTCTCGGCGAGGCCGCCGAACTTGCCGATGTCGAGGAAGACCCAGCGGCGCTTCTCGCCGTAGCCCTTCTCGGAGATCAGCACGACCTCGCTCTGGATGATCCCCGCGTCGCCGGTCATGCCGCGGCCGGGCTCGATGATGAGCTGCGGCATGCGGTTGCCGAAGTGCTTGTCCATCGCCCGGTTGATCGCCGCGGCATAGGCCTCGATCTGCGGAATCTCGCGGCGGTAATGCGCCGGGAAGCCGCCGCCGATGTTCAGCATGCGCAGCTCGATGCCGGCCTCGTTCAGCGAGGTGAACACCATCGCCGTGCGGCCGATGGCGATGTCCCACTGTTCGAGGTCGGTCTGCTGCGAGCCGACATGGAAGGAGAGGCCGTACGGGTCGAGCCCGAGGCGGCGCGCCTCGATCATGAGGTTGCGCGCCATGTCGAGTTCGCAGCCGAACTTACGGTTCAGCGGCCATTCGGCGCCGGCGCAGTCCATCAGCACGCGGCAGAAGACGCGGGCGCCCGGCGCGGCCTTGGCGAGCTTCTCCAGCTCGGCCTGGCTGTCGAAGGCGAACAGCGTCACGCCGCGCGCGAAGGCGGCCGCAATGTCCGACTGCTTCTTGATCGTGTTGCCGAACGACAGGCGCTCGGCCGTCGCACCCTGCGCCAGGCACAGGTCGATCTCGAAGATCGAGGCCGTGTCGAAGCACGAGCCCTTGTCGGCCAGCAGCGAAACCACGGGGGCGGCCGGGTTCGCCTTCACGGCGTAGTAGATCTCGGCCCGCGGCAGGAGGCGGTGCAGGCGGTCGTAGTTCTCGGCGACGACATCGAGGTCGACGACGACGCATGGGGTCGCAGGCTGCCGGTCCCGCAGGAACCGGCGGATCTTCTCGGTCATCGATACGGCCTCCCAGCCGAAGTCGACTAGGCCCCGCTGATCGGCGGGACGAGCTCTACGAAGAAAGTCTTTCGGAGAGGGGTCCGGCGGAGCGGACCCGGTACGCGCGCGGTATCAGAGCCGCGACGCGGTCATACTCGACGGGAGGATATGTTCGTGCAGCGTGACGACGAGGGTCGTCCGACGGCAGGCGGTAATGAACTGAGTGTCGGACGACGCGAGGGTACGCGGCGCCGCTCCTCGGCAAACAGCGAACATCGCTACCTCCTCTTGACTGACCGCTGCCCGGAGGGCCGACGGGGGAAGTACGCCTAACGTCGTTGCTTGTCCTGGAACAGCCAGGGGCACGTGCGATTGCGCAAGGGCGCTATATAAGCGAAGCGCACCCGATGGAAAGAGCTATTTGTGGGCGGGCCCCATTTTTTCCGGTGGCCTGTCCCGGGCGCGCCCGCGCAGGGCTGACCCATGCGTTGCGGGCACGAGTCCGCGTGCTATAAGGGCCGCCCCCACCCGGACCCGGACGCCCGACATTGAGCGCACCGACGATCCTGATTCTGAACGGCCCCAACCTCAACCTGCTCGGCGTGCGCGAACCTGCTCTCTACGGCAGGGACACGCTGGGCGACGTCGAGGAGGCATGCCGCGAGCGTGCGGGGTCGCTCGACCTCGACGTCGATTTTCGCCAGTCGAACCACGAGGGCGTGCTGGTCGATTGGATACAGGAAGCGCGCGGCACGGCCGCCGGCATCGTCATCAATGCGGGTGCGCTGACCCATACGTCGCTCGCGATCCACGACGCGTTGAAGGCGACCGACCTGCCGGTCATCGAGGTCCATCTCTCGAACGTCTTCCGCCGCGAGCCGTTTCGCCACCACTCCTACATTTCGTCGGTCGCCGTCGGCGTGATCTGCGGCTTCGGCGTGGCGAGCTATGTGCTGGCGGTCGAGGCGATCGCGGGCGTCCTCAGCCCGGCCGCGGGAGCCGCGCAATGAAGCGCGGTCAGACGTTGGTCGATCCCGATCTGGTCCGCACGCTCGCCCGTCTCCTCGACGAGACCGGGCTGACGGAGATCGAGGCGCAGGCGGGCGAGATGCGAATCCGCGTCGCGCGGACGCCGGCCCCGGTCGCCGCCGCCGTGGCGTCGGCCCCGGTCGCCGCCGCCTCGACGGAGGCGGCGCCCGCCGCCGCGGCCGCGCCCGCGGCCGAGCTCCCGGGCACCATCAAGTCGCCGATGGTCGGCACCGCCTATCTGTCGCCGCAGCCTGGAGCGGCGACTTTCGTGAAGGCGGGCGACCGGGTCGGGGCGGGGCAGACGCTGATGATCGTCGAGGCGATGAAGGTGATGAACCCGATCACCGCGCCGCGGCCGGGCACGGTGCGTGCCGTGCTGGTCGACGACGGAGCGCCCGTCGAATACGGGCAGCCGCTCGCCGTCGTCGAGTAGCGGCGGGCCGCCGGCGCCGATGTTCGAGAAGGTGCTGATCGCCAATCGGGGCGAGATCGCGCTGCGCATCCTCAGGGCCTGTCGCGAGATGGGCATCCAGGCGGTGGCCGTGCACTCGACCGCCGATTCCGACGCCATGCATGTGCGCCTCGCCGACGAGGCGGTCTGCATCGGGCCGCCGTCGCCGCGCGAGAGCTACCTCAACGTGCCGGCGATCCTGACGGCCGCCACCATCACCAACTCGGACGCGATCCATCCGGGGCTGGGCTTCCTCGCCGAGAATGCCGACTTCGCGGCGATGGTCGAGGAGCACGGCTTCACCTTCATCGGCCCGACGCCGGAGCACATCCGCCTGATGGGCGACAAGGTGCAGGCGAAGGACGCCGCGCGCCGCCTCGGCCTGCCGACGGTCCCCGATTCGGGCGGCGCCGTCGCCACGGTGGACGCGGCGCTGGAGGCGGCGGAGCGCGTCGGCTATCCGGTGCTCGTCAAGGCGGCGGGCGGCGGCGGCGGGCGCGGCATGCGCGTCGCGCGCGACCCCGAGCAGCTGCGCACCGCCTTCTCCATCGCCCGCGCCGAGGCGAAGGCGTTCTTCGGCAACGACGCGCTCTACCTTGAGAAGTACCTGTCGCAGCCCCGGCACATCGAGGTCCAGGTGCTGGGCGACGGGCAGGGCGGCGTCGTCCACCTGGGCGAGCGCGACTGCTCGATTCAGCGCAGCCACCAGAAGATCCTGGAGGAGGCGCTGTCGCCGGCGCTGAACGCCGCCGAGCGCGAGCGCATCGGGCAACTTGCGACCGACGCGGTGCGCGAGATCGGCTATCGCGGCGCCGGCACGCTCGAGTTCCTCTACGAGGACGGCGCCTTCTACTTCATCGAGATGAACACGCGCCTGCAGGTCGAGCATCCCATCAGCGAGATGGTGAGCGGCATCGACATCGTGCGCGAGCAGATCCGCATCGCCGCCGGCGGCAGCCTGGGATACGGCCAGAGCGACGTAAGGCTGGCCGGCCACGCCATCGAATGCCGGATCAACGCCGAGCATCCGGAGACCTTCCTGCCGTCACCCGGCCGCATCGTCGAGTACCACGCGCCGGGCGGGCCCGGCGTGCGCGTCGATTCGCACCTCTATTCGGGCTACGTCGTGCCGTCGAACTACGACAGCCTCGTGGCGAAGCTGATCGTCCACGGCGTCACCCGCAACGAATGCCTGATGCGCCTGCGCCGGGCGCTCGGCGAGTTCGTCATCGGCGGCATCGAGACGAACCTCGCGCTGCACCGCCGGCTGCTGACCAACCGCGACTTCCTCGACGGGCGCTACGACGTCCATTGGCTGGAGCGCTTCGTCAGCAGCCAGCGCCCGGGGGCGGACCCGCCCGGGGAATGAGCCGGCTCACGCCGGAAATCCTGCTGAGGGCCTATTCGGTCGGCCTCTTCCCCATGGCCGAGCGTGCCGACGACCCGCAGATCTTCTGGGTGGACCCCGAGCAGCGCGGCATCCTGCCGCTCGACGGCTTCCACCTGCCGCGCCGGCTCGCGCGTCGTGTGCGCAACAATCCGTTCGAGGTGACGGTCGACCAGGACTTCGCCGCCGTCGTGGCCGGCTGCGCCGAGCGCACGCAGAGCCGTCGCGAGACGTGGATCAACGGCGAGATCCGCGAGCTCTATCTCGGGCTGTTCCGGCGCGGCAATGCGCACAGCGTCGAATGCCGGCGCGCGGGCACGCTGGTCGGCGGCCTGTACGGCGTCCATATCGGCGGCGCGTTCTTCGGCGAAAGCATGTTCTCGCGCGAGACCGATGCCAGCAAGGTGGCCCTCGTCCATCTCGTCGCACGCCTGCGCGCGGCCGGGTTCCGCCTGCTCGACACCCAGTTCGTGACGAGCCACCTCGCGTCCTTCGGCACCATCGAGGTGCCGCGGGATACCTATCGCGCACTGCTGGCGAGAGCGCTCTCGGTCGCTCCGGCCCTGCCGCGCGAGATGTCGGATGCCGAGGCGCTGGCGGAACTGGCTGCGGCTCAGCGCCCGTCGTAGCTGGGCGGCCGCTTCTCGCGGAAGGCGGCCAGGCCCTCGCGGAAATCGTCGCTGGCCCAAACCGCCTCGGTCTCGCGCAGCGCCCGGCCGGCGCGCTCGGTCGGCCCCTTGGGCAAGACCTCGCCGGCGAAGCGCTTCAGCGTCGTCAGCACCATCGGCGCCATGCCGGCGAGCTTGGTCGCCCATTCCTCGGCGGCGGCGATGTGCTGCCCCTCCGGGACCACGCGGTTGACGAAGCCCGCCTCGTAGGCGCGCTGCGCCGTCAGGGTCTCGCCCAGCAGGATGAACTCCATGGCGATCTTGTGCGGGATGCGCGCGGCGAGCGAGCTGATGAGGCCGCCGGTGAAGCCGAGCTTCGCCTCGGGATAGATGAAGCGCGCGCCCTCGGTCGCGACGCAGAGGTCGCACATCTGCACGATCACCACGGCGCCCCCGACGCACCATCCCGAGACGGCGGCGATCAGCGGCTTCTCGACCTCGATGCCGACGCCGGGCATGAAGCGGCGCAGCTCCGGCGGCGCATCGAGGTCGGCGCCGCCCGAGAAGGCCTTGGCGCCGGCACCCGTGACGATGCCGACGCGGTCGTCCGACGTGTTGAGGCGCCGGAAAGCCGCAGCCAGGCCGTCGGCGACCGCCTGGTTCAGGGCATTGGCCTTGGCCGGCCGGTTGATGGTGATGGTCGCGACGCGGTCGCGCGACTGATAGAGCACGGCATCGTCGGCGGTGGCGTCGGTCATTCGGGGGTGCCTCGTCGGGAAATCCTGATGCCCGGTTCTATCGCTCCGGCCGGCCGCCGTCGACGGTCTGGCGTCCCAGGAGGCTCGCCGCGAGGGACGGCGCCAGCGCCTTGGCCGCTCCCTTGAAGTGGACGAGGACCCGACGGCGCAGCGCCGCGTCGTCGATCGTCGCGCCCTGCTCGACCGCGAAGTTGAACGGGTCGTCCGGCAGCAGCGCGATCGTCGTGCCAGCGCCGAAGGTGCGGGGCGCGGGTGCCTGCGAGGCGAAGCGGCGCCAGCCCGTCATCGCGGCCAGCGCCACCTGGTCGCCATGCCAGGCGCGCAGTGGCAGGCCGTTGAGGCGCGCGAAGGCCGGCCCGAGCACCGGGTCGTCGGCCATGGCGGCGTAGCACCCGAGCGCGCGGTCGAGCAGCCAGAGCGCGCCGGGGGTTCGCCTGGCGAAGATGACGCCGCCGTTGACCGGCATCGTCTGCGGGTCGCTGCGCCAGGTCAGCCCGAGCGAGTGCGGCCGGTCGAACGCAAGGGCAGGCGACCGGCAGACGAGGACGTCGGGATCGACGAAGACGATGCCCGCCCGACCCGTGGCCGCCAGATGACCGCGATAGGCGCGCATCCGCTCGAACATGAGGTGTTCCGGCGCCACGGCGGAGCGGCGGACGGCGTCCGCACCCACGTCGTCGGGCACGACCGTGCGTTCGTCCGTCAGCAGCACGGTGCGGATCGCCGGCGCGGCGCGCCGGGCCGTGGCGAAGCAGTCCCGCACCAGCGCCATGTAGGCTTCCGCGGAGCCGGCGGGGCCGCCCAGCTTCCCGCCGGTCATGCCCTCGGGGCAGGCGGCGAACCAGACGACGATCTCGAGCTCGGCATCGCCGATCGGCGCCGCCTCCGCTGCGGGATCGAACGAAGCGGGAGGGAACCCTGCGGTCCAGTCGCGCGCCACCGCCGGGCCCCAGGCGGCCAGCCAGCGCACCATGGGGTGCTCGGGCTGGCGGGTGCGATATTCCTCGATGACCGCCAGTCCCTCGGGCACATGCCGGTGCTGCACGAGGTCACGGAACGTCTTGCGCAGGAGGGTAGCGTCGTCGGCGGCGAGCCAGCCCCACGGCTTAGCTTCGGCCATCGCGGTCCCGGTCGAGGTCGTCGTAGCCGCGCCGGCTCGAATAGAAGACCAGCGCCATCAGCCCGCCGCCGATGGCGAGCGTGAAGAACACGCCGAGGCCGAGCGCGATCCAGCCATGGAGCCCGATGCTGATGTCGCCGATGCCGGTCCAGATGGCCCCGGCCGCCATCGCGGCGATTGCCACGAGGCCCAGCATGATGACGGGCAGCAGGAAGCGGTGCATGGCGGGGTTATCCCTCTGTTCGGTTACGCCACCCATGACCCGGTGGGCGGGCATGCGCAAGCCGGATTGCGGGCGGCCGACGGCTCGGCTGTAATCTGTGGATGGCACGCCTTGTGGGCATCCTTTCCTTTGCTGCCCTGCTGTTCGCAGGGACGCCGGCAACGGCCGAGGCGGTCGACCTCGAGCTGGTGCTGGCGGTCGACGTCTCGGGGTCCATCGACCGCGACGAGGCGAAGCTGCAGCGCGAGGGCTACGTCGCCGCGCTCGTCGATCCCGAGGTCATCGCCGCCATCCGCGGTGGGCCGATCGGACGCATCGCCGTCGCCTATATCGAATGGGCGGGCTACCGCCACCGCCGCATGGTCGCCGACTGGCAGGTCATCGCCGACCGCGAGAGCGCCGAGCGCTTCGCCGGCCGTCTGGCGGCCGCCCCGATCGCGACCGGCGTCAGCACGTCGATCAGCGGCGCGATCGAGTTCGCCCTGCCGCTGTTCGGCGCCGCCGGCCATGTCGGCGAGCGGCGGGTGATCGACATATCGGGCGACGGCCCGAACAACGACGGCCCGAACGTGCTCGCCGCCCGCGAGGCGGCGCTCGCCCAGGGGGTGACGATCAACGGTCTGCCGATCCTCAACGACCGGCCGAACACCGCCGGATTCCCCAACCTCGAAGACCTCGACGCGTATTACGAGGGCTGCGTCATCGGCGGGCCGGGCGCGTTCATGGTCGGGGCGGACGGGTTCGAGACCTTCGCCGCGGCGAGCCGCCGCAAGCTCTTCCTGGAGATTGCCGCTCTCCCGGCGGAG
>JBFWXJ010000304.1:0-7985 GCA_050187535.1 Alphaproteobacteria bacterium | reverse complement strand
GCCTCCTTGGCGACCGCCTGCAGATCCGGCGGCAGCGCGTTCCAGGCCCGCTTGTTGGCGATGATCGCGTAGGGCGCGCCGGCCAGCGGATAGAGGTAGCTGGAGAACTTCGCCACTTCCTGCAGCGAGATCGTCTTCATCGACGACGGCCCGTAGATGGCGCAGTCGACGACGCCGGTCTGCATGGCGAGGTAGAGGTCGTTCTGCGGCACGATCTGCGCGGCGACGCCGAGCTTGTTGAAGCTCTGCACCATGTCCTTCGACCAGACGCGTAGCTTCTTGCCCTTCAGCTGCTCCATGGTCTGGATCGGCTGGTCGCGGCAGACGACCGACTCCAGGTAGAGCGGCGGCTGCAGGAAGCCGATCACCGGGATGTCGTACTTCGCGTAGATCTTGCGGTAGAGCTCGATCAGCGTCGGGATGACCTTGAAGTGCTCCTTGTCGCTGATGATCGCCCCCTGCACGTAGAGGCTGGCCAGGTCCGGCGCGTCGCGCGAGAGGTAGCCCGGATAGACCGCCGCCATCTCGACCGAGCCACCCGGCAGCCAGCGCATCAGGTCGACGTCCTTGAGCCCGAGCGTGCCGCCGCCGAACACCTTCACGTTGAAGCGGCCGCCCGACTTCTCGGCGATGCGCTCGGCGAACTTGTCGAACAGCTTCGCCTCGGAGCGCGCCGGCACCCAGATGTGGTGCATCTTCCAGTTCACCTGCTGCGCCGCGGCGATACCGGACGCCGCGACGGCGCCGAGCAGGCCGGCGGCCAGCGCGGCGATGCGCGTGATTCTCGACATTTCGGATGTCCCTCCTGTCCTGCGGATTGCCTACGATACTCCCCAGACGGCGCGTGCCGCTTCCGGCGTCACCTTGCCGTTCGCCACGTCGCCACGGATCGCGGCCTCCGACCGCGTCCGCTTGTCGCCGTAGCCGCCGCCGCCCGCCGTCTCCACGACGAGGCGGTCGCCGGCGCCGAGCGTGCAAACCCGCTTCGACGGGATCACCTCGACGGTGCCGTCGGCGCGCACGATGTGCGAGATCGCCGAGGCGCCGGGCTCGCCGCCCGCCAGCCCGGGTGCCGTCGAATAGAACCGCTCGCCACGATGGGTCAGCGCCACGGTGCCGTCCAGCACCTCGTACTCGCGCACGATTCCGAGGCCGCCGCGATAGAGGCCGGCACCGCCGGAGTCCGGCCTGACTTCGGTGCGATGGACGCGGATCGGGCAATCGAGCTCGAGCGCCTCGACCGGCAGGTTCATGCAGTTCGTGACGTCGGTCTCGACCACGTCGATGCCGTCGCGATGGGCGGCCGCACCCGAGCCCGAGCCGATGCATTCGCTGACCACGTAGCGCCGTCCGTCGCTGCGCACCCCGCCCCAGACGACCGCGTGCATGTCGACCGCGTCCGACGCCGGCAGCCGGTCCGGCATCGCCTCGCGGAATGCGCCGATCATGCAGGCCGACGCGAGCTTGATCGTCAGCGTGCGGGTGTTGACCGGGGCGGGCTCGCGCGGATTGACGAGGCTGCCCTCGGGCAGCACCAGCTTCACCGGGCGGAAGCAGCCGCCGTTGGTCGGGATCTGCGGCCCCGTCAGCGAGCGTACCGCGTAGTAGGCGGCGGCCTTCGCACCTGACGGCACGCAGTTGATCGGCCCCTTCACCTGCGGGCTGGTGCCCGTGAAGTCGAAGGTGATGGTGTCGCCGTCGACGATCGCCGCCACCTCGATGCGCACCCGGCGATCGAGGTCGATGCCGTCGTTGTCGAGGAAATCAACGCAGCGGAAGGTGCCCTGCGGCAGCTTGGCGATCGCCTGTCGCGTCATCGTCTCCGAGCGGTCGAGCAGCTCGGCGAAGAGGGCCGTCAGGTGGTTGTCGCCGTAGACTTCGGCCAGCGCGGAGACCCGCCGCGCGCCGATCGTGCAGGCCGCGACCTGGGCGTTGAGATCGCCCATGAAGACGTCGGGAATGCGCACGTTCAGCTTCAGCATGGCGACGAGCGTCTCGTTCCACCCCTGGGCGTCGCGCAGCTTGAGCGCGGGGATGCGCACGCCTTCCTGGTAGATCTCGGTCGCGTTGGTCGGCACCGAGCCCGGCTGCATCCCGCCCAAATCCTGGTGATGGGTCATCGTCGCGCTGAGCGCGATCACCCGGTCGCCGGCGAAGACCGGCATGACCACCGCCAGGTCCGGCAGATGCGTGCCGCCGGCATAGGGGTCGTTCATCACATAGGCGTCGCCCGGCTTCATCGTCTCGACCGGGAAGCACTTGATGACGTTGCCGACGCAGGGGATGAGGAAGGCCAGATGCGCCGGGATGGCGATCGCCTGCGACAAGGTCTCGCCCTCGATGGTGAAGAGGCTGGCGGACGCGTCCATGCTCTCCTTCACGATCGGCGAGAAGGAGCTCTGCAGCAGCGTCAGCTCCATCTCGTTGGCGATGCCGTCGAGCTTGTTGCGGACCACTTCCAGCGTGATCGGGTCGATGCCCGAGACCGGTCGGAGTGCCATGGATCGCTCCGTCAGCGAGAGGTCAGGATGAGATTGCCGTCGGCCTCGACGCGGCCGGTCCAGCCCGGACCGACGAGGGTCGTCGTGTCCATCTGCTCGATGATCGCCGGCCCCGCGATCTCCGTGCCCGGCTGCAGCGCCGCCCGCTCCCACACCGTCGCCTCCAGCGTCTCGCCGACGTCGGGCACCAGGATCGGGCGCCGCCCCTTCAGGGCCGGCCCCGCCTTGGGGACATAGGGAGCGGCCAGCAGGTCGCGGCCCGCATCGCTGCGATGGACCGTTCGCAGGTTGGCGATGCGCACCGGGCTGTCCGAGGCGTGGCCGTAGATGCGGTCGTGCGCTTCCAGGAAATCGCGATGCATGGCGGCCAGCGTCCCGGGGCCGAGCTCGTCGACCGCGATCTCCAGGTAGTAGGACTGGCCGACATAGCAGAGGTCGGCGAAGTGGCGGACCTGCGGCGGCTGCGCCAGCACTTCGCCCGCCATCAGCCGGCCGCAGCGCTCGTCGAGCTCGGCGAAGGTCGTGGCCATGTCCTCGACGCGGGTCTCCTGCAGCACGCGGTGGAAGCCGGTCGAGACCTCGTGCTCGGTCGGCGCCGAGAGCAGGCCGCAGGCCGACAGCACGCCCGGGTAGAGCGGCACCAGCACCCGCTTCATGCCGAGCTCGTCGGCGAGCGCGGTCGCGTGCAACCCGCCACCGCCGCCGAGCGGCACCAGGGTGTAGCCGCGCGGGTCGATGCCGCGGCGGATCGAGACCAGCCTTATGCCCTCGGCCATCTGGCCGTTGATGACGCGGTGGATGCCGGTCGCCGCCTGCTCCAGCGTCAGGCCGAGCGGCCCGGCCACCGTCTCCTCCACCGCCTTGCGCGCCAGCGCCGGATCGAGCTTCAGGTTGCCGCCGGCGAAATAGGCGGGGTCAATGTAGCCGAGCACGACCGAGGCGTCGGTCACCGTCGCTTCGGTGCCGCCGCGGCCGTAGCAGGCCGGGCCCGGCTCGGAGCCGGCGGAATGCGGGCCGACACGCAGCCCGCCCGCGCCGTCGATCCAGGCGATGCTGCCGCCGCCCGCGCCGATGGCGTTGACGTCGACCATGGGCACGCGGACGGCATAGCCGTCGATCAGCCCCTCGTTGCGCACCGCCGGCCGGCCGCCGGTAATGAGCGCGATATCGCTGCTGGTGCCGCCGATGTCGATGGTGACGAGGTCGCCGATGCCGGCCATGCGGCCGACCGCCTCACCGCCGATGACGCCGGCCGCGGGGCCGGAGAGGAAGAGGCGCACCGGACGCTCGCAGGCGGTGGCCGCGCGGCTGAGGCCGCCGCGGGACTGCATCACCTGCAGCGGCGCGGGGACGCCGATACCGGCGAGATCGGCCTCCATCGCCTCCAGGTAACGGCGCAGCACCGGCTTCACATAGGCATCGAAGGCGGTGACACAGGTGCGCTCGTACTCGCGGAAGGCCGGATCCACCTCGCAGGAGAGCGAGACCGCGACGGTGGGCGCCATCTCGGCCACGATCTCCCGTACGCGCCGCTCGTGCGCGGGATTGACGAAGCTGAAGAGGAAGGCGACGGCAATCGTCTCGACGCCGTCGGCGACCAGCTCCGCCACGGCCCGGCGCACGGAATCCTCGTCGAGCGGCACGACGATTCCGCCGTCCGCGCCGATGCGCTCGCGTACGACCTTGCGCCGCGCGCCGGGAATGAGAAAGGTCGGCGCGCCCGGCTTCAGGTCGAGGTCGTACATCTCGCGCCGGTACTGGCGCCCGATCTCGAGCACGTCGCGGAAGCCTTCGGTCGTCAGCAGACCGGTCGCGGCCCCCTTGCGCTCCAGCACCGCGTTGGTCGCCGCCGTGGTGCCGTGCGCGAAGCGGCCGACCGACGACGGCCGGATGCCCCAGCGGCCGACCATCTCCTCCATCGCCTGGCGCACGGCCGCACTCTGGTTGCCGCGCGTCGTCGGGATCTTGATGAGACGAAGACTGCCGTCCGGGGCTGCGCAAACCACGTCGGTGAAGGTGCCGCCGATGTCGACGCCGATCTCGATCGCCTGCTCGATGCTGCCGTCCATGATCCGGGAGCCGCCGTCCTGCCGCGTTTCTATTGCGGAAGATGATGGAAGACCTGAAAGGATACTGTCAACGATCGTGACTCCCCGAGACCTCGGAAGAGAGGTTATTGTCGTATTACTTATGGTAATGCGGCATAATATTCAGGCGGCTGAACGCGAACGCTCGGGCAATGCGCTGCCGGCGTAGGCAGTCGCGGTGTTGACGGGCGGCCGGTATCATCCCGCCCCTATACCCGGCACGAGGCGATGGCGACCAATCTACGTTTCCGGCATGTCGAAGCGTTCCGCAGCGTGATGATCACCGGCACCGTGACCGGCGCCGCCGCGGTGCTCAACGTCACCCAGCCGGCGGTCAGCCATCTCATGCACGAGATGGAGGAGATGCTGGGCCTGCCGCTGTTCGACCGGCGCGGCGGGCGCATCGTGCCGACCAAGGTGGCCGAACGCCTCTATGCCGAGGTCGAGCGCTGCTTCCTCGGCCTCGACCACATCAACGACTTCTGCTCGCATCTGCGTTCCGACGTGACGCGATCGATCATGGTGGCCGCCGTGCCGGTCGTCTCGCTGGCACTGATCCCCCAGGTCATCCGCGCCTACCACCGGCGCTACCCCGAGCATCACTTCAGCGTGCAGTCGCGGATCACCGAGGACGTGATCGCCTGGGTCACGTCGCAGAAGGTCGACATCGGCTTCGCGGTGCGAAAGAGCGCGGTGCCCGGCGTCCATACCGAGACGGTGGCGAGCTTCCCGGCACTCTGCGCCGTCCCGCTGGACCATCCGCTCGCCGAGCGGGACGTGGTGCGCGTCGGCGATCTCGCCGACCAGCCCTTCATCACGATGGCGCGCAGCGAAGGTGTGCGTCCCGCGGTCGAGCAGGTGCTGGACGAGCACGGAGTAGCGCCGCGCGCCATCGTCGAATGCCCGATGGTGGCCGCCGCCTGCGCGATGGTGGACGCCGGCGTGGGCCTGACGCTGGTCGATCCCTTCGCCGCCCATTTCGCGCGCCATGGCCGCATCGCCTTCAAGCGCTTCGAGCCGGCGGTGACGATCGTCTTCGAGGCCTACTGGCTGCAGTCGCGCAAGCCGACCTTCCCCTGCGATCACCTGATGGACCTCGTCCGTGCCGAGGTCGCCGAAGTCATGCGCTTCTTCGAGGAAGGCGGACGGCGATAGGGCCGCTCGGGACGGTCAGTGACGTTTTTGTGACAACCGGCGCCCGGGCGCCTAGTTTCCCCGCCCGCGGCGACGGAGTCGGGGGCGGCGGTGGCGAAGGGCGTGAGCGGGTCGGCGTGGCGGATGACGCTGCTGTCGGCGGGCGTGCTGGCCTTCGCGGGCATGGGCGACGCGCTGCTCTACGTCGTGCTGCCGCTCGAAGGTGCCGCCTTCGGCCTGTCGCTCACCTGGGTCGGCATCCTGCTCTCGGCCAACCGCTTCGCGCGCGTGCTGCTCTACGGCGAGGTGGCGCGGCTGGCGCGGCGCATCGGTCCGCGCAACCTGTCGATCCTGGCCGCCGTCGGTGCCGTCGCCTCCAGCTTCACGTACGGGCTGGTCGAGAGCCCGTGGCTGCAGCTCGCCGCACGCGTCGTCTGGGGCCTCGCCTTCGCGGCCCTCAACCTGACGACGATGGCCTATGCGTGGGGCGATGGCCGCGACGGCCGCGCCGGCGCGCGCATGGGCGCCAGCCGCGGCCTGCGGCAGACCGGGCTGGCTGCGGCGTGCGCGGCCGGTGCCTGGTTCGCGGTCGTCGCGGGGCCGCGCGAGGCGATGATCGCGACCGCCATCGCCTCGCTCCCCGCGATCGCGCTCGCCTTCATGCTGCCTGCGGCGGAGCCCGGCCGGCGCAGCGAGGAGCGGGTGTGGACGCGGCCGATGCCGGTCGACGTCTACATCTTCGTGTTCGGCGTCGTCGTCGACGGCGGCTTCGTGCTGACGATGGCCGCCGTCCTGGGCGAAGGCACCGACGCTGAGAACGCGCTGCTCGCCGCCGGCTTCTCCTGGGCCTTGCGCTATCTCGTGGTCGTCGCGGTGGCGCCGGTCGGCGGCATCCTCTGCGACCGCTGGGGCGCCACGCGCCTGCTCATCGGCTCGTCGGCAGCGGTCGTCGCCGGGCTCGTCGTCGTGGCGCTCGGCTGGGGTCCGGCCGGGGTGATCATCGTGGTGCTGACCCGTTCGGTCGTCGACACGACGGCCCCCATCGTCGCCGCCGAGCGCAGCCGCGGCGACGTGCTGATCGCCGTGTCGCGCACCGCGACGTGGCGCGACATGGGAGCGGCCGTCGGACCCGTCGCCGCCGGCGTCTCCATCGGCCTCATGCCGCTCGGTCCCTACTACGCGATGCTGGCGGTGATCCTCGCTGCCGTCACCCTGTGGATGGCGCGGGTGGAGCGCAACGGCCGGTAGCGGAGGGACTCGCCGCGGCCTACCGCCCCCGCTAGAGTCGTGGCAGTCCCCGGGTCGGCCCGCGGGTCGGCACCGGGAGGATAAGGAGCGTCCCGGGAGGACCAGCCATATGCACGACCTCGTCATCCGCGACGCGGAGATCGTCGACGGCACGGGCGCCGCGCCCTTCCGCGCCTCGGTCGCCGTAACGGGGGGCCGCATCGCCGCGGTCGGCCGCGACGTCGGACCCGGCCGCGAGACGGTGGATGCCGGCGGCCTCGCCCTGATGCCGGGCATCATCGACACGCACACCCACTACGACGCCCAGCTCACCTGGGACCCGTGGGCCAGCCCGTCGACCGAACTCGGCGTCACCACCGTCGTGATCGGCAATTGCGGCTTCACCATCGCCCCCTGCCGGCCCGCCGACCGCGAGCGCACGCTGCGCAACCTGACGCAGGTCGAGGGCATGTCGCTGGAGGCGCTGCTGACCGGCACGCGCTGGGAGTTCGAGACCTTCCCGCAGTATCTCGACGCGCTGGAGCGCATGGGCGTGGTGCCCAACGTGGCCGCCTTCTGCGGCCACTCGTCGCTGCGCACCTGGGTCATGGGCGAGGATGCCAACCGGCGCGCCGCCACCGCCGACGAGATCGCGGCGATGCGCGCGCTGCTGCGCGAGGCGATCGACGCCGGCGCCGTCGGATTCTCGAACTCGACCTTCGAGGGGCACAACGGATGGGGCGGCGTGCCCATGCCCTCGCGCCTGGCGGAGGATGCGGAGACCCGCGCGCTCGTGCGCACCCTGGGCGAGGCGGGACGCGGCCTCTACATGCTGACCAAGGGCCGCGCCACGACGATCGCGCAGCTCGAATCCTTCGCCGCCGAATCCGGCCGGCCGGTGATGGTCGCGGCATTGCAGTACGACCACGCCAATCCGACGCGCGTCTTCCAGGATCTCTCGGACATCGGTGCGGCGGTCGGCCGCGGCCGCCGCCTCTACGGCCAGGTCGCCTGCACGCCGGTGACGATGGATTTC
>JBFWXJ010000303.1:0-8004 GCA_050187535.1 Alphaproteobacteria bacterium | reverse complement strand
CGGCCGCCGCGAGGACGAGGGCGCAGAGGGCACGGAGCCGCGTGCCGCCCTTGCCGACGATGCCGAAGTGCCGCCGCCCGGGACCGGCGAGCAGCCGGATATCGGTTCCGCGGAACCGAGGCATGAGGCGTCGGAAGGCGAGCCTCCGCGACAGGAAGCACCGCGACAGGAGGCACCGCGCCCGGCCGAGCCCGCCTCGCGGCCGTTCGAGCCGCGCCCGGCGCGCGAACCGCGGCGCGCGCCGATCGGCTACGACTCCGGCTTTGCGCCGCACGATGCCGTCGCGGCACTCTTCGAGAAGCTGGAGGCCGATCAGGAGCGCGCCGCCTCTGCGCCGCGCACACGCGACGAGCCGCAGCCAGCGGCGGAGCCGGAGCCGCCGACGCCCGCGGTGAGCGAGGCTGCGACCGTGGAGCCCGCAGCGCGGCTCGAAGCCGCAGCGACCGAGCCGGAGCCGGAACCTGCAACCGGAGCGGAACCGGCACCTGCTTCGGCCGAGCCTGTCGCGCCCGAGGTAGTTGCACCCGAGGCTGTTGCTGCCGAACCGATTCCTGCCGAGCTGCCGGCCGCTGCGCCCGAGCCGGCGGCGGCCGAGGTTCCGCCGGCCCCGGCCGAGTCGCCCGTTCCCGCCCCGGCGCCGAGCGAACCGGTGGCAGCGCCCGCCGCGCCGGAGGCGCCGCCGCGTCCGGCCCGCAAGGGTTGGTGGCAGCGGCTCGTCGAGACCGGCTGACGGCTATCGGGAGCGCCCGCCCCGGTTCCGCCGCGGAATCGGGGCGCGCGTCGCTCAGAGGCGCTTGAGCAGCGTCAGGCGATTGCGGTCGTCGACGCGCTCGTAGTGCTGCTCGTCCGTCATCTTGCGCATCATCTCCACGCCGAGGCCGCCGATCTCGCGGTCCATCAGGGCCGCCGTGACGTCCGGTGCCTCGGCCTGCAGGGGATCGAAGGGCGGGCCGTCATCGACGACCACGACGCGCACCTGGTCGCCCTCGCGGACCATCGTGACGCTGGCCTCGTGGACGCCGCCGTCGGCGAAGCCGTGCAGCACGACGTTGCTCGCCACTTCCTCCAGCACCACGCCGAGGTGGAATGCGGCGCGATCGGGCACCGACTGCTCGGCGCAGAAGGTCTCGACGAACGCGGCCAGCGCGGGGAGCTCATCGACGGAGGAACCGAGCCGGAAGGTGCTCTTGGGCATCCATGCCTCTTGTTCGGGCGATCGGTGCGCGGGCCGTGCATCTGCTTCCGCGGACCGGGCCATGTAAGTATAGTGCAGTCGGACACAGCAAAGGGGTTGTGGGGCTGCGCGCCGCCGCGACAGGGGGATATTTGCCAATGAACCTTCAGCAGGAAAGCCAAAACGGTGTCGTCGTGGTGACGCCGAGCGGCCGCCTCGACATCAGCTCGGCGAAGCTCGTCGAGGATTCGCTCATCGGCATCATCGACCGCGGGCACGCGCGGATGGTCCTCGACCTGTCGCAGCTCGACTACATCAGCAGCGCCGGCCTGCGCACGCTCCTGGTGGTCGCCAAGCGGGTCGAGACGGCGAAGGGGAAGATCGCGCTGGCGGCCCTCAAGCCGAACGTTCGCGAGGTGCTGGAAGTCGGCGGCTTCGACCGCATTTTCGCCATCCATCCGGATCGAGCCGCGGCGCTGGCGACCGTCTGAGGCGCCCGAGGGGCAGAGACCGAGGAGCAGGAACGATGCTGACCTTTGTCGAGGAGATCCTCCTCCTCATGCTGGACGACCAGGACGGTCGTCTGGTCGACCTGCCGCGCTCGGCGATGAACGGGGTCGTCGCGGGCGCAGTCCTCATGGACCTCGCGATGCACGACCGCATCGAGAGCGACCTGCAGGAGCTGCGCGTCGTCAATCGCCAGCCGACCGGCGACCCGCTGCTGGACGGTGCGCTCGCGCGTCTCGCGGCCGCCCCTGCCGGGCGCAACACCAGCGCCTGGATCGAGGAGCTGGCGCGCGATGCCGACGACCTGCGCGAGCAGGCGCTGGCGCGTCTCGTCTCGCGCGGCATCCTGCGCAAGGAGGAAGGCCGGTTCCTCTGGGTGTTCCACACCCGCCGCTATCCGGTGATCGACGACCGCGAGCAGCGTGAGGTGAAGGCGCGCCTGCGCGAGCTCATCCTCGGCAAGGAGATCCCCGACCCGCGCGACGTGGTGCTGGTCACGCTGGTCGAGGCGGCCGGGCTGTGGGACCTCGTGCTGACCGAGGCCGAGCAGGACCGGGCGGCCGAGCGCATCGCCCAGCTGCGCAAGATGGATCTAGTCGGCCAGGCCATGACCCAGGTCGTCCGCGACATCCAGGAGAGCATCGCCGTCGCCTCGACCATGGCGTGGTGAGGCGCGCGAACAGGTCGCCGACGAGGGGCCGCCGGGCGACCGGCGGCCCTTCTTCTATACGATGGAGGCGGCTCAGCGCCGCCAGGCGATGAGTCGGCGGGCCGCCTCGGCGATGGCGTCCGTGGGGCCGGAGAACGAGAACCGCAGGAAGCGGTTGCCGCGGTCGGGGTCGAAGTCGACACCCGGCGTCAGCGCCACGCCCGTCTCCTCCAGCAGCCGGCGGCAGAGCGCCGGGCTGTCGTTCGTCATGTGGGCGACGTCGGCATAGAGATAGAAGGCGCCGTCCGCCGGCGCCAGCCGGTCGAAGCCGGCTTTCGGCAGCTCCTCCAGCAGCAGCGCACGGTTGCGTGCGTAGCGGGCGACGTTCTCCTCGAGCTCCGGGATGCAGTCGAAGACCGCGATCGCGCCGACCTGCGACACCGTGGGCGGCGAGATGAAGAGGTTCTGAGCCAGGCACTCGACCGAGCGCACGAGATCCGGCGGCACGATCATCCAGCCGAGCCGCCAGCCGGTCATGGAGAAGTATTTCGAGAAGCTGTTGACGACGATGGCGTCGTCGCCGTCAGCCAGCGCGGTCGCCGCCTCCTTGCCGTAGGTGATGCCGTGATAGATCTCGTCGGAGACCAGCCGCACGCCCTTGGCGTGGCACCATGCATAAAGTGCGGACAGCTCGGCTGCGCTCAGCATGGTCCCGGTCGGATTGGCCGGGCTGGCGACCACGAGGCCGTCGATCGGCCCCGCCCGGTCGAGCAGCTCCGGCGTCGGCTGATACCCGTGCTCGGCGTCGGCCGGCACCAGCACCGGGACGACGCCCAGCGCCTCCAGGATGTTGCGATAGGCGGGATAGCAGGGGGTGGCGAGCGCCACCCGGTCGCCCGGATCGAAGGCGGCGAGGAACGCCAGCACGAAGGCGCCGGACGATCCGGGCGTCAGTGCGATGCGCTCGCGGTCGACGGCGATGCCGTGGCGCACACGATACCATTCGGCGATGCGCTCACGCAGTGCCGGTAGCCCGAAGGCGCCGGTGTATCCCAGGGTCTCGCGGCCGAGCGCCGCCTGCGCAGCCCGGACGACCCCCGCCGGCGCTCCGGTGCCCGGCTGGCCGATTTCCATGTGCAGCACGTCGTGGCCGGCTGCCTGCCGTTCCTCGGCCGCGCGCACGACGTCCATGACGATGAAGGGGGCGATGCCGCCCCGGGCGGCGACCTTGAGCGCCATCGACGGTGCCTCCGCTACTGGCCGGGGAAGGCCGCGAGGCCGGCGCCGCGCGGATCGCTGCGCGTAGCACAGCTCTCCGGCTTGCGCGGGGCGCCGAACGGGCAGGAGACGATGTTGACGCGGGCCGGCCCGTCGCCCGCACGCAGCGTGAAGGCACTGTCGAGCGGGCGCTCGCCGATCATGACGGCGGCCATGACCGCGGTCGCCGCCGCGGGCGCATCGCCGCCGCCGGCCGCGGTCGCTGCCAGGAAGAACTCGTCGACGTTGGTGTTGATCATGAGGGCCGCACTCATCGCGCGCGTCGCTGCGGGGTCGGCGGCCGGCGCCAGGATGATGCCCGTGCCACGGGCCGCGCGGCCCGTGCCGAACGGCCGTCCCATGGTCAGGACGCACGCCACCGCCGAGCCGTCTCGGTCGGCGACGACCAGCCCGGCCGAGGCGTCGGCGCCCTCGTCTGACGCGGGGCCCGCGGTGATCGCGGCCGGGCCCGATCGCCGGTAGGCGCCGCTGTCGGCGAGGCGACGCCAGAGGCTCATCGTGGCCTCGCCGCCGGTGATCGGGCCCGGAAGCATGAACAGCCGCTCGTCGGCGAAGCGGGTCTCGTCGGGCGCCGTCCAGGCCGGCACTGCCTGCCGCAGGTCATCGATGGTGATCGCCGCGCCGGCGGCCCGCGCCGATTCGACGAAGCCCTGGGCGAAGCGTCCGGCATAGAGCTCGCCCGGCCCCACCGTGCGGACCTGGGCGATGGCGGTCGACAGGGCGAGCTGCGTCAGCGTGGCGCCCTCACCGAGCGGGGTCCCGCCGGGGCCGAGGAAGATCTTCGACAGCTCCGGGTCGCCCGCGAGCCGGTTGCCGTGCCGGGCGAGATCGTTGGCGAGCGCGCGCGATATCGGATGGCCGAACCGCGCGAAGCCTTCGGCCGGACCGAGGAGCTGCTCCCAGCGCTGCCTGCCGTAGCGCGCATGCATCGCGAAGAGCCCGCGGGCCAGGGCCGGCACGCCCGCCGGCACGCGGCCGTCGAGCACCGTCGGCTGCGGCAGGAAGACGATCGCCTCCGTCTTCTTGGCCCGCGCATCGTGGACGAGGCAGGCGCCGCCGCCGCCGATTCCGGCCCGCGACGGCAGGGTCACGGCCATCGTGAAGGCGGCCGCGACCGCGGCATCGACGGCGCCGCCGTTGTTGGCCAGGACCTCGCGCGCGGCGAGCGTCGCCCGCGGTTCGTCGGTGGCGACCGAGCCGAAATAGCCCGTGACGGGCGCGACGGCGCCGATCGGCTCGTTGCGGGTGCCGCAGCCGGCCAGCGCCACGATCCCGCCGCAAAGACTGGCCACGATCACGGTCCTGACGGCCGCCCGCGCCCGCCCGATCGCCCCGGTGCGCGCGCATTGACGGCGGCGACGGTCGACCCTAGCTACAACCATCGTGGAGAAGTCCTCTTGTTGATAGGGCGGTCGGTGCTCCGACGCATGCTGGGCGCTCTCCTGGCGCTGACGCTGGCGGCCCAGCCGGCCGCCGCCCAGGGAAGCGTGTCGCTGATCCGCGACGCCGAGATCGAGGGCACCATCCGCGCCTATGCCGCGCCGCTGTTCGCCGTCGCCGGGCTCGACCCGGACGCGGTGCAGGTCTACATCGTGAACGACCAGCGCATCAATGCGTTCGTCGCGGGCGGCCAGCGCCTCTTCCTGAATACGGGACTGATCCTGCGCGCGAGCACGCCCAACCAGCTGATCGGCGTCATCGCCCACGAGACGGGCCACATCGCGGGCGGCCATCTGGCGCGCCTGCAGGATGCGCTTTCCACCGCCTCCACGGCGGCGATCGTCTCGATGCTGCTGGGCATCGCCGCCGCGGCGCTGGCGGGCGACGGCAAGGTCGCCGGCGCGGCCATCCTGGGCGGCACGGCGCTGGCCGAGCGCAACCTGCTCCAATACAACCGCGGCCAGGAATCGGCGGCCGACCAGGCGGGCATGTCGTATCTCGAGCGCACCGGGCAGTCGGCGCGCGGCATGCTGAGGTTCTTCGAAATCCTGTCGCAGCAGGAGCTCCAGGCGGCGATCCGCCAGGACCCCTATCTGCGCAGCCATCCGCTCACCCGCGAGCGCATGGAGTCCGTGAGGGCGCAGATCGCCCGCTCGCGCTTCTCCGACGCGAAGGACCCGCCCGAACTTCAGGCGCGCCACGACCGCATGGTCGCGAAGCTCAAGGGCTTCCTGCAGCAGCCCGGCCGGACGCTGCGCGACTATCCGGAAAGCGACCGCAGCATTCCCGCGCGCTATGCCCGGGCGGTCGCGTACTTTCGCACGCCACAGTTGGATCGCGCGTTGCGGGAGATCGACGAACTCATCGCCGAGCGCCCCAACGATCCCTATTTCCACGAGCTGAAGGGCCAGTTCCTCTTCGAGAGCACCCGCGTCGCGGATGCCGAGGCTCCCTACCGGGAGGCGGTCCGCCTTGCGCCCGACGAGCCGCTGCTGCGCTACTCGCTCGCCCAGGTGCTTCTCGAGCGGAACCGGCCGGAGCTCGTGGCCGAGGCGCGCGCCCTCCTCAACGAGGCGGTGCGCAAGGAGACGCGCAACAGCTCGTTCTGGCGGCTGCTGGCGATCGCCTACGGGCGCGAGGGCAATCTCGGCATGACGGCCCTCTCGCTGGCGGAGTCCGCGTCCGCGAGTGGCGACCACCGGATGGCCGTGCAGCAGGCCGGCCGCGCCATGCAGACCCTGGCGCGCGGCTCGCCGGGCTGGCTGCGCGCGGAGGACATCCAGGCGGAGTCGCGGCGCCTGGCCAAGCGCGACGACGATCGCCGGCGCGACGACTGAACGCCCCGCGTCCTCACGACCAATTCAATGGTACCGGTCGTACCGGCAGCTATGGTGTCCGGCACGTTCGGCACGCACCCCTCGGGAGTACCCCAATGCGCATCGCTCCGTTCCTCGCCGCCCTGGCCGTTTCGGCCGGGCTCGCTCTGCCGGCCGCGGCGCAGGGCTTCTCGCCGCAGCAGCGCGGCGAGATCGAGGAGGTCATCCGCGACTACCTCCGGCGGAATCCCGAATTCCTCATCGAGGTGCTGCAGGCGGCCGAAGAGAAGCAGCAACAGGGTCAACTCGCGCGGGCGCGTGAGGCGATCCAGGACGCGCGCAAGGAGCTGACCGAGAATGCCGCCGATCCGGTCGGCGGCAACCCCAAGGGCGACGTCACGCTGGTCGAGTTCTTCGACTACCGCTGCCCCTACTGCAAGCAGGTGAAACCGACGGTCGAGCAGGTGCTGAACCAGGACCGCAACATCCGCGTGGTCTACAAGGAGTTCCCGATCCTGGGGCCGGTATCCCTCTATGCGTCGCGGGCGGCACTGGCGTCGCACAAGCAGGGCAAGTACCTGGCCTTCCATCATGCGCTGATGGCCTATCGCGGCCAGCTCACCGAGGAAGCGGTGCTGACGGTCGCGAAGTCGACCGGGCTCGATGTCGAGCGGCTGAAGCGCGACATGCAGGATCCCTCGGTCGAAGCGGTCATCGCCGCCAACCACCGGCTGGCCGAGCGCATCGGGATCCGGGGCACGCCCGCCTTCATTGTCGGCGGCGAGATGTCGCCCGGTGCCGTCGATGCCGGCAGCCTGAAGGCCATGGTCGACAAGGCCCGCAAAGGTTGATGCCCACCCGCCACGGCGGGGGAGTTTCGTGACGGGTTCGTGACGTCCGCGTCGATCGCCGCGGGCGGGCGCTGTAGCGTCCCGCGCCATGGCGATCGACGCCTCCGTCGGTGCGCTCGTCCTCCTGGGCGCGCTGCTCCATGCCACCTGGAACGCGATGGTCAAGGCCGACGAGGATCGCCTCGTGGCGCTGGCGGCCGTGTTCCTGACCAGCGGATTGGCGGGGCTGGCCGCGATCCCCTTCGTGGCGGCGCCCGCGCCGGAGGCGTGGCCCTGGCTCGCCGCATCGGTCACGATCCACGTGGTGTACGTGGCCGGCCTCGTCGGCGCCTACCGCCACGGCGACCTCAGCCGCGTCTACCCGCTGGCACGCGGCTGCGGTCCGCTGCTGGTCGCGGCGGTCGCCGGGCGCCTGGTCGACGAGCATCTGTCGGTTCCGCAGGTGGCCGGCCTGCTGCTCGCCTCGGTCGGGATCGTCGGCCTCGCGTTCGAACGGGGGGCGCTCGGCGTCGGGCGCAGCGCCACCCTCTGGGCCTTGCTGACCGGACTCACCATCGCCGCCTACACCGTCGCCGACGGCATCGGCGGTCGGCTGTCGGGCGATCCGCTCGGCTACACTGCCTGGCTCTTCGCCCTCCACATTCCCTGGATCCCGCTCTATGCCCTGGCGACCCGGCCCGAGGCGGTGCGCCGCTACGCGACGCGAAGCTGGGCGCGCGGCATCGGCGGCGGGCTGGTCTCGCTCGCCAGCTACGGCATCGCCATCTGGGCGATGAGCGTCGCCCCGCT
>JBFWXJ010000302.1:0-8017 GCA_050187535.1 Alphaproteobacteria bacterium | reverse complement strand
CTCCGCCGGCTGGGGGGTGTGGGTGGGGACCCTTTGCGGCAGAATTGGGGTGGGTGTGGTGGGCGTCCGCCGGCGAATCCCCACCTCACCCCGACCCTCTCCGCCCCCAGGGGGCGGAGAGGGAGGGATCGAGCAGGAATGCAGCGGCAGGGTCATCACGCGCCCACCTTCGCGAGCGCGCTCTCGGTCGCCTCGAAGTTGGCGTGGACCGCTTGGACGTCGTCGTTGTCTTCCAGCACCTCGAGCAGGCGGAAGACGGTCTCGGCCGTCTCGTCGTCGACCGGCACGCTGGTGCGCGGGCGCCAGATGACGGCCGCACTCTCGGCCGGGCCGAGGTTGGCTTCCAGCGCGTCGCGGACGGCGTTGAAGTCGTCGGCCGGGCAGGTGATCTCGTGGCCGTCGTCGTCGGACTGCACGTCCTCGGCCCCCGCCTCGACGGCCGTCTCGAACATGGCGTCGGCGCTGCCGGCGGTGGCGGGATAGCGGATGGCGCCGATGCGCTCGAAGAGGAAGCCGACGCTGTTCGTCTCGCCCAGCGCCCCGCCGTGCTTGGAGAAGGCCGAGCGGACGTCGGCCGCGGTGCGGTTGCGGTTGTCGGTCAGCGCCTCGACGATGACCGCGACGCCGCCGGGGCCATAGCCCTCGTATCGGACTTCCTCGTAGGCGGTCCCATCCTCGCCGCCGGCCCCGCGCTTGACCGCGCGATCGATGGTGTCGCGCGGCATGTTGGCCTGGCGGGCGGCGATCATCGCGGCGCGCAGGCGCGGATTCGCCGCCGGGTCGGGCAGGCCCGAACGCGCCGAAACCGTGAGCTCGCGGATCAGCTTCGTGAAGACCTTGGCGCGCTTCTTATCCTGCGCGCCTTTCCGATGCATGATGTTCTTGAACTGAGAATGGCCCGCCATGACGCTCTTCTAGCCTGTGAGAGACAGCGTCCGCATCCATACCATATGTGGTAGTGAACCGCCCGGATTCCGCGGTTTTCTACGTATGGTTTATGGCTGAATTGAGGCGCCTCCGGGGTGCTTTCCGGCGGCGTCCGAAGGGGTTGCGGCACGCCCGCGAACGGCTACCATCCCCCTCCCCGCCGAAGGAAGCTTCCCCGATGCCGCAGCTGGACGACGCGTTCGCTCTCGACGCCACAGGGCAGGCCGATCTCGTGCGCCGCGGCGAGGTCTCCGCGGCCGAGCTGGTCGAGGCCGCCATCGCCCGCATCGAGCGGGTCAACCCTGAGGTCAACGCCGTCGTCATCAAGACCTACGACCGGGCGCGCGCCGCCGCGAAGTCGCCCGGCACCGGCCCGCTGGCCGGCGTGCCCTTCCTGCTGAAGGACATCGCCTGCGAGGAAGAGGGCGTGAAGCTGCACAGCGCCAGCGCCTTCGGCGACGGCTACGTCCCGGCCGCCGACAACGAGCTGGTGTCGCGCTGGCGGCGGGCAGGGCTGATCTTCCTCGGCCACACCAACGCGCCCGAGATGGGGATCGGCCCGACCACGGAGTCGAGGCTCTGGGGCCCTGCCCGCAACCCCTGGGACCTCTCGTGCTCGACCGGCGGCTCCAGCGGCGGAGCAGCCGCCGCCGTCGCCACGGGCATGGTCGCGGCCGCGCACGGCAACGACGCCGGCGGCTCGATCCGCATCCCCGCCGCCTGCTGCGGCCTGTTCGGCCTGAAGCCGACGCGCGCCCGCACGCCGGTCGGCCCGCATGTCGGCGACATCATCGCCGGCATCGCCGCCGACCACGCGCTGACGCGCAGCGTGCGCGACAGCGCCCTGCTGCTCGACCTCGCGGCCGGGCCGGAGCCGGGCGCCCCCTACTGGGCCCCGCCGCAGGCCCGCCCCTATGTCGAGGAGGCGGCGACCCCGCCGGGGCGCCTCAGGATCGCCTTCTCGGCCCGCTCGCCGATCGCGACGGAGGTCGACCCGGACTGCGTAGCGGCCACGGCGGAGACGGCGAAGCTTTTGGAATCGCTCGGCCACGACGTGGTAGAGGCGGCCCCCGACCTCGACGGCGAGGCCTATTGGCGCGCCTTCACGTCGGTCATCGCGGCCGGCGTCGGCTGGGCGCTGGCCGGCATCGAGCGCCGGGTCGGCCGCGCGGCGACGCCGGCCGACCTCGAGCCCTTCGTCTGGGGCTTCACCCGCCGCGCGGGCGAGCAGACCGCACCACAGTTCCTGCTGGCGCTGCAGGACATGCAGGCCCATGCGCGGCGCTTCCAGCGCTTCTTCGACGCCCATGACCTGTGGCTGACCCCGACGCTGGGCTCGCCCGCCGTGCCGCTCGGCACCTTCGCGCTGGAGCAGGGCGGCGACGCCATGGCGATGCGCCGGCGCATGAACGTCTTCGCGCCCTTCGCCTGGATGTCGAACGCGTCCGGCCAGCCGGCGATGTCGGTGCCATCGGGCTGGAGCGCCGCCGGCCTGCCGCTCGCCACCCACTTCGTGGCCCGATTCGGCGACGAGGCGACCCTCTTCCGCGTCGCCGCCCAGATCGAGGCGGCGCGGCCCTGGACGGGGCGCCGCCCGCCCGTCCACGCCTGATGGCGATCCTTTCAATCCAGTCCTGGGTCGCGACGGGGCATGTCGGCAACGCCGCGGCCCTGTTCCCGCTGCAGCGGTTGGGGTTCGAGACCTGGGCCGTGCCGACCTGGGTCGGCTCCAACCACCCCGGCCATGCGCGCTGGCATGGCGGGCCGCTGCCGGCCGAGCTGGTCGCCGGCATGCTCGACACCATCGCCGCGCGCGGCGTGCTGGACCGCTGCGAAGCGGTGCTGACCGGCTACATGGGCGATCCCGCGATCGGCGCAGCCGTCGCGCGCACGGTCGCGGCGGCCCGCGCCGCGCGGCCGGGCATGCGCTACTGCTGCGACCCCGTGGTCGGCGACCGCGCCGAAGGCATCTATGTGCGCCCCGGCGTGCCCGAGCTGTTCCGCGACGTGCTGGTGCCGGCATCCGACGTGGTGACGCCCAACCAGTTCGAGCTGGAGTGGCTGGCCGGCCGCGCCCTGCCGACGCTCGCCGAGGTCCGCACCGCCGCCGCGGCACTGGGGCGCGGCACGGTGCTCGTCACCAGCGTCGAGGCGGGCACGCCGGCGGGGACCCAGCGCATGCTCGCGGTCGATGCCGGCGGGGGCGCCTGGCTGGTCGACCACCCGACGGTGGCGGTCAGGGTCAAGGGCACGGGCGACCTTGTCGCCGCCCTCTTCCTCGCCGGCCTGCTGCGTGACGGCGAGCCGGCCGCCGCTCTCGGCTATGCGGCGGCCGCCATCCACGCGGTGCTGGAGCGCACGCGCATCGCCGGCGGCGACGAGCTGGCGCTGGTCGCGGCCCAGGACGAACTGGCATCGCCGTCCCGGCGCTTCCCGGTCGAGCGGGTGCCATGATCTCGTTCGCCGAGCTGCTGCGGATGCGCAATCACGAGGCCTGGACGCGCGCGACCACCCATCGCTTCGTGCAGGAGCTGGGCGACGGCACGGTGCCGGACGCGGTGCTGCGCCGCTACCTCGTGCAGGACTACGCCTTCGTCACGACGCTGGCGTCGCTCGTCGGCTACGGCGTCGCCAAGGCGCCGACCATGGCGGGCAAGCGCCTCTTCGCCAGCTTCGCCGCCGCGCTCACCAGCGAGGAGAACGACTACTTCATCCGCGCTTTCGACGCGCTCGACGTGCCCGCCGCCGACCGCGAGGCGCCGACGCTGTGGCCGGAATCGCAGAGCTTTCTGACGCTGCTGCGCGAGGGTGGCGAAGGCGCCTGGACCGACATCCTGGCGACCCTGCTGCCGGCCGAGTGGATCTACCTCGACTGGGCCGAGGCGGAGGCGCCCAAAGCGCCGCCGCGCTTCGAGCATCGGGAATGGATCGCGCTGCACGCAGCACCCGCCTTCCGCACCTTCGTCATGACGCTGCGTGCCGAATTCGACGCGGCGGCCGATGCCGCCGACGCGGCGACCCGCAACCGCATGGCCGACCGCTTCGCTCGCATGGTCCGCCTGGAGGGGGCGTTCTTCGACGCGGCCTACCGCGCGGGGTGACTGTCGGCCCGGTATTATTTCCGTACGGCAAGGTCCTCGTCCTGAGCCTGTCGAAGGACGAGGCTCACAGGCCGGCGCAACCTCACCCTTCGACAAGCTCAGTGTGAGGAAACACTCCGTAGATCAGGTTGCAGTCTAGCTAGTCCAGCTCCTTCGCCCGCTCGCGCAGCACGTATTTCTGCACCTTGCCGGTCGAGGTCTTGGGCAACGGGCCGAAGACCACCGTGCGCGGGACCTTGAAGCGGGCCATGTTCTCGCGGGCGAAGGCGACGATGTCGTCGGCGGTGGCCGATGCGCCCTCCTTGAGGGTGACGAAAGCGCACGGGGTCTCGCCCCAATGGGCGTCCGGCCGCGCGACGACGGCCGCTTCGAGCACGGCGGGGTGGCGGTAGAGCACGCCTTCGACCTCGATGGTGGAGATGTTCTCGCCGCCGGAGATGATGATGTCCTTGGAGCGGTCGCGCAGCTCGATGTAGCCGTCGGGGTGGCGCACGCCCAGGTCGCCCGTGTGGAACCAGCCGCCGGCGAAGGCCTCGTCGGTGGCGCGCGGGTTCTTGAGATACCCCTTCATGACGATGTTCCCGCGCATCATCACCTCGCCCATCGTCGTGCCGTCGGACGGGACGGGGAACATGGTCGCCGGGTCGGCCACCATCAGCCCCTCCAGCACGGGATAGCGCACGCCCTGGCGCGACTTGAGGCGGGCCTGCTCGTCCGCCGGCAGGGCGTCCCATTCGCCGTGCCAGTCGCACACCACGGCCGGCCCGTAGACCTCGGTCAGGCCGTAGACATGGGTGATGCGGAAGCCCTGGCGCTCCATCGCCTCGATGACGGCGGCGGGCGGCGGGGCGGCGGCCGTCATCAGCTCGACCGGGCGTGGCAGCGCGCGGCGGTCGGCGGCGGGCGCGTGGATCAGCATGTTCATGACAACCGGCGCGCCGCAGAGATGGGTCACGCCGTGGTCGGCGATGGCGTCGAAGATCGCCTTCGCCTCGACCCGGCGCAGGCAGACATGGGTGCCGGCCAGCGCGGTGACCGTCCAGGGGAAGCACCAGCCGTTGCAGTGGAACATCGGCAACGTCCAGAGATAGACCGGGTGACGGCCGAGCCCCCAGACCATGACATTGCCCATGGCGTTCAGGTAGGCGCCGCGATGGTGGTAGACGACGCCCTTCGGGTTGCCCGTCGTGCCCGAGGTGTAGTTGAGCGCGATCGCGTCCCACTCGTCGCCGGGCGGCGACCAGAAGTCGTCGGGGCTGCCGGTCTCGAGGAAGCTCTCGTAGTCGACCTCGCCGAGGAGCTCGCCGCGCGGGCCGGTCGGGTCGTCGATGTCGATCACCAGCGGCCGGCGCGCGACCTTGGCCAGCGCCTTGGCGACGACCGGTGCGAACTCCCGGTCGGTCAGCAGCACCTTCGCCTCGCCGTGGTCGAGGATGAAGGCGACGGTGTCGGCATCCAGTCGGGTGTTGAGCGCGTTCAGAACGGCACCCGTCATCGGCACGCCGAAATGCGCCTCGAACAGGGCGGGGATGTTGGGCGCCATCACCGCCACCGTGTCGCCCTTGCCGACGCCGCGCCGCGCCAGCGCCGAGGCGAGGCGGCGGCAGCGGTCATGGGTCTCGGCCCAGGTCCGGCGGACGGCGCCGTGCACCACGGCGATGCGGTCGGGATAGATGGCGGCCGTGCGCTCGATGAACCCGAGCGGCGTCAGCGCCGCGTGGTTGGCGGCATTGCGGTCGAGATGCAGGTCGTAGGGGCTGGTCGTCATCGAGGGGTCGCCTTCACACGGGCCAGCGGCTGATCCACTATCCCCACGCCGCGGGCGGGCGTTCGGCCGCGGCGAGGGAACGTCATCTAAACGGGAAGGCGCGGCCATGACCAGCCGCTACGAGGACGCGCGCCGGCGCGCGCTGGACGACCCCGACGGCTTCTGGGGCGAGGCGGCGGGCGCCATCGACTGGGTGCGGGCGCCGACCCGGATCCTCGACCGCACGCGGCCGTCCGGGCGCTGGTTCGCGGACGGCGTGCTGAACACCTGCTGGAACGCGCTCGACCGCCATGTCGCGGCCGGCCATGGCGAACGCACGGCGCTCGTCTGGGACAGCCCCGTCACCGGCACGATCGCGTCCTGGACCTATCGCGCGCTGCGCGACCGGGTGGCGGTGTTCGCCGGCGCGCTCGCGCGGCTCGGCGTCGGCAAGGGCGACCGGGTCATCATCTACATGCCGATGGTGCCCGAGGCGGCGATCGCCATGCTCGCTTGCGCGCGTCTCGGCGCCATCCATTCCGTGGTGTTCGGCGGCTTCGCGGCGCCCGAGCTGGCGACCCGGCTCGACGACGCGCGGCCGAAGGTCGTCGTCTCCGCATCGTGCGGCATCGAGGGCGCACGGGTCATCGCCTACAAGCCGCTGCTCGACCAGGCGATCGAGCTGGCCCAGTCCAAGCCCGCGCATTGCGTCGTGCTGCAGCGGCCGATGGCGACGGCCGACCTTGTACCGGGCCGCGACCTCTCCTGGGACGAGGCGATCGCCGGCGCCGCACCGCACGACTGCGTGCCGGTGGCGGCGACCGACCCGCTCTACATCCTCTACACCTCGGGCACGACCGGGCAGCCCAAGGGCATCGTGCGCGACAATGGCGGGCACGCCGTGGCCCTGCGCTGGAGCATGGCGAACATCTACGCCGTCGCGCCCGGCGAGACGATGTTCACGGCGTCCGACGTCGGCTGGGTGGTCGGCCATTCCTACATCGTCTACGCGCCGCTGCTGACCGGGGCGACGACCGTGCTCTACGAGGGCAAGCCGGTCGGCACCCCCGACGCCGGCGCCTTCTGGCGGGTGATCGAACAGCACCGGGCGGCGGTCATGTTCACCGCCCCCACCGCCTTCCGCGCGATCCGCCGCGAGGACCCCGACGGCAAGCTGCTCGCCGGCCGCGACATGGCGCATTTCCGCGCCCTCTTCCTGGCGGGCGAGCGCGCCGACCCGCCGACCGTCGAATGGGCGGAGAAGCTGCTGAAGGTGCCGGTCATCGACCACTGGTGGCAGACGGAGACCGGCTGGCCGATCGCCGCCAACTGCATGGGCCTCGGCCTGATGCCGGTGAAGCCGGGCTCGCCGACGCGCGCCGTCCCCGGCTGGGACGTGCGCTGCCTCGACGAGGGCGGGCGCGAGGCCAAGGCGGGCGATGTCGGGGCGCTCGCCATCCGCCTGCCGCTGCCGCCGGGTGCCCTGCCCACCCTGTGGAACGCCGAGGAGCGCTTCCGGCAGGCCTATCTCGCCGCCTTCCCCGGCCACTACCAGACGGGCGACGCCGGCTTCATCGACGCGGATGCCTACATCCACGTCATGGCGCGCACCGACGACATCATCAACGTCGCCGGCCATCGCCTCTCGACCGGCGCAATGGAGGAGGTGCTGGCCGGCCACCCCGACGTCGCCGAATGCGCCGTCATCGGCGTCGCCGACGCGCTGAAGGGCCAGGTGCCGCTCGGCCTGCTGGTGCTGAAGGCGGGTGCGGCCGCCGCCCCGGACGAGGTCGCCCGCGCGGTGGTCCAGCGGGTGCGCGACCGCATCGGCCCGGTCGCCGCCTTCAAGACCGCGGTCGTCGTCCAGCGCCTGCCCAAGACCCGCTCGGGCAAGATCCTGCGCGGCACCATGCGCGCCATCGCCGACGGCCAGGAATGGCGCATGCCCGCCACCATCGACGATCCCGCCGCACTCGGCGAGATCGGGACGGCGCTGGCCGGGATCGGCTACGGGCGGGCGGGCTGAGGCGCGCGATCCGAGCCGCACGCGAGTAGTCGAATGGAGCATGGGACGAGCGTCGTTGCGTCCCTCGACGATGCTTGTGTGATTAGATCGGTGTGCCGGGTGGGGGTGGCCACCCCCACCCGGCGCGGACGTGAGGCCGATCGACGAGTTGGCAGAAAGATGCCGGTCCCGAGCTGGGCCGCGTCCGTTGTCCCAAACCCCGAACAGTTGCCTGGG
>JBFWXJ010000301.1:0-8037 GCA_050187535.1 Alphaproteobacteria bacterium | reverse complement strand
CGCCGACATGGCGGCCTATCGCCGCCAGCTGCGCGGCCGCCTCAACCCGACCGCCGACCTGCTGCAGTTCATCAACGAGCAGGTGAAGGCCGATCCCAAGCGCGTCGTCTTCGCGGAGGGCGAGGAAGAAAAGGTCATCCGCGCCGCCGTGCAGTACCTGGCGGGCGGCTACGGCACGCCGGTCCTGATCGGCCGCGAGGAGCGCATCTTCGAGACGATGCGGGCGATCGGCCTCGCCCGGCCCGACGGGCTGGAGATCCACAACGCCCGGCTCAGCCGCGACAACGGCCGCTACACCGACTTCCTCTACGCCCGCACCCAGCGCCAGGGCTTCCTGCACCGCGATGCCCAGCGCCTCGTCAACCAGGACCGCAACGTCTTCGCCGCGCTGATGGTCGCCTGCGGCGACGCCGACGCGCTGGTGACGGGCGTCACCCGCAACTACTTCGACGCCTATGACGAGATCCGCCGCGTCATCGACCCGCGGCCGGACCATGTCGTCTTCGGCATGACGGCCCTGCTCGCCAAGGGACGGACCGTCCTGATGGCCGACACCAGCGTCAACGAGCTGCCCACCGCCGAGGAGCTGGCCTCGATCGCCATCCAGGCGGCGGCGGCGGCGCGGGCGATGGGTCAGGAGCCGCGGGTGGCGCTGCTCTCCTATTCCAACTTCGGCAATCCCGGGCGCCAGCGCACCCAGCGCATCCGCGACGCCGTCGCCATCCTCGACAGCCGCAAGGTCGACTTCGAGTACGATGGCGAGATGTCGGCCGACGTGGCGCTGAACCACGACCTCATGCGGCGGCTCTATCCCTTCTGCCGGCTGGGCGGCCCGGCCAACGTCCTCATCATGCCGGCGCTGCACAGCGCCAACATCGCGTCCAAGATGCTGCAGGTCCTGGGGGGCGGCGTGGTCATTGGGCCGCTGCTGATGGGCCTCTCGGCGTCGGCGCAGATCGTCGAGGCGTCGGCCAGCGTGTCGGACCTCGTCGGCATGGCGGTGCTGGCAGCCCACGCGGCGGCACGCATGACGGCCTGACGGGGCGGGCGCCGCGCCCGCCCCTTCTCGTGCCCGCGCGCGGCGTGCTAGCGGTCGGCCATGGGCAAATGGCCGACCCTGCGGCGGGTCCTGCTTCACACCGTCACCGTCGGCTCGCCGGCGCTGGCGGTCATCCTCGTGCTGATGCTCTCGGGCGCGATCGACGACGTGACCGCGGCCGCGGCGCTGATGGCGGTGCTGGCCGCCACGGCGCTGCTGGTGTGGCCCTATGTCATGGCCGTCGACGGGCTGCGCGCGGCCGTCGTCCAGCTCGAGCGTGAAGGCGACGCGCCGGCGCCGGACACCGGCCCTTCGGACAGCCTGAAGCAGATCTGGGACGCCGTCCGCTCGATGCACGGCGAGCGCGAGGTGCGCCGCGCCGAGGTCGAGGAGCGGCTGCGCGCCGAGGAGGCGATCCTGGCGGCGCTGCCCGACCCGCTGCTGCTGCTCGACCGCCGCCGGGTGGTGCTGCGCGCCAACGCGGCGGCGGCCGACCTGCTGGGCGGGCCGCCGCAGGGCCGCGACCTCGCCGCCGCCCTGCGCCACCCCGCGGTGCTGGCCGCCGCCGACGCGGTGCTGGCCGGCGAGCCCGCCCGCGAGGTCGAGTTCGCGCTGGCGGCACCGGTCGTGCGCGAGCTGGTGGCGCGGGTCCGCGCGCTCTCCGCCGGCGTCGCCCCCGGCGGGGTCGTGGCCCTGGTGGCGCTGCACGACGTCACCGCCATCAAGCGGGCGGAGAAGATGCGCGCCGACTTCGTGGCCAACGCCAGCCACGAGCTCCGCACCCCGCTCTCGACGCTGGTCGGCTTCGTCGAGACCCTCCAGGGCCCGGCCCATGACGACGCCGAGGCGCGCGACCGCTTCCTCGCGATCATGCACGAGCAGGCGCACCGGATGGCCCGGCTGGTCGAGGACCTCCTGTCGCTGTCGCGCATCGAGCAGGAGGAGCACACGCTGCCGACCGGCCGGGTCGATCTCGGCGCGCTGGTGCGGGCGACGGCCGACACCATGGAGCCCCGGGTGCGTGCGCGGGGCGCCTCCCTCGACCTGCTGGTCGATCCCGGGCTGCCGTCCGTCCAGGCCGACGCGGACCAGATCGCACAGGTGCTGCAGAACCTCATCGACAACGCCGCCAAGTACGGCCGGCGCAACGCCCCCGTGACGGTGACCGTCACGCGGGCGGCGCGCCCGCTGACCGGGGGCGAGCGGCGCGGCCGGCCGGGGATCTCGGTCGCCGTGGCCGACCGCGGCGAAGGCATCCCGCGCGAGCATCTGGCGCGGCTGACCGAGCGGTTCTACCGCGTTGACCCCGCGCGCTCGCGGGCGCTCGGCGGCACCGGGCTGGGGCTCGCCATCGTCAAGCACATCGTGGCGCGCCACCGCGGGGTGCTGGAGATCGACAGCCGCATCGGCGAGGGCAGCACCTTCACCGTGACCCTGCCGGTCGCCGACGCGCCGTCACGTAACTGACTTATTAATGTAATATGACCGACGTCCGGCGCGGCTAGAAAGCCGGGCGACGGGGGCGGCCGGCCGGCCGCCGCCTTCCCGCGCCCGAAGGAGGCTGGACGGATGACGAACCGGACGACGCCCGCCGCGGCGGCCTCCGGGCCGTCCGGTGCCCCCCGCCCCTTCCCGCACCCGATCGGCCTCGCCACGCTTGGCGGGCCCGACATCATCCGCTGATGCGGGAGTAACGCCCATGGTCATGCAACACACCGTGCGCTCCTTCGACGAGGAGCTGCGCCGGCTCGCCAACACGCTGACCCAGATGGGCGGCCTGGCGGAATCGCAGCTCGCCGCGGCGATCCAGGCGCTCGTCCGTCGCGACAGCACGCTCGCCGCCGACGTCGTCGGCGCCGACGCCCAGGTCGACGCCCTGGAGATCGAGATCGACCAGCAGGTGATGCGCATGCTGGCGCTGCGCCAGCCGGTCGGCCCGGACCTGCGCGAGATCGTGTCCTCGCTGAAGATCGCGAGCGACCTCGAGCGGATCGCGGACTATGCCGCCAACGTCGCCAAGCGCTCGATCGTGCTGAACCAGTCGCCGCCCGCGCGGCCGTCCTACGCCATCCCGCGCATGGCCGGCTTCGCCCAGACGATGATCAAGGACGTGCTCGACGCCTATGTCGAGCGCGACGCGACGCGCGCCGTCGCCGTGTGGCGGCGCGACGAGGAGCTCGACGAGATGTACACGAGTCTCTTCCGTGAGCTCTTGACGCACATGATGGAGGACGCGCGCAATATCACCGGCGCCACCCACCTTCTCTTCATGGCCAAGAACGTCGAGCGGATCGGCGACCACGCGACCAACATCGCCGAGACCGTGCATTACCTCGTGCGCGGCGAGCATATCCGCGAGAGCCGGCCGAAGGGCGATCGCTCGGTGGCGCCCCAGCCCTCGCCCGATCTGGTGCCGGCCGTCGGGGAGACGCCATGAAGCCCCTGGTCCTGGTCGTCGAGGACGAGGTCCCGCTCCTCACCCTGCTGCGCTACAACCTGGAGAAGGAAGGCTTCCGCGTCGCGGAGGCTCGCGACGGTGAGGAGGCGCTCGCCGCCGTGAAGGACCTGGAGCCCGACATCGTGCTCCTCGACTGGATGCTGCCGCTGGTCTCCGGCATCGAGGTGTGCCGCCAGATCCGCCGCATGCCGGAATCGCGCGGCGTGCCGATCGTCATGCTGACCGCGCGCGGCGAAGAGGCGGACAAGGTCCGCGGCCTCAACTCCGGGGCCGACGACTACGTGACCAAGCCGTTCTCGCCCTCGGAGCTGTCGGCCCGCCTCAAGGCGGTGCTGCGCCGCGCCCGGCCGGCGACGGGCGAGGAGACCCTGATGTTCTCCGACCTCGCCATGGACCTGGCCGGCCACCGCGTCTCGCGCAACGGCCGCAACGTCCATCTGGGCCCGACCGAGTTCCGGCTGCTGCGGTTCTTCCTGGAGCATCCGGGCCGTGTCTTCTCGCGCGAGCAGCTGCTGGACGCGGTGTGGGGGCGCGACGTCTATGTCGAGCCGCGCACCGTCGACGTCCATATCCGCCGCCTGCGGAAGGCGGTGAACGGCACCGACGAGGCGGACCTCATCCGCACCGTGCGCTCGGCGGGCTACGCCCTCGACAACCCCACGCCCTGAAACTCGCCGCCTGAAACCCTTCCGCCCTCCGCCGCGTTCGGGCAATAAGGCCCGGGCGGGGGCGGACGAAAGGGGAGTGCTGGCGGCATGTGGGGCGGCGGCTACGTCACGGACATCGCGTACACGGCGCACTACTTCCACCACATCGCGCCCAGCCACATCGACTTCATCCTGACGATGAAGGGGCTGCAGGCCTCCGCGTCCGACGCGTCCTTCGACTACATGGAGCTCGGCTGCGGCCACGGCCTGACGACACTGATCCTGGCCGCGGCATATCCCCGCGCGCGATTCTGGGCCAACGACTTCAACCCTGCGCATATCCAGCGCGCCCGCCGCATCGCCGCCGCGGCCGGCCTCGCCAACGTCACCTTCCTCGAGACCGCCTTCGCCGACCTTGCCGCCGCCGGGCTGCCGGAGATGGACTACGTCTCCGCCCACGGCATCTACAGCTGGGTGACCGAGGACAATCAGAACGCCCTCGTCGCCTTCGCCGGTGACCGGCTGAAGCCGGGCGGCATCTTTTCGGTCAGCTACAACATCATGCCCGGATGGTCGCCGCTGGCGCCGCTGCAGTGGTTGGCGCGGGCCTATGCCGACGGCCTGACGGGCCCCTCCGACCGGCGGATGGCGCAGTCGATCCAGTTCCTCGAGGGGCTGGCGGCGACCGGCGCCGGCTATTTCGCCCCGGGGTCGCGCGTCGGGCCGGCGGTGGAGAAGATGAAGGCCGGGGCACCGTCCTACGTGGCGCACGAGTACCTGAACGCCGCCTGGCACCTGCTGACCCACCATGCGGTCGCCGAGCGGCTGGCCGCCGTCAAGCTCGCCTTCGCCGCATCGGCCGACACGCCCCTGCTGGTCGAGCGACTGGTGCTGCCCGACGTGCCGCGCAAGGCGGTGGAGGGGCTTTCCGGCCATCCGCTGCGCGAGACCGTGATCGACTACCTGCGCGGCAACAACTTCCGCCGTGACATCTTCGTCAAGGGCGGCATGCGGATGCGCGACCAGGCGCGCGAGCGGGCGATCGCCCGCCAGCCGCTGGCCCTGGTCCGCCCGCGCGCGGCCTGCAAGCTGGAGGCGCCCTTCCCCGTCGGCAACGTCAAGCTGGCCGAGCAGCCACACGCCCGGATGCTGGACCGCCTGGCCGAGGGGCCGGCGACGGTCGGCGAGCTGGCGGGGGCACCTTCGGGCGAGCCCCTGGCGCTCGGCATCCAGGCGCTTCTGCGGCTGGCGGCGGCCGGCCATGTGACGGCCTGCGCCCTCGGATGGGCCGGATCGCCGGACCCCGACGCGGTCGAGGCGACCCGGCGGCTGAACCGCGTGCTGCTCGACCCCGACGCCCTGCCGGAACGCGCCCATGTGCTGGCCTCGCCCGTCACCGGCGGCGGGGTCGCGGTCCCGGCCGACGCGCGGGCGGCGCTGCAGGACGGCGGCGGCTCGGCGGAGGACCGCGCGCTGCTCACCCGCCTCGGCCTCGCCTGACCCGCGGCGCGGACGTTCGTCCGTGAACCCGGCGGCATCTGTATCTCGCGTGTCACGTCGGTCCGGCTTTGGGACGCAAGTGCTTGTATAAGCGCCATTTGGGTTGACCTGGACCCGGCGAGCGGGTTCTGTCGCCGGACGAGGTCGAGAGCCGGGGGCGGAGATGGTCACCTATTACGACTACGACGGGCACGACACGTTCCCGAACGTCGATTCCGCCGACAACAGCGGCAGCGACTACGTCTACGGCATCGACGGGAACGACTCGCTCACCGGCGGCAACGGCAACGACACGCTGCTGGGCGGGCAGGATTCCGACCTGCTCTACGGCGGCATCGGCGACGACAGCCTCTTCGGCGAGAGCGGGCCGGTCGACGGCGTCACCAACGACACGATCTTCGGCGAAAACGGCAACGACACGATGAACGGCGGGCAGGGCGACGACCTGCTCTACGGCGGCAACGACAACGATTCGATCGACGGCGGCACCGGCAACGACACCGCGTTCGGCGAGGCGGGCGACGATTCGATCGACGGCGACTTCGGCCAGGATTCGCTGTCGGGCGGCGACGGCTACGATTCCATCAACGGCGACTACGAGGCCGACTTCATCGACGGCGGCGCCGACGACGACACGCTCGACGGCGGCCAGGCCGACGACACGCTCCTGTCCGGCTTCGAGCCCACGCCGAACGGGCAGCCGGACTGGGTCGACGGCGGCAGCGAGAACGATTCCATCGTCGGCTCGATCGACGTCGATGTCCTGTTCGGCGGCGACGGCAACGACACGGCCTTCGGCGACGTCGGCGACGACAGCATCTTCGGCGACTATTTCGGCCAGTACGGCGAGACCGGGAACGATTCGCTGTCGGGCGGCCAGGGCTACGACCTGCTCGTCGGCGGCAACGGCGACGACCGCGCCTGGGGCGACGAGGACGACGACACTGTCTTCGGCGACTTCAGCATCTACTACATGGACGGCGGCAACGGCGACGCGAACACCTTCATCTTCTCGTACAGCGAAGGCAACGACACGCTCGACGGCGGCAACGGCAACGACATCCTCTTCGGCGGCAACGGCGACGACGCCGCGGCGGGCGGCGCCGATCACGACCTCGTCGTCGGCGATGGTGGCCTGCTCGTCGATGCGGACACCGTGCCTCCCGAATTCTACTACCTCTTGTACGGCGGCCAGTTCGGCTACGACAGCGGCGACGAGTACGACGACTCCGTCGCCGGGGACGACGGCGACGACGTGGTGGTCGGCGACCACCTCTTCCTGGCGCAGGTCGACACTCTTGCCGGCGAGGGCTTCTTCGGCTGGATCGGGGGATTCGGCGACGACACGCTGGCCGGCGGCAACGGCAACGACCTCATGTTCGGCGGCAACGGCGACGACCGGATGCAGGGCGATGCCGGCGCCGACACCATGCTGGGCGACGGCGCGCTCTTCGGCGGCAACGGCGATTTCGCCGGCCATGAGCGCTCGCCGGTGGACCCCGTGTTCGTCGTGGCGCTCGGCCGCGACTACGACGACACGATGGACGGCGGCCAGGGCGCCGACTTCGTGGTCGGCGGCAACGGCGACGATTCGCTGGTCGGCGGCGACGGCGACGATACGCTCCTGGGGGACGCCGCCGTCTTCGGCGGCAATGGCGACGAGGCCCGCTTCTTCCAGTTCTCCGGCGGCGACGCGAACGACGACGATGCGCTCCGCGGCGGCAACGGCAACGACCTGCTGCTTGGGGGCAACGGCGACGACGATCTCTCGGGCGAAGCCGGCGCCGATCTGCTCTACGGCGGCTACAGCCCGTGGGAGCCCACCGACGACGGCTCGAGCGATTCGCTGTCGGGCGGTGCCGGCGCCGACACCATCATCCCGATGTACGGCAACGACTCCATCCTCACGGGGAGCGAGGCCGACGTCATCTACGCCAGCGATTCGACCGAAGAACTCGACAACGACACGGTCTTCGACTTCACGCGCGGCTTCAAGACGTCCCAGGCCGACGCGATCGTCGTCGACGGCGACTACAAGGGGCTCACCGGCACCCAGCTCGCCGGCGGGGTGCTCGACTTCGGCGACGGCAGCCAGATGTTCCTGCGCAATGGCGGCAAGGGCGTCGAAGGCACCCTTTTCGTCGAGTACGACGGCGGTTCCGGCTCTTCCACCATCTGGGTCATGGACCCGATCGGCTCAGGCAAGGCGACCGACAATCCCGACATCCTGTTCGGCGACGACAAGTCGAACCAGATCGACGGGAAAGGCGGCGACGACCAGATCTACGGCGGCGGCGGCAACGACACGGTGAAGGGCGGCAACGGCAACGACGCGCTGTCGGGCGGCGACGGCAACGACGCGGGCTACGGCGGCAACGGCAACGACACCATTT
>JBFWXJ010000300.1:0-8051 GCA_050187535.1 Alphaproteobacteria bacterium | reverse complement strand
CAGCATGTCGACGCCGTTCGCCTTCAGCGTGTCCGCGAGAAGCTGCCCGCCGGTGCGGGCATTGGCGCGCGTCATGACGATGTCCCCTCGTTGTGCGTTCGGGCCGCAGATAAGCGGCCTCCGGCAGCCCAAGTCAACGAGGGGGCGCGCAGGACCCGCGGACCTCCAGCGTCGCCGGCACCACGATGCGCCGCGGGCCGGCAGCCGCCGTCCCGCCGATCCGCTCCAGCGCCAGCTCGGCGACGGCGCGCCCGACCTCGGCATAGTCCCAGAGCTCGACCGAGACCGGCGGCTGCAGCAGCTCGGCCAGGTCGCTGGCGCCGGCCGCGATCAGCGACAGGTCGCCCGGGATGGAGAGGCCACGCGCACGGATCGCCCGGATGACCCCCGGCAACATGTCGATGCCGCCGGCGATGATCGCGGACGGCGGGGCGGCACTGGCGAGCAGGCCCATCGTCTGCGCGAAACCGAAATCGGGGTGAAAGCTGCCAGCGCGCACCAGCGCCGGATCGCGGGCCACGCCGGCCGCGTCATGGGCCGCGACGTAGCCCGCGACCCGCTCGCGCGCGGGGTGAAGGGAGAGGCTGCCGGTCATGAGGCCGATGCGGCGGTGACCCAGCGCGATCAGCCGCTCCGTCGCCTGGCGCATGCCGGCGCGGTGGTCGATCAGCACGGCGTCCGCCCAGTCCGGCCGCACCCGGTCGAAGACGACGACGGGGATGCCGGCCGCCTTCAGGCTCGCCTCCATCGCCGGGTCGTCCTCGGCCGACTGGGCGATGATGAGGGCGTCGGCCCGACGCGCCGCCATGACGCCGACCAGCGCCCGCTCGCGCTCGATGCGCCCTTCCGAGTTGGAGAGGATGAGGGCGTAGCCGGCCTCGGCCAGCCGGTCATGGGCGGCGCGCACGAAGCGCGCGAGGCCGGCGATGGCGATGTCGCGGATGATGCAGCCGACGGTGCGCGTCGCCCGCCCGCGCATGCCCTGGGCGAGTGGGTTCGGGTGGTAGCCGAGTGCCGCGATCGCCTTCTCGACATCGCTGCGCACGTCGCGCGCGACGCTGGCCTTGGCGTTGATGACCCGGGACACGGTGCCGACCGACACGCCGGCCAGCCGCGCGACGTCGCGGATGGTAGGGACGCCGGCACGGCCGATACGCATGCGGGTCAGTACCCCTTCTCGATGTCGACCAGGTTGAAGAGCGGTTCGCCCGCCCGCAGCCGCCGGACGTTCTCGACGACGCTGTGGACGATCGTCTCGAGGCTGGCCGTGCCCGACGCGTGCGGCGTCACGTAGACGCCGGGATGATCCCAGAACGGATGGTCGTCCGGCAACGGCTCCCTGGGGAAGGCATCGATGGTGGCCGCGCGCAGCCGGCCCGATGCCAGCGCCGCCAGCACGTCCGCCTCGACGAGATGACCACCACGCCCGGCGCTGATCAGCACCGCGCCGTCCGGCAGATGGGCGAAGGTCGGCGCCGACAGGATGTTCGCCGTCTCCGGCGTCAGCGGCAGCAGATTGACCAGGATCTCGGTGCCCGCGAGGAAGTCGCGGAAGCCGTCGGGGCCCGCGAAGCAGGTGACACCGTCGATCGCCTTGGGGGTGCGCGACCAGCCGCGGACGGCGTAGCCGAGGTTGACGAGATGCCGGCACGCCGTGGCGCCCATCTGACCCAGCCCCATGACCCCCACGGATACCTCGTGGGTCGAGCGCATCGTCCGGTAGGCCCATTCGTGCGCCCGCTGGGCGGCCAGGAAATGCGCGATGTCGCGGTGGTGGAAGAGCGTCCAGCAGGCGATGTAGTCGGCCATGCGGCGGCCGAAATCCTCGCCCATGACGCGGACCATCGGCACGTGGCGCGGCAGGTCCGGGTCGAGCAGGAAATGGTCGATGCCCGCCCCGGTGCCGACGATGAGCTTGAGGTTGCGGAACGGCTTGAGGAAGCCATGGGGCATCCGCCAGATGACGGCGATGTCGATGTCCTCGGGATTGCCGGGGTCGGGCCACCAGCGCAGCTCCTCACCGGCCAGCCCGGCGGTGATCTCGCGGGCGAGACGGTCGCCGTAAGCGTTGTGCAGCCTGATGAAGATCGCCATCGCACGGTCTCGGCAGGGGTCGGTCGGGGCGATGATGAAACGTTATTTGTGCTTTGCACAATAGCGATGGAACGTTTTCTTGACCGCGATCGCGATGCGGGCGGATGATGGCCGCCGGTTCGCTGGGGAGACCGACATGGACACCGTGGAAGTGGTTGCGCGGCCGAAGCCGATGAACACCCGCATGGGCGACGAGCCCGACGTGGCGGCGATCGACCATCCGCTGGTCAACGAGTCGCGCGCGTTGCTGGAGCGGCTCGGCCGCCGCGAGCTGACGGTCGAGGCCTACCAGGCCGAAGTCGTCCGCCTGCACGACCGCCTCGACCTGCCGCGGCTGCTGCGCCCCTATGTCGAGATGGCGCTGGCCGGCGAGACGCCGATCCTCTACCGCCGGACGTTCCCGGGCGGCCGCGAGGCGATCCAGCTCTTCGCGATCGCGGCCGGCGAGGTGCATCCGCCGCACGCCCACCACAACATCGTCTCGACGCAGATGGTGGTGTCGGGCCTCATCCGCTGCCGCGAATACGACCGCGTCGCGCGCCTCGGACCGGACACGGTGCTGCTGCGCCGGCGCTTCGACGGCTGGATGGAGACCGGCCAGTCGATGCACACGACCGAGCTCGAGCGCAACGTCCACTGGTTCGCCGCCGACGAGGCGCCCGCCGTGGTCCTGAACTTCAGCGCCTACGGCTACCAGGACTGGACCTTCGACCCCAAGGACCGGCCGCTGCGCCGCGGCCTGATCGATCCGACCGCCGGCACCACCCCGGACGGCTACCTCGTCGGCCGCGAGGTCGGCCCCGACGTCGCCTACACCAAGTTCGCCGGCGTGCCGATCGACGCCTTCGTCGAGCCCTAGGAACCGGCCGGCCGGCGGGCCGCCAGCGCCCGGACCAGCGCCTCGTCGGGCGGGTCCGCGGTTACGACGAGCTCCGCGCCGAGTCCCCGCAGGATGGCGCCGGCCGCAGCCGCGCCCGGTGCGTCCGGCTCGACCAGCAGCGCCACATCGGCCCGGGGGTGGCCGAAGCCGCGGTCGAGGATCGTCTCGGGCCGGACCGCGACGACGGCGGCCTGCACCGTCGGATCGGCCAGGACGCGCGCCACCCGCATCGGGTCGCCGCGGCCCGGATCGCGCAGCGCCAGCCCGCCCGCCACGAGGCCGCGGCCGGTCGCGAGACCGACCGCGAGACCCGCGGCCGCCATCGCCGCCGCGATCCGCCGGGCCGCCGCCGACGCCGGCTCTCCGCCCAGCACGGCGACGATCGGGATCAGCGGCGGCGGGCCATCGGCAAGGAGATGGACGATGCAGGCCTCGGCCATGTCCGGGCTGCCGGCGGCGATATGATGCACGAGAAGTCCCGGCTCGCGGTTGACCTCGCAGATGCCGCCGCCGACCTCGCGCCAGGATCGGGTGATGTCGGGCGAGATGAAGTCGACGCCGGCCATGTCGAGGCCGAGCAGGTCGGCCGCCTGGCACGCGGCGGCGCGGTTGTCGGGATGGACGCGGGCGGTGACGTCGACCGGGCGGGCGCCCATCGAGAGGTTGGCGACGGAATGCAGGCGCACCTTGCGGCCCGCCTCCGGCACCGATCCGAACGAGAGGCCCTGGGCCGCCAGCACGCGCTCGGCCTCGCCGTCGCGGGCGATCGGCAACAGGATGCAGCGCGAGCCGGTCCGCTCCGGATCGGCATTGACGCGATCGACGAGGGCGTCGACGGACGAACGGCCGTCGCCCGTCACTTCGGCCGGGATGCGGTGGGCTGCGGCGACGAGGCTGCCGCCGATGACGGTGAGGCGATGATCCTCGCCCGGCAGCATCGCCTCGACGACGATGTTCCGCGAGACGGCGGCGGCGCGGCGGAACGCGGCGCGGACCTGCCCCGGGTCGGTCAAGCCCGCGGCCACGCCCGCGCCGCCGCTGCGGTCGACCGGCTTCACCACCACGGGATAGCCGATCCGCGATGCCGCTCCGACCGCCGCCTCGATCTCGCGCGCGGGCAACTGTCGGGGCACCGGCAGGCCGAAGCGGGCGAGCAGGGCCGACGCCGCATCCTTCCGCCCGGCGATCGAGGCCGCCAGCATTCCCGTGCCGAGGCCGAGCGTGAAGCGCAGCCAGCGCGCGCCGGCGCCCTCGCCGATCAGCAGCCCCTCGCGGCCGAGCGCCGCCCGGAACGGCAATCCCCGGCGCGCCAGCCGCTGCGGCACCAAATTGTTGGCGAAGCGCAGGAACGCCTTGATCTCGGGCGCCCCCACCGCGGCCAGGCGCGGGCGGAGGGCCGCGGCCGGCGCGTCGGCCGCGGCGGCCGCCACCAGTTGCGCCGCTAGCGCCGCCACACCGTCGGGAGCCGCGGCCCGACCCAGCTCGACCACGACGAGCGCGCCCCCCGCATCGCGCTCGATGGCGATCGCCAGGTCGCGGCCGACCAGCATCGTCGCCGCCATGACCCGCGCGAGCATGGCCGCGCCATCGGCCGGACCCGGGGCGGGCGTCGCGGCATACTCCGACGCGACCACCGGATCGAGCCGCTCCAGCCAGCGGCACATCGCGGCCTCGTCCGGAAGCGTTCCGGTCACGGCGATGCGCGCCCACAGCGCCGCCGGCGCGCCGAGGCGGTTGCCTTCCGCGTAGCGCCCGCCGGCGAGGAGGTCGATCGGTGGCGTCACGGCACGGCCCATTCGGCTGCCGCCGCGACGGCCGCAGCGCGATCGGCGACCGCGATCCAGCGCGGCGCACCGGCCGCAGGCGGCACCGCCGGCGGCGCCACCACGGCACGATCGGCGAGAGCGGCCAGCGTCGCGGCCAATGCCGGGTGCGCGGCTGCGTCCAGCACCGCCACGTCGAGGCGCCCGTGGCCCAGGCCGTTCTCCCACAGGTCCGCCGGATCGATCTCGACGACGGCCGCCTCGACCGAGCGATGATCGACCAGCAGCGGCAGGCCATGCCGCCCCCGCCGGTCGCCGTCCTGCAGCCGGACGCCGCCGACCTGCAGGCCCTGCGCGGTCGCGAGGCCGACGGTGAGGCCGGCCGCGCTCCAGCGGGCGGCGAGCGCGTCGGCGACGCCCCCGTCGAGGGTGCCGACGAGCGGGATGCGACCCGTTCCCGCGCCTGCGGCGAGCACGTCGAGCAGGCGGTCGGCGAGAGCGGGCGGCGACACCGCGAGCGCGAAGAACGGCTCTACTCCCGGGCCGGCGCGCACATCGTCGATGCGCACGAACGTCTCCGCCGGCGGTCGCGCGATGTCGTGCACGATGAGATCGACGGCGGCGATATCCGCCCCGACGACGCGGGCCGCGCGCTCGGCCAGGCGCTGATGCCCGGGGTCCACGGCATCCGGGGATGCCGTCAGCGCGCCATCGGCCGCCACGCGAGCGATCGCGACCAATTGCCCGCGCGCGACGAGGAGCCGCCAGCGGGCGCCGGAAAGCGCCTCGGCCACGATCGCCGCACCGCGCGGACCGGCGACATCGTCGAAGGCGGCATGGATCGCCGGCAGCCCCTGCGCGACCGGGGAGTCGGGGCGCGCGTCCGGGGTAAGGGACCGCAGCACGACGGGGCCGTCCATCTCGGCCGCGGCCTCCACCGCGGCCCGCGGCGACGATGCCACCGTCTGGCGCCGCATCGGCAGGCCGTGCGCATCCAGCAACTGGCCCACGCGCATGCGGCTGCGGCAGAGCTCGAAGGCGGCGAACGGCATGCCGTCGCCGATGGTGCCGAGCACGCGCCCGAGACGGGCGCCTTCGCCGATGAGGACGCCGGTCCCCGGCTGGCCCGGTCGCGGCGACAGGCCACGCCGCGCGGCTGCCACCAGGAGCTCCCGCACGTCGCGGACGGATGCCCGCCCGCGCAGCGCCTGCAGAGTGGTCTCGAACGCCTTGGGATGCCAGCCGTCGCCACGCGCGCGTTCGACCAGGGCGATCGCGCCGAGCGCGGCCTCGGCGATGATCGCCGTCATTCCATGGACGAAGACCGCCGTCCAGCCGGCCCGGTCCCGGACAACGGAACAGGAGGGCGACCGGTCGCCGGCCGCGTCGGCGAGCGCGCACGCGGCGGCGGCGACGATGTCGGCGATCTCGCCGTCCGCGGCGCGGTCGATCCCGGGCACGGTCGACAGGCGCTCGCGTACCCGCGCCCCCTCCTCCGCACCGAGGTCGGCCATGAAACGGACCAGGGTAGCGGGCGGGCGGCCGAACCGGCTGCCGGCGGCCACGGTGCGCGAATCCACGAGCTCGACCGGCAGGATGCTCTCTCCCGACTTGCGCCCGCGGCGGAGATTCGGGCCATGCGGGCGGGGCTGTCAACGGCGGGTCCGGCGGCCGGCGAAAGCGGTTGCAGCCATGACGCCCAGGGCTTCTACTGGCCGCCGAGCGGCCACCCATCCGCGCGTCCGACGACGCAGCGCCCTCATGAGCCGCGGCTTTCAGGAGGAACCATGCACCATCGACCGATGCGGTCGCCGATGCGTCTCGCTGTGATCGCAGGGGCCATGATCGCGGGCGCCGCGGCCGCAGCGCTGGCGGCGCCGGCGGCGGCCCAGCAGCCCAAGACGCTGCGCGTCACCATGCATGCCGACGTGCGCCAGCTCGATCCGTTCTGGACCACCCAGACCATCGCCGGCATCCACGGCATGATGGTCTACGACACGCTGTTCTCCAGCGACGACAAGCTCGACCCGCAGCCGCAGATGGTCGAGAAATGGACCGTCAGCCAGGACCGCAAGGTCTACACCTTCACGCTGCGCGACGGCCTCAAGTTCCACGACGGCACGCCGGTCACGACGAAGGACGTCGTCGCCTCCCTGAAGCGCTGGGGTGCCCGCGACGGGGCCGGCAAGCAGCTCATGGGCTTCACCCAGGCGATCACGGCCAAGGACGAGAAGACCTTCGAGTGGACGCTGAACGAGCCCTACGGCCTCGTCCTCGACACGCTCGCCAAGATGGGCACCAACGTCCCCTTCGTGATGCGTGAGAAGGAGGCGATGGTCGACCCCTTCCAGCAGATCACCGAGGTCGTCGGGTCCGGCCCCTTCATGTTCAAGCGCGACGAGTGGGTGCCCGGCAGCAAGACCGTCTACACCAAGTTCAGGGACTACGTGCCGCGCAAGGAGCCGGCGTCCGGCCATGCCGGCGGCAAGGTCGTCAAGGTCGACCGCGTCGAGTTCATCTGGATGCCCGACCCGCAGACCGCGCAGGCGGCGCTGGTCGCGGGCGAGATCGACTATCTGGAGAACCCGCAGGTCGACTTCCTGCCGATCCTCGAGGCGACCCCCGGCATCAAGCTCGACACCCATCCGGCGCAGGGCACGATGGGCCTCATCCAGCTCAACCACCTGCACCCGCCCTTCAACAATGTGAAGGCGCGGCAGGCGATGCTGCACCTGATCAACCCGCAGGACTATCTGAACACCATCGCCGCCGACAAGAAGCTGCAGAAGCTCTGCTATTCCTACTTCGGCTGCGGCGTGCCGATGGAGACCGATGCCGGCTCGGAGCCCTACAAGGCGGCCAAGGACGCGAAGAAGGCCGAGCAGCTCTTCAAGGAGGCGGGATACAAGGGTGAGCCCATCACCATCCTGCACGCGACCGACCACCAGTACATCAACCCGGCCAACCTGGTGATGATCCAGCAGCTCCGCCGGGCGGGCTTCCTCAGGCTCGACGTCCAGGCGATGGACTGGGGTGCGGTGGTCGCCAGACGGGCCAAGAAGGAACCGCCGGCGCAGGGCGGCTGGAACATCTTCATCACCGGCACGACGGTGCTGAGCTCGTCCAACCCCGTGACCAACACCTGGATCGGGATGCAGTGCGAGCGGGCGAACGTCGGCTGGCCGTGCAGCCCCGAGTTCGAGGCGATGCGCCGGGCCTGGGGCCTGGCGCCGGACATCGAGAAGCGCAAGGAGCTGGCGGCCGGTCTCAACCGGAAGCTCTACGAGCTCGTCCCCTTCGTCTCGTTCTCGCAG
>JBFWXJ010000299.1:0-8063 GCA_050187535.1 Alphaproteobacteria bacterium | reverse complement strand
GGCGGCGGCGACCAGCGTGCAGGAGGCGCTCGACTCCTACGACAACAAGAACGGCGTCTTCGCGACCGCCGTCCTGCGCGGGCTCGGCGGTGCCGCGGTGCGCCCGGGCGACGCCACGGTCAACAACTTCGACCTCGGATTCTACGTCAAGGGCACCGTGCAGAAGCTGGCGCTCGAAAAGCGCCACCACCAGCGCGCCCAGTTCAAGGTCGCCGCCGACGACGCCGAGCCGTTCCCCATCGCCCGGGTGAAGTGACCCGGCGCGCCGCGCGAGAGGAGAGGCGATGACGAGAGATCCGGAGCCGTCGCACGCCGTTCGCTCTCGCAGGTTCTTCCTGGGCGCCGTCGCCGCACTCGCCGCCCTGTGGGTCGTGATCGCTCCGCCTCGGGCTGCCGTCGCCCAGGCGCCGGTGGAGACGGCGCTGCAGGCGGTCGTGAAGGTTCGCGCCTTCGTCGCCGGCGAGGCGCGCTCGGCCCGCACCCTCGGCACGCTGCGCGAAGGCTCGGGCGTCGTCATCGACGCGGACGGGCTGATCGTGACGATCGGCTACGTCATCCTCGAGGCGATGGGCGTCGAGATCACCGACCATCGCGGCCGCACCATGCGGGCGGAGATCGTGGGTTACGACGGCGAGACCGGTTTCGGCCTGCTGCGCGCGACCGAGCCGCTCGGCGTCAGGCCCGCGGTGATGGGCCAGGCGCGACGGCTGGCCGAAGGCGAGCGGGTGACGATCGCGGCCGCCGGCGGCCCCGACAAGGCGCAGCCCGCCCTGATGGTGCAGAAGCGGGAGTTCGCCGGGTACTGGGAGTATCTGCTGGACGAGGCGGTGTTCGTCTCGCCGCCGCATCCGGAATGGGCGGGTGCGGGCCTCTTCACTGCCGACGGAAGGCTGGTGGCCATCGGCTCGCTGCTGGTCGGCGAGGTGGCGCCGGGCGTGCCGGTGCCGGGCAACATGATGATCCCGATCGAGCTCCTGCGGCCGATCCTGGGCGACCTGCTGGCGCTGGGCCGGCCGTCGGCGCCGGGCAAGCCGTGGCTCGGGATCAACGGCCGCGAGGCGGGCCGCGGCATCGTCGTCACCCGCGTACAGCCCGACAGCCCGGCCGAGAAGGCCGGGCTGTCGACCGGCGATGTCATCGTCGGTGTCGCAGGCGAGCCGGTACGCACGCTGGCCGACCTCTACCGGAAGGTCTGGACCAAGGGCGAGCCGGGCGTCGTCGTCGCCCTCGACGTGAGCGAGGCCGGCGGGTCGCGCAGCGTCAAGGTGACGACCGGCGACCGCCGCCGCTACATGCGAGCCGGCCAGACCTACTGACCGCGACCGTCCGCGCCTCCGTCACGCCGCGAGCGCCAGCTCGGCCACCGCCTGTTCCGCCGCCGCGACGCCGCGGGCGGCCGCTTCGGCGCCGATGCCCTGGCCCTCGGCACGGATGAACGTCACGTCGTCGAGGCCGAGGAAGCCCAGGACCGCTCGCAGATAGGGCTCCTGGAAGTCCATCGCCCGGAGCGCGCCTTCGCTGTAGATGCCGCCGCGCGACACGACGACGAAGACCTTCTTGCCGCGCAGCAGCCCGACCGGGCCCTCGGCGGTGTAGCGGAAGGTGCGGCCGGCGAGCGCGACATGGTCGATCCAGGCCTTCAGCGTCGACGGGATCGCGAAGTTGTACATGGGGGCGCCGATGACGATGACGTCGGCGGCCTCCAGCTCGGCGATCAGCCGGTCGGAGAGCGCGACGGACGCGGCTTCGTCCGGCGAGCGGCCGTCGGCGGGCTTGCCGAGGCCGGCCAGCAGCGTCGCCGCCGCGTGCGGCACGGGGTCGGCGGCGAGGTCGCGGTCGGTCACCGTGACGTCGGGATGGGCGGCGAGCCAGCGCTCGACGAACCGGCGCGAGAGCGCACGGGACAGGGAACGCTCGCCGGCGATGCTGCTGTCGATGTGGAGAAGATGGGTCATGGCAGTGCCTCCTTGATGGAAGCGAAGATGGGACTGCCGAGCCATCTACAGAACTGCTAAAAAGCCGATCTTGTCCATCTACGACGCGGATGAGTCGTGCTCGACGCCCTGACGCTCGACCAGATGCGCGTGTTCCTGGCGGTCTGCGACGCCGGTAGCTTCTCGGCGGCTGCGCGGCGCCTGCGGCGTGCCCAGTCGGCGGTCAGCCACGCGGTGATGGGGCTGGAGGCCGCGCTCGGCGTATCGCTCTTCGATCGGGCGGGGCGGCTCCCCGCCCTGACGCCGGCGGGTCGCGCGCTCGCCGTCGACGCGCGCGCTGTGGTCGGGCGGGCCGACGAGATGAAGGCGCGCGCACGGGCGATCGCCCGCGACGTGGAGCCGGAGCTGTCGCTTTCGGTCGATCCCCTGCTGCCGCGGGCGCCATTGATGCGGGCGCTGGAGGCGCTGCGCGACGTGTTTCCGCTGCTGCCGGTCGCGCTCTACACCGAAGGCCTCGGCGCGTCGGAGGCGCGGATCGCCGACGGAACCTGCAGCTTCGGGTTCAGCAGCGTCGGCGCGGCCGGGATCGGCAATCCCTCGCTGGAGCGCCGCTACCTCCTCGACGTGCCCATCGTGATCGTGGCGGCGCCGGGCCATCCGCTGGCGGCGGTGGGCGCGGCACTTTCCCAGGCCGATCTGCGCCGTCATACGCAGCTCGTGCTGACCGACCGCAGCCCGCTGACCCAGGGTTTCCAGGGCGGGGTCGTCGCCGATCAGGTGTGGCGCTTCGCGGACCTCGATACCAAGCACGCGTTCCTGCTGGCGGGGCTCGGCTGGGGCGGGATGCCGCGGCACATGGTGGAGAGCGACCTGGCGACCGGCCGGCTGACGGTGCTGGCGACCGACGCGCCGCCGCGCCCGATCCCGCTGTCCCTCGTGCATCGCCGCGGCGAGCCGCCGGGCCGGGCCGGGCGCTGGCTGCTGGAGCGGCTGGAGGCGACGATCGGCGAATGCCCGGTCGAGCTCGTCAGCTCCGCCAGCGCAGCTCCCGCGCGCGCACCGGATTGACGAAGGGGCGGCCCTCGGCGGTCGCGCGCGCGTGCTCGTTCTTCAGTCGGTAATACCACTTGGCCGGCCGGTCGGCGTCGTCGATCAGCATCAGGGGCGGGTTCCAGGCGAGCCCGGCCTGCTGCTTGGCCATGATGTCCCGGTCCTGGCGCAGGAAGCTGCGGACGAAGGGCCTGAGCAGCGGCTTGAGCGCCGTCAGCCACGGCATCGTCCAGTAGATCATGTGGTGGATCTCGGTCTCGCGCGCCTTCAGCGGCGTGACCGCGGTCAGGCCGACCAGGACGTGCCGGCCGGCGCGGACATGCTCGATGCGCACGCTCGGCAGGCGGAAGGCGATCTCCGTCTCCGGCACGCCGCCCAGCAGGCGATAGGCACGCGAGTTCGACGAGGCGCGATGGCGCACCATGGTGAAGCCGAGCGGCGAGGGCTCGAAGCGCTTGGCCTTGGCATGCATCGACCGGCGCGACCGCCACCACCAGGAGCGGTGGACGAAGGGCCCGTGCGCGGGGTCCATCAGCCCCACCACCGCATGGTCGAGCGGCCCGGGGAAGGTCATGGATTGGGCGATGTCCGGCGCCGCATCGCCGATGTCCTCGACCACCGGGACGGGTGGGGCACGATCAGGGTCCTTGCCGAAGAACACCCAGACGTTGCCCTGCACCTCGCGCGCGGGGTAGCGGGCGACGCGGATGCGGGCGAGGTCGAGCTCCTGGTCCGGCACCAGCGACGGGATGGCGGTGCAGCGACCCTCCGCGTCGAAGCGCCAGCCGTGATAGGCGCATTCGACCTCGCCGCCTTCCATGCGGCCGCAGGAGAGCGGGATGCCGCGATGGGGACAGATGTCGCGCAGCGCAAACGGCGCGCCATCGGGCCCGCGGCCCAGCACCACCGGCTCGCCCAGCAGCGTACGTGCGACCAGCTTCCCGCGCGGCAGCGCCGCGCCGGGGAGTGCGAGATACCACAGCTCGCGCAGGAACCCCGGATCGGGCTCGGCGGCGAAGGTGTCGGCGGCGGTCATGGCGGTCGCGGGCGAAACTACAGGGGCCGCCGCGGCGGCGAAAGGCGCGTCCCGCCGCAGGCGGGCGTCACCCCAGGGGCCCCTGCATGGCTTGCAGGCGTGGCGGCGCCCCCTCGAAGATGAACGGATTGAGGAACACGCGCCCGGCGAGCAGGCTGCGCTCGACCTGGCTCAGGCCCGCCTCGGCGACGACGCCCGGCCAGGATGTCCGCAGCCGGACGATCTGGTCGGCGATCAGGCGTTCCGCCGCGTCGGCAGTCAGCTGAAACTGCGGTGCGGCCGCGATGCAGGTCGCAAGCCGGCTCGCCCGATTGCCGCCGGCGATCAGCATCGCCTGGCTGGCTTCGTTCCCCGATCGGCGCTGCGGGCAGATGTCGTATGCGGGCGTCAGCGTGAGATGCCTGCCGTCCCAGAACGCCGCATGGTTGCGCGCGTGATCGTCGGTGTTTCCGCAGAGGACGTTGAAGGCCATCCGACCGAAGAGCTCGCGCAGCGTGTCCCTCGGCCCGGTGAATCGCAGGCGCACGATCTCCGCCAGGTCCTCGTAGCTGGCATAGCGTGCCATCATCTCATCGAGCCCGAACAGGGTCAGCGCGGAGACCATGGCCCGGCGCTGCCATCCCGCGGCGACGCGGGTACGGTCGAAGCGCTCGACCAGCAGGACGTCCTTGCCGGCGGCGCGCGCCAGGCGGACCGGCGCCGCGTCGAGGCCTACCAGACTGGCCAGGCGCATGGCCACGAACTCGGCCTTGACGACGTCGTGGGTGTCGCCCGTCGACGAGAACTTGGCGATCAGCTTGCGGTCGCCGTCTTCGATCATGGCTTTCGGACGGGCGCCCCCAAGCGAGCTGGCGTGAAGGAGCGCGCGGTCCAGCTCGGGCGGGAGCGGGATGCCCCTCTCGATCCTCTCGGCGGCTTCGAGGAGGTCCGCGAGCGCCGCCCCCTGGGTCGCGCGCGGGACGTAGTTGGTCGCCGACCGTTGAAAGTCGATCGCGCCGGTCCGATCCGACCCCGACTCCAGCAGATAGGTCAGCTCGTCGAGCATGCCGACATCCGCGTCCCCGCCTCGCGCTCCGAGAAGGTGGTCGAGGATGACCCGCCGGCCCCAGGCGTCGGGGGCGCCGTCGCGCAGGCAGCCGGCCATGGTGAGGCCGCCTGCGGGAACGATGGGGCCCTGCCCCAGGGGTAGCTCGGGCTCGTAGAGCGCGATCCGATCAGGACGCGAGAGATAGCTTCGGCCGTAGTTGAAGATCAGCCGGTCGCCATCGCGCGCAATTCGGCCGGCCACCGCGGGCTCAGTCGATCCCGGCAGCCAGAACCACACATAGGCCGCGTCGTAGCGCGGGTTAGAAGTCATCCTTCACGACCTTGGCGGTCGGGCGCACCGACTTGGGGAGCAACGCCAGCTTGTCGCGGGCCATTGCCAGATGGCGCGTCAGCATCGTCGGGTCCGCGTCGAACAGGCGCACGCCCACGATGGCCGCGATCTCGAACGCCGCACCGATGGAGCAGCCCATGTCGCCGCTCTCGATGCGATGCACGAGGCCGCGTGAGACACCCGCCCGCTCGGCGATGTCCGCGATCGTGAGCGCCTGATCGGCGCGCGCCTCGCGGATCAGCCGCCCGAGCAGCTCGACCGCTTCCCGGCCGTAGCGGGAGTAGGCGCGCGTCGCCGGCTTGCTCACCAAATATGCTCCACCAAAGAGGCTTGAAGGCTTGTTACGATCTATTTATGGAACAATCGGCTGACGCAAGCATTTCTTCTCCCGGCTGCTCCATGGACGGACCACCACAGCTGCCGGCGACCAGTTGTCGGAACGGCCGGCCACCGGCCGGCGGTTCTATCGGCCGGCGACACCGTGCCGTATCAGCTCGCCCTCGAGCCGCCCCGTCAGCCACAGGCCGAGCATCCGGAAGTCGCTGGCGAAGGACCAGAAGGGATGCCCGAAGGTCGCCGGGCGGTTGCCTTCGATCAGGAAATGCGACGTCCAGGCGGGCAGGTAGCCGACGAAGGGTGCGGCCGCCAGCAGCCGCCAGTCGCCGAGGATGGCGGCCGCTGCGAGGCAGGCGAGGCCGGCGGCCGTGCCGGCGAAATGGACGAGGCGGGTCGCCGGCTTGCGGTGCGCCGCCAGATAGACCGGCCAGAACGCCGCGTAGCCGTCCGGAGCCGTCATCGGACCCCCCAAGCTTGCATTCGATCCGCCCTGATCGTAATTGATCCGGTCTTCCCCTCGCTAGATCGGTCGGTCGGTCATGGGCTACAGGGTCGCGGTCGTCGGCGCCACGGGCGCGGTCGGCCAGGAGATGCTGAAGACGTTGTCGGAACGCGCGTTTCCGGTCTCGGAAGTGCATGCCCTCGCGTCCGAGCGGTCGGTCGGGCGCCAGGTCTCGTTCGGCGAGGACGACGTGCTCGACGTCCAGGACCTGGACGGGTTCGATTTCCGCGGCGTCGACATCGGCCTGTTCTCGCCCGGCGCCAAGGTGTCGGCCATCCACGCGCCGCGCGCCGCCAAGGCCGGCTGCGTCGTCATCGACAACACCTCGCAGTTCCGCATGGAGCCGGACGTTCCGCTGGTCGTGCCCGAGGTGAATGCCGCCCGCATCGCCGACTACACCAAGCGCGGCATCATCGCCAACCCGAACTGCTCCACCATCCAGATGGTCGTGGCGCTGAAGCCGCTGCACGACGCGTGGAAGATCAGGCGGGTGGTCGTGTCGACCTATCAGTCGACGTCCGGCGCCGGCAAGGAGGCGATGGACGAGCTCTTCAACCAGACGCGGGCCATCTTCGTCGCCGACACGATCACGCCCGAGCAGTTCCCCAAGCAGATCGCCTTCAACGTCCTGCCGCACATCGACGTCTTCATGGACGACGGCTCGACCAAGGAGGAATGGAAGATGGCGGCCGAGACGCGCAAGATTCTCGACCCCGACATCAAGGTGACGGCGACCTGCGTGCGCGTGCCGACCTTCATCGGCCATGCCGAGGCGATCAACGTCGAGTTCGAGCGGCCCTGCGACGAGGCCGCGGCGCGCAAGCTCCTGCGCGAGGCGCCCGGCATCATCGTCCAGGACGAGCGCGAGCCGGGCGGCTATGTCACGCCGGTCGACAGCCAGGGCGAGGATGCCGTCTATGTCAGCCGGCTGCGCCGCGACCCGACGATCGCCCATGGGCTCAACCTGTGGGTCGTCTCCGACAACCTGCGCAAGGGAGCGGCGCTGAACGCGGTCGAGATCGCCGAGATCCTGGCCGAGCGCCATCTCCGCAAGGGCGCCGATCGCCCGAAGCGCGCCGCCGGCGCCTGACCGGCGAGGCGCGCCGGGCGTCGGAACGCGGGGGGCCGAGCCGCATATGGTCGAAGTGGCGCCGTCGGCGGCTGCGGTCGATCCCGCGACGCGCGCGCGCGTGCTGCTCGCCGCCGGCATCGACCTGCACCGCGCCGGACGGGCGGACGAGGCGATCGCCGCCTACTCCGGGGCGATCGAAAGCCAGCCCGACCTCGTCGAGGCCCATCACAACCTCGGCGTGACGCTGCGCGGCCAGGGCTGCCTCGACGCCGCCGTGGCCTGTTTCCGCAGGGCGCTCGCATTGCGCCCGGACCACCCGGCGACGCTCGCCAATCTCGGCAATACGCTGCGCGCGCGTGGCGACCTGCCCGACGCCGTCGAGCTGCTGCGCAAGGCGGTCGACCTCGACCCGCGCGCGCCGGAGATCGCACTGGGCTTGGCGCTCGCGCTGCGCGACGCCGGGCACGCGACGGATGCGGTGATCGCCTTCACGCGTGCCGTCGAGCTGCGCCCGGACCGCAAGGCGGTGCAGATCGAGCGCGGCGTCACCCGGCTCTTGGCCGGCGACCTGGCGGGCGGCTTCGCCGACCTGGCGCTCCGCTATCCGCCGCCGGTGGTGCCGGTGCGTGGGCGAAGCTGGCCGCGCTGGGACGGCGGCGTGCTCGACGGCCGCCACCTGCTGGTGCGCGCCGACGATTCGCTGACCGACACGCTGCGCTTCGCCCGCTTCGTGCCGCCGGCGATCGCGCGCGGGG
>JBFWXJ010000298.1:0-8066 GCA_050187535.1 Alphaproteobacteria bacterium | reverse complement strand
GGTCACCGACGTTCTGGCCGACGAGGAGGGCACGCTCGCCTTCCGCTCGCCGCGGCTGGCCACCCGGCATACCCACGGCACAGGCTGCACGCTGGCCTCGGCCATCGCCGCGGGCATCGCCCAGGGGTTGGGATTGCGGCTGGCGGTCGCCCGTGCCAGGGACTATGTGCAGGAGGCACTGCGTCGGGCACCGGGATTCGGGCATGGCCACGGGCCGCTCGACCACGCGCACACGCTGCGCCGCGACGTGCTGGACGCCGTCGGCGACTGAAGACGGGGCGAGAGACGGGGCAAGGCAAGGAGACCACCGGCGATGAAGACCATCCTGGGCGCGGCGGCGATCATGGCGGCGGCGGCGGCACCGGCGGACGCCGCCTATATCGAGATCTGGAACCTGATGACCGCGAACCCCTTCGGGGCGCAGCTCGTGGTCGAGGACGTGCGCTACGCCGACGGCGGCGTCGACGCGCCCTCGCGCCCGATCGGCCGCTCGCTCAATCTCGGCGACGGCACGGTGGTGGCGTTCAACATCGTCACCCAGTCGGCCTCGGGCGGGCTGGCCTTCGCGCTGCGCTGCACGCCGGAGGCAGCCTTCTCCCGGGTCGAGATCGAGAATCCCTGGACGGTCACGGCGACCGGCGCCTGCGAGGTCGTCAGCCGCGGCCGCATCGAGGGCAACATGATCCGCTGGGAGTAGCCGGCTCCCGGGCGGTCGAGGCGCCTGCTGGAACGCACAGGCGTCAGGAGGCACGAGCGCTGATCCCGAGCGCCCGTGGGCAGCGGCGCGCTCATACCACCGAGCCCGCCGCGGCCGGGCGCTCGGCCAGCAGGCCGGCGATGACGGCGAGGCCGCGCGCCAGCTCGTCGCGGCCGGCGGCTGCGCCATAGCAGACCCGCACCGCGTCCGGCGCGGCGTGGCGCGTCACCGCGAAAGCCGAGGGTGGCGTCACCGCGACGCCGCGGCGTCGCGCCTCGCCGACCAGCTCGTCGGCGGTCCAGCTCTCCGGCAAGGGCAGCCAAGCATGGTACGAAACGACATCCGGCCGGATATGCGCGTCCGGCAGCGCGGATGCCACCATCTCCTGGCGGGCCGCAGCCTCGGCTCGGCGGTCGGCGACCATGCGGTCGGCGGTCCCGTCCTCGATCCAGTCCGTGGCGATGGCGGCCGCGATCGGGCTCGCCATCCATGAGACCGCGCGGATCGCCTGCGCCACGCGCTCCAGGCGGCGCGGCTGGGCGGCGAGATAGCCGATGCGCTGGCCGGCCGCGGTGCATTTCGACATCGTCGTGATGAACAGGCCCTCGCCGATGCCGAGCGCCATGATCGGCGGCGGCGCGTCCGGCACCAGGAAGCCGTAGCAGTCGTCCTCGACGATCGGCATCCCTTGCCCGGCTGCGATCCGGGCGACTTCGCGGCGCCGGGCGAGGGGCATCACCGCGCCGGTCGGGTTGTGCAGGGTCGGCATGCAGTAGAGCGCCTTGGCGCCGGTCGCCCGCCAGGTTGCGGCCAGCGCATCCGGCACCAATCCCTGCTCGTCGAGCGGCACGCCGACGAGGCGGATGCCCAGCATGGCGGCGGCCGCCTTGACGCCGGGATAGGTCAGGTTCTCGACCAGCACCGTGTCGCCGGATGCGGCGACGGCCGCCAGCGCCACGAGGATGCCGTGCTGGCCGCCGGCGGTGACGGCGATCTGCTCGGCCGGCAGGTCGAGGCCGCTGCGGGCGATCCAGCGGGCGCCCGCCGCCCGGTCGGCGGTCCGTCCGGCATGCGGCTGGTAGGGCAGGAGGCTGGCGAGGTCCGGGCGTGCGGCGACCCGGCGCAGCGCCTGGGCCAGGTCCTGCTCGTGGCCGGGAATGATCGCGAAGTTCAGGCTGAGGTCGATCAGCGGCGGCTCCGCCACGGGATAGGAGATCGCGATGTCCGCCGGCGCGGCACCGCGCACATAGGTGCCGCGGCCGACCTCGCCCGCGATCAGGCCGCGCCGCTCCGCCTCGGCATAGGCGCGCGTCACCGTGCCGACGGTGAGGCCGAGCTTCCAGGCGAGGTCGCGATGGGTCGGCAGGCGCGTGCCCGGCTGCACCCGGCCCTGCCGGATGTCGTCGGCCAGCGCGTCGGCGATGGCGCGGTAGCGCGGGCCCGGGCGGTCCGCCACATGGGGCAACCAAATTGTCATAGGTACAATTCATACATTGACGCAGATTGTGTGGTCAATGTCTTCTCGTATGTGCCGATTGTCCCGATCGGCGAGAAACGGGAACGGAGCAATGGTCACTTTCCTCCCCAGCTTCACGCGGCGGCTCACCGGCTTCGCGCCGGGTGCCCAGCCTTCCTCGTCCCAGTCGACACCTGGCCTCTCCATCCTGGGGCGCGTCGTCGCCGGCCTCCTGGCATGGCAGGATCGCGCCCATCAGCGCAGCCACCTCGCATCGCTCGACGACCGTATGCTGCGCGACATGGGGATCACCCGGGACGACGTCGCGCGGGCGATCCAGGAGCAGGTATCGCGACGCTGAGAGGTAAGTGATGCGCATCGAGACGACGGCGGTTCATGCCGGCACGACGGTCGACGAGGGCTCGCAGGCGCTGACGCCGGCGATCGTGCTCTCGACGACCTTCGCGCGGGCGCCGGACGGCAGCTTCCCCAAGGGCCACATCTACACCCGCACCTCGAACCCGAACCGGGGCGAGCTGGAGGCGGCGATGGCGGCCCTCGAGGGTGGCGAGGCCGCCTGCGCCTTCGCCTCGGGCATGGCGGCGACCTCGGCCGTATTCCAGAGCCTGTCGGCGGGCGACCACGTGCTGGTGCCCGCCGATACCTATCACGGCACCATCCAGGTGCTGCGCCAGGTCTTCGCGCGCTGGGGCCTCGCCTTCGACCAGGTCGACATGACCGACCCCGAGGCGGTGCGTGGCGCGATGCGGCCCGCGACGCGTCTGGTCTGGATCGAGACGCCGTCGAACCCGATGCTCAACGTCGTCGACGTGGCGCGCATCGCGGCCATCGCGAAGGACGCCGGCGCCGTCGCGGCCTGCGACAACACCTGGGCGACGCCCCTGCTGCAGCGGCCGCTCGATTTGGGCTGCGATCTCGTGATGCACTCGACGACGAAGTACCTGGGCGGTCATTCGGACGTGCTCGGCGGCATCGTGGTGACGCGCCGCCGCGACTCCTTCTTCGAGCGCCTGGAGACGGTGCAGAAGCTGGTCGGCGGCGTGCCGTCGCCCTTCGACTGCTGGCTCGTCCGCCGCGGCATGCGCTCGCTCGCCGCCCGCATGCGCGCCCATTGCGAGGGTGCCGCCGCGGTGGCCGAGTTCCTGGTCGGCCATCCGCTGGTGACGCATGTCCACTATCCGGGCCTGCCCGGCCATCCCGGCCATGCCGTCGCGCGCCGCCAGATGAAGGGCTTCGGCGGCATGCTCTCGTTCGAGGTGGCCGGCGGCCGCGACGCGGCGATGGCGGTGGCGGCCGGCGTCGAGGTCTTCACGCGGGCGACCAGCCTCGGCGGCGTCGAGAGCCTGATCGAGCATCGCGCCTCGATCGAGGGGCCGGACAGCCGCACGCCGCAGGGCCTGCTGCGCGTCTCGGTCGGCCTGGAGAGCCCCGAAGACCTGACCGCCGACCTCTACCGCGCGCTCGCCACCCTGCAATAGCCGAGGACGGAGCCCCCATGGGCCAACCCATCTTCCAGGTCGATGCCTTCGCCGACCGCCCCTTCGCCGGCAACCCAGCCGCCGTCTGCCCGCTCGACACGTGGCTGCCGGACGCGCGGATGCAGGCGATCGCCGCGGAGAACAACCTGTCGGAGACGGCGTTCTTCGTGCCCGAAGGCGGCGGCTTCCTGCTGCGCTGGTTCACGCCGGCCGTCGAGGTCGACCTCTGCGGCCATGCGACACTCGCGTCCGCCTTCGTGCTCTACACCGAGCTCGGCTGGACGGCGCCGCAGGTGCGCTTCCGCACGCTGAAGGCGGGGCAAATCTCGGTCGCGCGGGACGGCGGCCGCTACGCGCTCGACTTCCCCGCCTGGAAGCCGGCAGCTGTCGAGGCTCCGCCGGCCCTGGCGGCGGCGCTGGGCGTGCAGCCCTCCACGGTGCTGGCGGCGCGGGACTATCTCGTCGTCCTCGACGATGCTGCGGCGGTGCGTGACCTCAAGCCGGACTTCGTGGCACTCGCCGCCCTCGACCGTTTCGCCGTCTGCGTGACAGCGCCGGGCGACGACTGCGATTTCGTCTCGCGCTTCTTCGCGCCGGCCAAGGGCATCGACGAGGACCCCGTCACCGGCTCGGCCCATTGCATGCTGACGCCCTACTGGTCCGAGCGGCTCGGCCGCACCGAGCTGACGGCCCGCCAGGTCTCGGCGCGCGGCGGCACGCTCCATTGCGCAATGCGCGGCGACCGGGTGACGATCGCCGGGGCGGCCGCACTCTACATGAAGGGCGAGATCCTGGTGTGACCGCGGCCATCCGTCCGGCCGCGGCGGCCGATCTCGACGACATCCGGGCGCTCTTCCGCGACTACCAGGAGGCGCTCGGCGTCTCGCTCGACTTCCAGGGCTTCGCGGCCGAGTTGGCGGGCCTACCCGGCGACTACGCGCCGACCGCAGGCGGCCTGCTGATCGCACGCGACGCCGGCCGTGCGGTGGGCTGCATCGCCATGCGCCGCCTCGACGCGGAAACGGCGGAGATGAAGCGGCTGTTCGTGCGGCCCATGGCCCAGGGCACCGGCCTCGGGCGGCGACTGGCCGAGGCGATCATGGCGGCGGCGGCCGCGGCCGGTTACCGCCGCATGCGCCTCGACACGCTGGGCCACCTCGCGGCCGCCATCGCCCTCTACCAGCGGATGGGCTTCGCCGAGATCGCTCCCTACGGCAAGGCCCAGCTGCCGGGGATGCGCTTCTTCGAGAAGCCGCTATAGGCGGCGCCTACTTGCAGGAGCGGTATTCCTTGGCGCGCGCCTTGCCCTGCGCCTCGAGGTAGCCGTCGAGCTTCTTGGCGTCGTACGCCACGACCTCCATGAACCGAGCGTATCGGTCGGCGCAGTAGTCCGGGTGCCCGTAGCGGCCGGCGACCATCATCTCCTCGTTGGCGAGGATGGTGCGGTAGCGGTCGAAGAGCCGGGCCGCGTTGCCCTTCTCGTGCTTGGCGAGGAAGCGGCCATGCTCGGACTGGGTGTCGAGCAGGAGCTGGTGGTGACGCCGGCTGAAGCCGGCATACTGGTCCAGCAGGTTCTTGCCCTTCTCGGCCTTCCACTGGCAGGTCAGGCCGGTTACCGACAGCTCGGTCTGCAGGCGCACGATCAGGTCGTAGCGCCGCTCGCGGTCGGTCATGCAGGCCTTCGCCGGAAGGTCCTTGGTGGTGACCGGCGGAACCATGACCTTCGGCACCGCCGGAGGGGGCGGCGGCTCGGGTGCCGCCGTCGCGATGGCGGCGGTCTGCGGGCCCGGCCGCACCGGCGCCGAGGCGCCGTTGCCGGAGGTCCCCATCGAAATGCAACCCGTCGCGGCCAATGCCGCCGCGACACTCAGCCAGCGGATCACGCGCATGGTGTCTGGGACCTGTAGAATCGTTTGTCACTTCATAGCCGAACCTCCGGCACCTGTCGACGCCTGCGGCAGATCGTCCTTGTCCGTCAAGCGGATGCGGGGATTCCCGGGGTCTGCGGCGCGACCGGGCGGGACCAGTCGATCCGCCGCGTCACGTACATGACCGCCGAGAGGGCGGCGAAGAGGGCGAGGGCGCCGGCCAGCAGCGCATAGCTCTCCAGGCCCAGGATGACGAACAGCAGGCCGTACAGCCCGGCCAGCAGCCCGGCCATGGTCAGGCCGCGTACGAGGCTGCGGGCGACCGCCGCCGTGTAGCAGCCCGCCTGGAGCACCACCGCGGCTGCGGCCAGTCCGTAGGCGGGGGCGAACCCGAAGGGCTCGGCCAGGGCCAGCAGCAGCACGTAGAAGAGGCAGAGCGAGAGGCCGACCAGGCCGTAGGACACGATGCCGATCCTGACCCCGCCCAGCAGCTCGAACATGAGATAGGCGGAGAAGGTCAGCACCAGGAAGAGGATGCCGTGCTTGGCCGCCCGCTCGATCTGGCGGTACGGCCCGACCGCCTGCAGCAGGGTCACGCCGAACAGCGACTGCTCGAACGCAGCACCGGGGTCGCCCGCCTCGCCGGTGGCCCAGCTTTCGCCGAAGCCGCGGCCGAACCACGAGATCGCCCAGGCGGCGTCGAAGCGGTCCTCGGTGATGCTGCGCTCGGTCGGCAGGAAGGCGCCGGTGAAGCTGGGGCTACCCCAGGCGCCGGTCATGGTCGCGCGCGTCTCCTTGCCGACCGGCGCCAGCAGCAGCCGCTCGCTGCCGGCGAAGCGCAGGTCGAAGTCGACGGCGGTGGTGGAGCCCGCCCGGGGTGACGGCGACGGGGCACGCAGCCACGCCAGGTTGCCGGCGCGCATCGCCGATTCCGGCGCGACCGGGGTCGCCTGCCCGTCGATCCGCACCACGAACCCGGGATCGATGCTGCGCGGGTCGGTCAGCCCAACGGCGATGAACGCGTCCTCGGGCTCGAGCCGCGCGCGAGGACCCGCGAGGGCGGCCGGGTCGGGCATCTGGAAGCGCGCATGCGTGGACAGCGTGCTGCGGTAGACGACGGCCTCGAACAGGCCGCGCCGCCGGATCTCGGGAGAGATGCCGCCTTCGAACGCGACGCGCTCGGGAAAGATCATCAGGCGGTGGCGCTGCACCGTCGTTCGCCCGTCGGCCTCCCGGCGCTCCTCGCTGTAGGGCACCACGAGGATCGGCCCGACCAGCGATTGCGGCCGCCCCCACGAGAAGCCGATCTCCGCGACCGCGGCCCGATGGCGGTCGTGGCGCTCGTCGATCGTCTCGTGGACGAGGAAGAGCGGGATCAGCAGCACGACGACGAGGACGGCGATCAGCAACACCTTTACGACCGGCGCGCGGTGCGGGGCGGCGGGCTGACGGGTGGGCGGGACGGTCTCTGCCATGACGGCTCCGGCGGTGGAACGCGGGGCCGAAGCCTCGCGGCCGACCGTGACGGAAGGATGGCCGGGCGGCGGCCTTACTCGGGAAGCCGGGCGGCAAGCCGCCCGACTTCCTGACGATCGCTCAATAGCCGAGCTCGAAGAGGTTGCCGCCGCCGCCGATGACCGAGCGCTCGTCGTGGAAGGTGAAGTTGGCCCCGGTCAGGTCCGCCACGTCGGTATCGAGCAGGATGACCGCGTGATCGGCGCCGAGGGGCACGACGACCGCGCTGCCCCACTGGACGAGTGCCGCCAGGATCTCCGCATCGGTGTCGATCGTCGTCTCGTTGATGTTCTTGCCGATGTCCATCACGTCGACCGCGGCGTTGAAGTCGTAGATCACGTCGATGTTGCCGCCGCTGCCGAAATAGAAGACGTCCTCGCCGGTGCCGCCGTACATGTAGTCGTTGCCGCCGCCGCCGGAGATGAAGTCGTTGCCGGTGCCGCCGTCGATGGTGTCGGAGCCGGCGCCGCCGTAGAGGTCGTCGTGGCTGCTGTCGCCCAGCAGCGAGTCGTCGCCGCCGCCGCCGAGCATGGTGTCGTCGCCGGTGCCGCCGCGCATCGTGTCGTCGTCGAGGTCGCCGTTCATCGAGTCGTTGCCGGCCTCGCCGAAGAGGCTGTCGGCGCCCTGGCCGCCGAACATCGTGTCCGCGCCGTCGCCGCCGTAGACGAGGTCGTTGCCGATGTTGCCGTTGACGTGCCAGTCGTCATCGGCGCCGCCGAACACCGTGTCGTTGCCCTGGCCGCCGCGCGCGAAGTCGGCGCCCGGGCCGCCATAGACGAAGTCGTTGCCGGTGTTGCCGTTGATCTCGTCGTTGCCGCCCTCGCCGTCGACGGTGTCGGCGCCGTCGCCGCCCAGAATCAGGTCGTCGCCGTCGCCGCCTGTCAGCTGGTCGTTGCCGGTCGCGTCGTTCGAGAGGTTGGTGCCGCCGAACAGCGAGTCGTTGTCGGGGCCGCCGCGGATCGTGTCGTTGCCGGCACTGCCGAGCACGAGATCGTTGCCGGCGCCACCGTCGGCGGTGTCGGCGCCGGGGC
>JBFWXJ010000297.1:0-8086 GCA_050187535.1 Alphaproteobacteria bacterium | reverse complement strand
GCGTCGGGCAAGTGCGCGACCTACATCTCGTCCACCGCCGACCACGGCGCCATGGAGCGCAACGCGACGGTGCCGTGGAGCGCCACCTTCCTGCCGCACGAGCAGGGCGTGACGGCGCGCAACAGCACGATCGGCGGCGCCACGATCTGGGTGATGAAGGGCCACAAGCCCGAGGAATACGCGGCCGTCGCCGCTTTCTTCGCCCATCTCGCCAGCCCGAAGGTGCAGGTCTGGTGGCACAAGGTCACGGGCTACGTGCCGCTGACGAACGCCGCCTACAAGCTGGCCAAGGACGAGGGATACTACGCCCAGCACCCGACGCGTGAGATCGCGGTGCTGCAGCTCTCGCGCGGCACGCCGACGCAGAACTCCATGGGCTTCCGCTTCGGCAACTTCACGCAGACGACCTTCGCGCTCCGCGCCGAGATGGAGGCCGTGATGACCGGCAAGAAGACGCCCCAGGTGGCGCTCGACGATTCGGTCCGCCGCGGCAACGAGATCCTGCGGCAGTTCGAGAAGCTGAACGCCGGCAAGTACTGAGGGGGAGGCCGCCGGCCACGGCCCTTCGAGGTCGTGGCCGGCGCCGCCCGCCGCTCACGGAGCCACCCCCATGGCCGGCCGGGAACCGGGGCTGAAGCGCGCCCATTTCGTCGAGCCGCGCATCGCCGCCGCATTGCTGCTGCCGCAGCTGGCGATCCTCGTGCTGTTCTTCTTCATCCCCTCGGTCAGGGCGCTGGCGCAGGCGTTCCTGCTGGCGGACCCGTTCGGCACGACGGTCCAGTTCGTCTGGTTCGACAACTTCACGAGCCTGCTGCGCAGCGCCGAGTACCGTGAATCGGTCGTGGTCACGATCTGGTTCACGCTCGCCCAGAACGTGCTGACGCTGACGGTCGCGGCCGTGCTCGCCTTCGCGACCGACCGGGTGATCCGCCTGCGCGCGGCCTACAAGATGGTGCTGCTGCTACCCTATGCGATCGCACCCGCCATCGCCGGCATCCTCTGGGCCTTCCTCTTCAACCCCGCGGTCGGGCCGCTCGCCCACCTGCTGCACCGCCTCGGCGTCGGCTGGAATCCCAACCTGGTCGCCGGCGACGCCCTCCTGCTGGTGACGCTGGCCGCCTCGTGGAAGCATGTCTGCTACGACTACATCTTCCTCGTGGCCGCCCTGCTGGCGCTGCCGCAGTCGCTGCTGGAGGCGGCCGCCGTCGACGGCGCCGGGCCTTTGCGCCGCTTCTTCCTGATCGCCCTGCCGCTGATCGGCCCGACCGTCTTCTTCCTCCTGGTGATGAACTTCGTCTACGGCTTCTTCGACACCTTCGCGATCATCGACGCGGTGACCCGCGGCGGGCCGGCGGGCGCCACCAACATCCTCGTCTACAAAGTGTACCAGGACGGCTTCGTGAACCTCGACCTGGGCTCGTCGGCGGCCCAGTCGGTCATCCTGATGCTCTCGGCCCTGGCGCTGACGCTGCTGCAGTTCCGCTGGGTCGAGCGCAAGGTCAACTACGACGTCTGAGCCATGGTCGAACGAACCCCCGTCCTCGACTGGATCTGCCACCTCATCCTCGTGGCGGGAGCAGCACTCGTCTGCCTGCCGATCTGGTTCGCCTTCGTCGCCGGGTCGCTCACCATCCACGAGGTGCAGCAGATCCCGCTGCCCTGGCTGCCGGGCGACCAGCTCCTGGAGAACGCGCGCACCGCCTGGACCCGGGGCAACTTCGGCCGGCTCTTCCTCAACTCGGCGATCGTCGCGGTCGGCATCACCGTCGGCAAGATCGCGGTCTCGCTGCTCTCGGCCTTCGCGCTCTCCTACTTCCGCTTCCGCTGGCGGATGACGGCCTTCTGGCTGATCTTCGCCTCGCTGATGCTGCCGGTGGAGGTGCGCATCGTGCCGACCTTCGAATCGGTCGCCAACGCCGCCCTGCCGCTGCAATGGCTGGCCGACACGGCCGGCATCGACGTGACGCTCAACTGGAACATGGTCGACACCTATGGCGGGCTGATCCTGCCCCTGATCGCGTCGGCCACCGCGACCTTCCTCTTTCGCCAGTTCTTCCTCACCATCCCCGACGAGCTTTGCGAGGCCGCGCGCATCGACGGCGCCTCGCCCTGGCGGTTCTTCCGCAGCATCCTGCTGCCGCTCTCCACCTCGAACATGGTGGCGCTGGCGATCATTCTCTTCCTCTACGGCTGGAACCAGTATCTCTGGCCGCTGCTGTTCACGACCGACAAGAACATGGCGACCGCGGTGATCGGGCTGAAGCACCTGATCCCGCGCTCGGACATGGAGCCGGCGTGGAACGTGGCGATGAACGCCGCCCTCATCACCATGCTGCCGCCGGTCCTCGTCGTGGTGGTGCTGCAGCGCTGGCTGGTGAAGGGGCTCGTCGACAGCTCAAAGTAGAGTCCGGCTGGCGGCGGCGGCGCGTCCCGTGCGATACGCGGACGCGGCGGCGCGCGATCGCGGCCGACCGGTGTTCGTCGGACGGGCGGATGGGCGTGCGGCCGTGACCATGGAGCTGGGCCTCGTGACGGGTGGGCGCGCGGCGGCGGAGCCGCAGCCGGGCGGGCCCGTCGCCGTCCGTGCCCGCGCGCCGCTCCGCCTGGGGCTGGCCGGCGGCGGCACCGACGTCTCGCCCTATGCCGACCTGCATGGCGGGGCGGTCGTAAACGCCACCATCGGCCGCTGGATCCACGCGGAGATCGAGCGTATCGCGGGCGACGAGGTGATCGTCGAGAGCCGCGACCTGGGGGTCGCCCAGCGCCACCCCGTGGGCGCCCTGCCGATCGACGGGCGGCTCGACCTGCCGAAGGCCGTCTACAACCGCGTGGTGCGGGATTTCCTGGGCGGGCACGCCCCGGCGCTGCGTATCGCGACCCTGGCCGACGCGCCACCCGGATCGGGCCTCGGCGCGTCGTCGACCTTGGCGGTCGCCGTGCTGCAGGCCTTCCGCGAGCTGTTCGGGCTGCCGCTCGACGCGTGGAAGGTGGCGCGGCTGGCCTATGCGGTCGAGCGCGGCGACCTCGGCCTCGCCGGCGGTCGCCAGGACCAGTACGCGAGCGCCTTCGGCGGCTTCAACTTCATGGAGTTCGGCAAGGCGGGCGACGTCCGGGTGACGCCGGTCCCGGTCGCTCCCGCCACGCTGGCGGCGCTGGAGGCGCAGATCGTGCTCTGCTTCACCGGCGTCAGCCGCGAGAGTGCGGCCATCATCGCCGAGCAGGCGGCGAACGTGCGCGCCGGCGTCGCCCGCTCGCTCGCCGCCACCCACCGGCTGAAGGCGTCGGCGTTCGCCATGCGCGACGCGCTGGCGGCGGGCGACCTCGCCCGGGTCGCCGCCACCCTGCGCGACGGCTGGACAAGCAAGCGGGACATGGCGCATGCCATCAGCAATGCCCGCATCGAGGAGGTGCTGGCGGCGGCGACGGCGGCCGGCGCCCATGCCGGCAAGGTGTCGGGGGCGGGCGGCGGCGGCTACATGATGTTCCTCGCCACCGCCGACCGGCGCGCGGCGGTGGTGACGGCGCTGGAGCGGCTCGGCTGCCGAACGGACGGCTGCGCCTTCACCGGCGAGGGAGCGTCGGCGTGGCCGATCCGGTGACGACGGCGATGCCGGACGAGGCGATCGTCCTGGCCGGCGGGCTCGGGACCCGGCTGGCGCCGGTGCTGCCCGGGCGGCCGAAGGCCCTGGCCCCGGTCGCCGGCCGGCCGTTCCTCCACTGGCTGCTCGACCGCTTGGCGCGCGAGGGCATCGGCCGGGTCGTCCTGGCGACCGGCCACCTGGCGGGCGCGATACGCGACGCCGTCGGCGACCGCCACGCCGGCATGGCGGTGGAGCATGCGCCGGAGGACCGGCCGCTCGGCACCGGCGGCGCGTTGTGGGCGGCGCTGGCCCGCTGTCGCGGACCGCGCGTCTTCGCCATGAACGGCGACACCTGGAGCGGCACGGCGCTGGCGCCGATGGCCGCCGCCGCGCCGGCGGCCGACATCGTCATGGCGGTCAGGCCCGTGGCCGATCGCGCCCGCTACGGCAGCGTCGTGCTGGCCGGCGACCGGGTGGTCGGCCTGGAGGAGAAGGGGCGGACGGGCCCGGGCCTCGTCAGCACCGGCCTCTATCTCCTGCGGCGCGACCTTCCGGGGCGGTGCCCCGTCGCCGCACCCTTCAGCCTCGAGCGGGAGATCATCGCGCGGCCGCACGGGCTCGACATCCGCGCGTGGCACGACGAGGCCGCCTTCATCGACATCGGCACGCCCGAGGACCTGGCACGCGCGCAGGCCGCGCTGCCATCCTGGGCCGAGGCCGGCACCCCCGCCGACGCAACCCCGCCATGAGATGGCCGCCATGAGATGGAAGGTCTTCGATCACCGCGACCTCGTGCCGCCCGAATGGGCCGACGGGGGCCGCACGGTGAACGTCTTCAACAACGCGGCGCTCGCCACCGCCGACGGCTTGGTGATGGCCTACCGCGTGGTGCAGCAGAGCGGGTCCCGGCATATCGGCATCTGCCGCCTCGACGGCGACTGGAACGTCGTTCCCGGCAGCGTGCGGCCGTTCAGCGACCACCTCGCCTATGCCGACGAAGGCACGGTCGACGACGCCTACCACCTGCGACCCGCCGACGCCCGGCTCGTCGAGCTGCAGGGCCGTCTCTACATGCACTTCAACTGCGGCTCGCAGCCGCGGCCGAACAAGATCTACCTGGTCGAGGTCGACCGCGGCACGCTGCTGCCGGCCGGCCCGGTGCGCGAGGTGGTCAGGACCGGCAGCCGGCGCACGGTCGAGAAGAACTGGATGCTCTTCGGCGATGGCGACGACGTCTACGCGATCTACAGCTGGTCGCCGCTCGTCATCCTCGCGGTCGACCTGACGGGAGCCGACACCGTCGTCTGCACGCCCGCCTTCGAGCATTCCTGGGACGCGTTCGCCTATGAGCACGCCTATGGCGAGATCCGCGGCGGGGCGACCCCCGTCAGGATCGGCGACCGGCTCTACTGCGTCGGCCACTCCGCCTTCCGCGCCGACCCGACGATCCCCTGGGAGACCGCGGGCGACCTCTGCTACGTGGCGCCGCTGGTGGTGCTGGAGGCGGCGGCGCCCTTCGCGCCGCTGATGGCCTCCGCCCACCCGGTCCTGGAGACGTCGCCGCGCGAGATGGCGATGCCCTACGAGCCCAGGCTCGATAACCGCTGCCTGGAGGACGTCTACCCGAACGGCGCCTTCGCCACCGCCGCCGGCCTCGCCATCTCGTATGGCGTCAACACCCGCTACGCGGTGCTGCGCGAGCTGCCGACGGCCGCTGTCGAGGGCAGCCTCATCCCGGCGCTCGTCCACCAGCCCGCCGCGGCGAAGGACGACGCGGCGCTGGACGGGGCGATGCTGCGCGTCTTCTGGTGGCAGCCGAGCCCGACCACCCCGCGCGACCCGCGGCTGGCGATGCGGCGCACCGGCGGCACTTTCGTCCACGGCAATTTCGGCGACCTGCTGGTGCCCCACCTGCTGCCGAGGCTGACGGGTCTGCCGCCGATCCACCACGAGCGGGCCGCTCCCCGCCTCTTCACCATCGGGTCGCTGATCCAGACCACCGCCGACGGCGACGTGATCTGGGGCACCGGCCTCAACGGCGGCTCGCCGGAGATGCGCAACGACCCGCGCACGCTCCACGTCTACGCGACCCGCGGGCCGCTCTCGCTCGAGTACCTGCGGCGCCGCGGCTACGACGTCGGCCGGGTGAAGGCCACCTTCGACCCGGCCGCCCTGCTGGGCCATCTCTTCGCCCGCGAGATCGCGCAGCTCGCGGCACGGCCGGGCCGCAGGAAGAAGGACTTCATCGTCATCCCGCACTATCGCGACGAGAGCGCGATGCGGCGCCTGCATCCCGAATACGACGACCGCATCCGTTCGGTCGACACGCCGTTCTTCGCCCTGATCGGCGACATCCTCGACGCGGAGCTGGTGGTGTCGAGCTCGCTGCACGGCGTCATCATCGCCGAGTCGCTGGGCGTGCCCGCCGTCTGGCACCGCCCGATCATGGGCGAGAACGAGCTGAAGTTCACCGACTACTACCTCGGCACCGACCGCTGGCGCATCGTCCGCGCCGAGAGCCTGGCCGAGGCCTTGCGGGTATCGCCGATGCCGCTGCCGAAGCTGGATGCGGCCGCGATGCTCGCGACCTTCCCGCCCTTGTCCGAGCTGGAGGAGCTGGGCGTGCTGGTGCGGCCCCGGCCCATCGCCACCGACGAGGTCATCGCCCTTTCCGACCCGCCGATCGACCGCGTGCGCCTGCTCGCCGGCTGGGCCAAGCCGGAGGACGCGCACGTCTGGAGCACCCACCGCCACGCGACGATCGAGCTCATGGTCGGGACGGCACCGCTCGATGGGATCGCGGCCGAGCTGAAGGTCGCGCCGTTCCTGCCCGGCGACGGGCAGCCCCAGACGCTGACGGTGACCAGCGACGACCGCATTCTCGGCCAGTGGTCGCTGGCGACCGCCGACCAGCACGCGGTGCGCGTGCCGCTGGGCGACGCCCATGTCGCCGACGGCCGGCTCGTCCTGACGCTGGAGATCGGCCGCCCGACCAGCCCGGCCAGCCGCGGCCTCAGCCCCGACGTCCGCGAGCTGGGCGTGGCGCTGGCCACCATCGAGCTGAAGCGCGACGGAGAGGCCGCCATCCCCCGTTGACGGCGGCGGCGTTCCTGGACTACCGCGGAGCCCGATGCGAATGTCCCGCCTTCTCCGGATTCGGCACCGCAAGGCACGGAAGAGCGCGACGTGATCCGGTTCGAGAACGTCGGCATGCGCTACGGCCGCGGACCGGAAGTGCTGCGCGACCTCACCTTCACGGTCGAGCCGGGGTCGTTCTGGTTCCTGACCGGGGCGAGCGGTGCCGGGAAATCGTCGCTGCTGCGCCTGATGTATCTCGCGAGCGCGCCGTCGCGGGGCCTGATCAACGTGTTCGGGCGCGACATCGCGACGACGCCGCGCGACGAGCTGCCGTCGCTGCGCCGGCGCATCGGCGTGGTCTTCCAGGACTTCCGCCTGATCCCGCACCTGACGGCGCGCGACAACGTCGCCCTGCCGCTGCGCATCGCCGGCCGGCCGGAGGCGGAGATCGCCGCCCAGGTGACCGAGCTGCTGGGCTGGGTCGGGCTCGCCGGGTACCTCGACGCCTATCCGCCGGCACTGTCGGGCGGCCAGCAGCAGCGCGTCGCGGTGGCGCGCGCGGTGATCGCCCGGCCGAGCCTGCTGCTCGCCGACGAGCCGACCGGCAACCTCGACGAGGAGATCGGCAATCGCCTGATGCGCCTCTTCCTCGAGCTCAACCGGCTCGGCACCAGCGTCGTCATCGCCACGCACAACGAGGGGCTCGTGCAGCGCCACGACGGCCGGGTGCTGCACCTCGTCGACGGCGAGCTCGCGCGGGCGACGGAGAAGGCGTCGTGAAGCGGCCCGCGCCCCGCACCCGCATCATCGGACGCGACTCGGCGACCCGCACCATGCCGTGGATGGTGGCGGTGATGGCCTTCGTCGCCGCCCTGGCGCTCGCCCTTTCGCTGGCCGTCGAGGCCGCCGCCGCCCGGTTCGGCGCCGGGCTGGCCGGCAGCGTGACGGTCGAGGTGCCGGCCGCCGAGACCCCGGCGGCGGGCGAGGCGCGCGCGGCCGCGGCGGCGGCCGCGCTGCGCACCGTGCCGGGGGTCCTGTCGGCGGCGGTCATCGCGCGGGAAGCGACCGCCCGGCTGGTGGAGCCGTGGCTCGGCGCCGACCTCGCCGGCGGCGCGCTGCCGCTGCCGGTGCTGATCGACCTGCGCGTCGACCCGTCGCAGCCGCCCGCACCGGGGGCGCTGGCGACGGCGCTGGCCCGGGTCGGGCCGGACATCAGCGTCGACGATCACCGCCTGTGGCTCGACCGGCTGCTCGCCTGGGTCGACGCGGTGCGCCTGGGTGCGCTCGCGGTGCTCGCCTGTGCCGTGGTCGGCATCGTCCTGACGGTGGCGCTGGCGACGCGTGCGGCCCTCGCCATCCACCGCGACGTCATCGAGATCCTGCACATGATCGGCGCGCAGGACCGCTACATCGCCCGGCAGTTCCAG
>JBFWXJ010000296.1:0-8095 GCA_050187535.1 Alphaproteobacteria bacterium | reverse complement strand
AAGGCGACCTGCGGCAGGTCCACGCACATCTGGTAGGCGTTGTAGGCGGCGACGCAGGCGGGTCCCAGCTTCTGCAGGTAGATCGTCTCGAGATCGACCAGATGGTAGAGCGGGCCTGTCAGCATCATCAGCGGCTCGCCGGCGCCGACCCATTCGCCTTCGGCATGGGTGAGTCGGATGTCGAAGCGCACCCCGCGGGCGCGCGCCATGTCCTCCAGCCACCCGACCGCCAGCTTCGGCGTGCAGATGACCGGGCGGCGCATGAACACCGCATAGGTCACCTGCTTGTCGCCGAAGCGGCCGACCGCCGCCTTGGTCTTGAGGAAGTACTTGTCCGCGAGCCGGGCGACCTCCGGCTCCGGCGGCGACGCGGGCGCGTTGCGCCCGGCCGCCGCGTCCCCGTCGGCAGGCATGGGCGGCTAGGCGCCGACCGCCGCCCGACGGGTGATGCCGAGCCGCTCGGCCTTGAGCTGCTCGGCGATGAGGAAGGCCAGCTCCAGCGCCTGGCTGGCGTTGAGCCGGGGATCGCAATGGGTGTGGTAGCGGTCCGACAGGTCGGTGTCGGTGATCGCCTGGGCGCCGCCGGTGCATTCCGTGACGTCCTGGCCGGTCATCTCGAAATGGACGCCGCCCGCGTGGGTGCCCTCGGCCTGATGCACCGCGAAAAAGGTGCGGACTTCAGAGAGGATGCGGTCGAAGGGCCGGGTCTTGTAGCCGCTGGCCGACTTCACGGTGTTGCCGTGCATCGGGTCGCAGCTCCACACCACCGACCGGCCCTCGCGCTTCACCGCCCGGACGATGCCGGGCAGCTTCTGCGCCGCCTTGTCGTGGCCCATGCGGGTGATGAGGGTGAGGCGCCCCGGCTCGTTCTCCGGATTCAGGATGTCGCAGAGCCGGATGAGCTCGTCGGTTTCGGTCGACGGGCCGACCTTCATGCCGATCGGGTTCTTGATGCCGCGCATGAACTCGACATGGGCGCCGTCCGGCTGGCGGGTGCGGTCGCCGATCCAGACCAGATGCGCGGAGACGTCGTACCAGTCGCCGGTCGTCGAATCGATGCGGGTCAGCGCCTGCTCGTAGGGCAGCAGCAGGGCCTCGTGCGAGGTGAAGAAGTCGGTCTCGCGGATCTGCGGCGTCGTCTCCGACGTCAGGCCGCATGCGGCCATGAAGTCGAGCGTCTCGGTCAGGCGGTCGGCCAGCTCGCGGTAGCGCTCGCCGAGCGGGCTGCGCTCGACGAAGCCCAGGTTCCAGCGATGCACCTGGTGCAGGTCGGCATAGCCGCCCTGGGCGAAGGCGCGCAGCAGGTTGAGCGTGGCGGCCGACTGGCTGTAGGCCCGGATCATGCGGTCCGGGTCGGGCCGACGCGCCTCTGCCGTGAACTCGATGGCGTTGACGTTGTCGCCGCGATAGCTCGGCAGCGACACGCCGCCGATCTCCTCCGTATCGGCGCTGCGCGGCTTGGCGAACTGGCCGGCGAGCCGGCCGACCTTCACCACCGGGCAGGCGGCGCCATAGGTCAGCACGACCGCCATCTGCAGCAGCACGCGGAAGGTGTCGCGGATGTTGTTGGGATGGAACTCCGCGAAGCTCTCGGCGCAGTCACCACCCTGGAGGAGGAAGGCCTTGCCCTCGGCGACGTTGCCGAGCGCCTTCTTGAGGCGCCGTGCCTCGCCCGCGAAGACCAGCGGCGGGAAGTTGCGCAGCGTATCCTCGGCGCGGGTCAGGGCTGCCTGGTCGGGATACTGCGGCATCTGCCGGGCCGGCTTGGCGCGCCAGGTGTCGGGGGTCCATTTCTGCGGCATGTTCGTCCTCTGCCGGCCGCCTCCACCTTCTTCGGGCAGGGCGGCCGCTCCTCCGGATAGCGTAGAATCCACCCTATTAGCGCGCCCGGCCGCCCGGCGCCAGCCCGGCCGACTCGGCGGCCTGTCATGGGGAGATGGCGATGCGAAGCGAGAAGTTCACCTTCCCCGGCCATGACGGCTCACAGCTCGCGGCCCGCCTCGACCTGCCGGCGGGAAGCCCGCGGGCCTTCGCGCTGCTGGCCCACTGCTTCACCTGCTCGAAGGACGGGCTGGCGGCAGCCCGCATCGCCGCGGCGCTCGCGGAGCGCCGCTTCGCGGTGCTGCGCTTCGACTTCACCGGCCTCGGCGGCAGCGGCGGCGAGTTCGCCAACACCGGCTTCTCGACCAACATCGCAGACCTGGTGTCCGCCGCCGACCATCTGCGGGAGCGCCACGCCGCCCCGGCGCTGCTGGTCGGGCACAGCCTCGGCGGCACCGCAGTGCTGGCGGCCGCCCACCGCATCCCCGAGGTGCGGGCGGTCGCGACGGTGGCGGCACCCTTCGACCCAGCCCATGTCCTGGAGCACCTGTCCGGACAGGACCTCGTGTTCGACGGCGACGGCACGGCGCCGGTCACCCTCGGCGGCAGGACCTTCCGCCTCGGGCGCGGTTTCCTCGACGACGTCGCCGCCTGGGACCTGACGGAGCGCGCGGCAACACTGCACCGCGCCCTCATGGTGTTGCATTCTCCGGTCGACCAGACGGTCGGCATCGGCGAGGCGACGCGCATCTTCACCGCCGCCCGCCATCCCAAGAGCTTCGTCGGGCTGGACGGCGCCGACCACCTGCTGACCCGGCGCGAGGACGGCATCTTCGTCGGCCGGATGGTCGCGGAATGGGCGACGCGCTACCTCGAACCGCTGCCGGAGCGCTCCGGCGACGGCAACGTGGTGGTGACCGAGACCGGCGAGGGGCGGTACGTCCAGGCGATCGCCGCCGGCAACCACGCGATGCGGGCCGACGAGCCGGTCGCGGTCGGCGGCGACGGCTCGGGCCCGACGCCCTACGACCTGCTGCTGGCGGCGCTGGGTGCCTGCACGTCGATGACGCTGCGCATGTATGCGGAACGCCGGGGAATGGCGCTCGGCCGCATCGCCGTCCATCTCGCGCACGCCAAGGTGCATTCCCGCGACTGCGCCGAATGCGAGGACCGCGAGGGCCTGATCGACCGCATCAGCCGCGACATCCGCATCGACGGCGACCTCGACGACGCGACCCGCGCACGCCTGCTGGAGATCGCCGACAAATGCCCAGTCCACCGCACGCTGGAGGCCCGCCCGGTGGTCGTCACGACGGTCGCAGGAAGTTGAGCGCTTTGATATCAACGACTACATTGCGATCAACGAGGATCGAGAGAGTTGGCCAGCATCACCATTCGTAAGCTCGATGACGGGTTGAAGGGACGCCTGCGCGTGCGTGCCGCCGCACACGGGCGATCGATGGAAGAAGAAGCGCGGCTCATACTCAAAGACGCCCTCGCCAGGCAGCATGATCAACCGGTCGGTCTCGCCGAGGCGATTCGTCGGCGAATGGCTCCTCTGGGGGGTGTGGAGCTTCCTGCGCTGCCACCGGAGCCTGTCGATGAGCCGCCGGACCTCGGCGAATGATGGTGCTCGATACGAACGTCCTGTCGGAGCTGCTGAGGCCGACGCCGGAGCGTTCGGTCGCAAGCTGGGTCGATCGACACGCTCGGTCGGAGCTCTTCACGACCTCGATTAACCAGGCAGAGATCGTCTACGGCCTCGAGCTCCTGCCGGCAGGCAGGAGACGCAGCCGCATCGAGCAAGCCATAGCCGACATCTTCGCGATCGATTTCGCCGGCCGCATACTGCCTTTCGACTCGGCTGCCGCAATTGAGTTCGGCGCTCTCGCGGCGGAACGACGGCGCGGCGGCAGGCCGATCGGAATCGCAGACGCGCAGATCGCGGCAATCGCACGCGTATGGAATGCCCCGGTGATCACACGCGATGTAGCGGACTTCACTGGTGTTGGGGCCACCGTCATCAATCCATGGAGCGACTGATCCCCTCACTCCGCCGCAGCCGCGCGCTCCGGCTCCGGCACCTTCTCGCGCATGGTCACGAACTCCTCGGCCGCCGTCGGATGGATGCCGATGGTGCGGTCGAAGTCGGCCTTGGTGGCGCCGGCGGAGAGCGCGATGGCGAGGCCCTGGATGATCTCCGGCGCGTCGGCGCCGACCATGTGGGCACCCAGGACCTTATCCGTCGTGCGATCGACGATGAGCTTCATCAGGGTGCGCTCCTCGCGTCCCGAAAGCGTATGCTTCATCGGCCGGAAGCGTGCGCGGTAGATGTCGACCGCGCCGTGGGTGGCGCGCGCCTGGGCTTCGGTCAGGCCGACCGAGGCGAGCGGCGGCTGGCCGAACACCGCGCTCGGCACGAAGCGCCGGTCCATGCGACGCGGCTTTCCGCCGAAGGCGGTGTCGGCGAAGGCATGCCCTTCTGCGATCGCGACCGGCGTCAGGTTGATCCGGTCGGTCACGTCGCCGATGGCGAAGACGTTGTCGACCGACGTGCGCGACCAGTCGTCCACCACGACGGCTCCCGACGGCTTCAGCTCCACGCCCGCGGCTGCGAGGCCCACGCCTTCGGTGTTCGGCTTGCGGCCGGTCGCGAACATGACGGCGTCGCAGCCCAGCTCCTCGCCGATGCCCGTGCGCACGGTGAGGCCGCGCTCGTCGCCGGTGATGGCGGTCGGAAGGGTGCGCGTGTGGATCGTGATGCCGCGGCCGTTCAGCTCGCGCGCCATCTCGACCCGGGCATCGTCGTCGAAGCCGCGAAGGAGCTGCTCGCCGCGCACGAGCATCGTGGTCTCCGCCCCGAGACCCGAGAAGATGCCGGCGAACTCGATCGCGATGTAGCCGCCGCCGACGATGACGACCCGGCGCGGCAGCGCCTTCAGGTCGAGCGCCTCGTTCGAGGTGATCGCGTGCTCGCGCCCCGGGATGTCAGGGATCACCGGCCGGGCACCGGTCGCGATCAGGATCCGATCCGCCGTCCAGCGCCGGCCGGCGACCTCCACCGTGTGACGGTCCAGGAGCCTCCCCCGCCCCTCGATCGGCGTCACCCCGGCGTCGGTCAGAAGCTTGCGGTATATGCCTTCGAGCCGCCCGATCTCGCGGTCCTTGGCGGCGATCAGGGTCGGCCAGTCATGCACCGGCATGCCCACATCCCAACCGAAGCCACGGGCGTCCTCGAAGGCGTCGCGGAACGATGCGCCGTAGACCAGCAGCTTCTTGGGCACGCAGCCGCGGATGACGCAGGTGCCGCCGTAGCGGCTCTCCTCGCAGATCGCCACGCGCGCACCGTGACGCGCCGATATGCGCGCCGCACGCACGCCGCCGGAGCCGGCACCGATGACGAAGAGATCGAAGTCGCGGGCGGCCATGGGAAAATCCTGGTCCTGGAGGAACGAAAGGCGTCACCTGAACGTAGTAGCGGGTTGCCCTTCCTGCCAATCGCGTCGACGTGATCCGCCGGGAGCCCCGCCGTGATGGCGCGATAAGCACCTGCCCGATCCGTCGACGCGAAGTGTAGGCTGGCACGAGCCGCAGCACGGGGGAGACAGCCCATGGTGAGCCGTACGCTGACGACCAAGGCCGACGCTTGGCCGACCGATCTCAAGGATCCGAACGGGGGCGACGACGCCATCGTCGGCCTCGCCGGCAACGACACGCTGACCGGCGGGCTCGGCGACGACTTCCTCCAGGGCGACGAGGACGCCGATCTCCTGGACGGCGGCGACGGCCAGGACACGCTGCTGGGCGGCAGCGGCAACGACGAGATCAATGCCGGCACGGGCAGCGACCGGATCGACGGCGGCACCGGCGCCGACGCGCTGGCGGGCCTGGAAGACGAAGACACGATCATCGGCGGCAACGACAACGACACGATTTCCGGCGACGACGGCAACGACAGCCTCGTCGGCGGCGACGGCACCGATATCCTCGACGGCGGCGAGGGTGTCGATTTCGTGCTCGGCGGCAACGGCGCCGACCTCATCTTCGGCGGCAACGGCACGGACTTCGTCATCGGCGACGAGTTCGATACCGCGATCGCCGGATTCAACGACACCATCCAGGGAGATGGCGGCAACGATTCGCTGTTCGGCATGGGCGGGGACGATTCGATCCTCGGCGGCGACGGATCCGACGCCGTCTTCGGCGACTTCTTAGGCGCCACCGCGTTCCTGCCCGGCAACGACACGCTCCTGGGCGGCACAGGCAACGACACATTAGCGGGCGGGCGCGGAGACGACAGCATCTCGGGCGAAGCCGGGAATGACGTCCTGTCCGGTGAAGGCGCGGCCCTCGGCGGCCAGCAGCCCGTCTTCACGGTCACCGATCTCGACACGATCCTGGGCGGCGACGGCAACGACACGGTCTACGGCTGGGGCGGCGACGACAGCATTCTCGGCGGCACCGGCAACGACCTGCTCTACGGCAACGGCGAAACGGTCGACGGAAACTCCGACACGCTCGACGACAGCGAGGACATCGACACGATCCTCGGCGGCGACGGCAACGACACCATCATCGGCGAGAGCGGCGGCGACAGCATCCTCGGCGAGAACGGCAACGATTCCATCACCGCCGGCGACGGCGCCGACTTCGTGCTGGGCGGCGACGGCGACGACATCGCCTTCGGCAACGCCGGCGAAGACGTCATGAACGGCAACCTCGGCGCCGACGTGATGTTCGGCGGCCAGGGCAACGACCAGGTGAGCGGCGGCCAGGGCGACGACCTGGTGCTGGGCGACAAGGGCGACGACATCGCCTCCGGCAACATCGGGGCCGACTTCGTCTATGGCGGGCAGGGCAACGACCAGGTGTTCGGCGGCCAGGGCGACGACCACGTGTTCGGCAATCTCGGCAACGACACCCTGTCCGGCGACAAGGGCATGGACACGCTGCGCGGCGACGCCGGCATCGACGCCTTCGTCTTCTTCGGCGACGGCGGGGTCGATGTCATCGAGGACTTCGACGCGGCCGGCGGCGAGCGCATCTCCGTCGACCTGACGAACGGCCAGATCAACGGCGTGGCCATCGCCAGTCCGGGCGCCTTGCTCGCCCGGGCTTCACAGAGCGGCGACGACGTCTTCCTCGACCTCGGGGCCGGCAACGGCGCGATCCTACGCAACATCACGGTCGGACAACTGACAGCCGACCATTTCATCATCTTCTGAGGCAGTCGACGGGAACGAATGCGCGCCGGCGGAATTGAAAGGCGGAGTTTCAATCCTGCCGGAGCGCACGATCATGGCAAGAACCGTTGCCTCTTCCCGTCGCAAGTCGTCCCCTGACAAGGCCGCTCCCGCCACGCGAAAGACCCCGGCCCGCAAGACGCCGTCGCCCCGCGCGCGCCGCGCCAAGCCCGACGCGGTGGCCCTGCTGAAGGAAGATCATCGCTCGGTCGAAGCGAAGTTCGAGCGCTACGAGAAGATCAAGGAGCGCGCCGACGACGCCCGCAAGGCGAAGCTGGTGGAGGAGATTTGCGCCGAGCTCGACCTGCACGCCGAGATCGAGGAAAAGATCTTCTATCCCGCGGCGCGCGACGCCATGAAGGAGCAGGATCTCCTCGACGAGGCCGAGGTCGAGCATGCGAGCCTGAAGGAGCTGATCGCGCAGCTGCGCTCCATGACCCCGTCGGAGGATCTCTACGACGCGAAGGTGAAGGTGCTGAGCGAGTACGTGAAGCACCATGTCAAGGAGGAGGAGCGCGAGCTCTTCAAAGAAGCGCGCGCCGCCGGCCTCGACATGAAGGCGTTGGGCGAGGAGCTGGCGGCGGCGAAGGCCGGCCGCGGGTCGCGTGCGCCCGCGGCGCGCGCGATCGAACAGAGCCTGCGATAGGGCGGGAACCCCCACGCGTCGCCGGCCGTTGATATCGGGTCGGCGACGCTGTACGGGCGGCCGCATTCGGCTCCCATGCGAGCCGTGGCAAGCCCCGCGTCGAACTGGACCCGACGAGGGTCGCCCACCGTCGCCTTCGTGGCGACGGTGGAGGTGCCGGAGCGATCCGGTCCGATGCGGAAAGGCCGCCCCCGGGCGGCCTTTCTCGTGTCGGCATCCGGCGAAGGCATCGGCGATCCCCGCCTGAGCAGCGTCGCGGCGGGAACGGACGGGGCGCCGATCGGGTTGTCGATGCATCCACCCAATGCAGCACGACGGGAGGTCGCCCATGACCTTCAGGAGCCTGATCGCGGCCGCAATGCTGGTCGCGCCGCTGCCGGCAGGC
>JBFWXJ010000295.1:4096-8118 GCA_050187535.1 Alphaproteobacteria bacterium | reverse complement strand
CGTCGGCTTCGCGGCCGCGTGGAAGTGGGCGAGGATCACCCCCAGGTCCGCGTCCTGCATCAGGTCGACGACCGGCGCCTGGCCGCCCGGGACGAACAGCCCGGCATAGAAGTCGAGCCCTTCGGCGACGACAGACTTCAGGGTGCGCACCCGGTTCATCGCCGGGTCGTTCGCCCAGAAGTCCTGCGCCCTGCGCCAGGCCGCCTCGTCGCCCTCGAAATGCGCGGCGGCGTCCGACACCGGGTCGATGTGCGGCTTGGTGCCGTCCGGCGTCGCCAGCACGACCTCGTACCCGGCAGCGATCAGCGCCATCGCCGGCACGACCGTCTCGTTGAGATACTGCCCCGTGGCGCCCCAGCCGCCCCGGACCTCGATCCGGGTGGCGTTGGAACCGATCACCAGCACCTTGCCCTTGGCCATCTCTGCTCTCCATCTCCTGGTGTCCCGTTCGGACAGCCTCAAGATGGAGATAGGGCACATATTCCAGAAGTTTATTTCCCGTATTTTACTTATATTAACCACGACATATCTGATGCGCTACGACCTCAACCTGCTGCCGATCTTCGTCGCCCTCATGGAGGAGCGCAGCGTGACGCGCGCGGCCGAGCGCCTGGGCATGACGCAGCCGGCCATGTCGAACGCGCTGCGCCGGCTGCGCGAGACGCTCAAGGACCCGCTCTTCATCCGCGAGCGCTACGGCATCCAGCCGACGCCGGTGGCACTCGAGCTGGCGCCGGCGATCGCGGACGCGCTGGCGAAGCTGGACGACGCGGTGCTGGGCCAGCAGGAGTTCGATCCCGCCACCGCCGAGCGCCTCTTCACGGTGGCGCCCAACGGCTATGTCGAGTTCGTGCTGGTGCCGGCCCTGGTGGCGCGCCTGCAGCAGCAGGCCCCGGGCATCCGGCTGCGGCTGACGCCCTACGGCAACGACCTGGCCGAGACCGGCGTCGTCTCCGGCATCACCGCGCTGGTGCTGGGCCGCATCGTCGAGCCGCCGGACAACCTCGTCGTCCAGCACCTGATGGACGAAGGCCTCGCCTGCGTCGTGCGCGCCGGCCATCCCGAGATCGGCGAGCGCATCACGCGCGCGCAGTTCGAGCGTCTGAAGCACATCAACGTCGTGCCGCCGGGCCGCCTGCGCGCCGGTCTGTTCCAGGCGCTGGCACAACGGCAGCTGAAGCGCGACGTGGCGCTGTCGGTCACCAACTTCTTCGCGGTCGGCGAGATGGTCGCGGTCACCGACCACATCGCCACCCTGCCGCGCCTCATCTGCCGGCGGCTGGCCGACGACCCGCGCCTCAAGGTGCTGCCGTCACCGGTCGATCTCGGCACCTTCCCGGTGGAGATGGCTTGGCACGTCCGCTATCGCCACGACCGCGCCCATCTCTGGCTGCGCGCACTGGTCGCCGACGTCGTGCGCGAGCGGGCGGCGGCGCCATAGCGTTCCGTGCCACAACCCCGAGGAGGGAGAGGATGGGCGATACACATGCCGGCCGGAGCATGGCACCGGCCGCCGGCCTGGGCTCCTCGATATGGAGCCTCCTGCCGGGCGGGGCGGCGGCCCACACCGTAACCATCGCGGTCGGCAACGAGAGCCCGCCAATGTCGACGTGATGCTGCCGTCGGAGCCCAGCGCCGTCGCCGCCATGCCACCCTGAGCCATCTTGATGGCTGCCGCGCGGATAGCCAGTTTCCGGCCATGGCAGAGCCGCAACTTTCGGTCCGCAGCGCCAAGGCGCGCGATCTCGCTCATCGCCTCGCGCGACGCGAGAAGCGGTCGATCGCGGACATCGTCGAGCGTGCCCTGGAGGCGTATGAGATGCGCGAGGCGGGCCGCGAACCCGCAGCCTCGTTCTATGCCCGGCTGTCGCGGGACTTCGGCACCGACATCGACCTCGACCCGGTCATTCACGACGGGCGGCGCCCGCATCGCGGTCTCGATCTTTGATCTTCCTCGACACCAACGTCGTATCCGAGACATTCCGGCGGTCGTCGCCTGGCTGGAGCGTCACGACGCGGAACTCGCACTCCCGACGGTCACCATCGCGGAGATCGCCTTCGGCAGCCGTCCGGCAGGGCCACGGCATGTCCGCCCCCGATGGGATGATCGCCGCGATCACGCGGGTGAATCGAGGCCGGCTCGCAACCCGTAACCTGGTGGACTTCCGCGACACCGGCCTCGACCTGATTTCGCCCTGGGACTTCTAGGGCGGCATCGTCCTATCCCTCGCCGTCGAGCACGTCGGCGGCGTCGAGCAGACCACGCCTTCGCACGACCTCGGCGGGGGTGAGGCCGTTCCTGTCGGTCACCGTCGGATCGGCGCCGTGGGCCATCAGGAAGGTGGCGACGCGGGCGGCCTCCGCCTCGTCGTCAGGCAGGCAGAAGATCGGGCGCATGCCGTAGTCCTGATAGACCGCATTCACCAAGCCCGGGTCCTCGGCGAAGAGCTCGGCCAGCCGATCGGTCAGGCCGAGGCTGACCATGTCGGGCGTGTCGCGGCTGAATGGTGCCAGCAGCTCGGCCATCGCGCGCTGGCCGAAATGCTGGGCGAAGCCCATGGCGCCGCCATAGTGGATCGTCGGTCGGTCGACGACCGCCCCGTTCGCCAACAACAGGCGGGCGATGTCGAGATGGCCGCGCGACGCCGCGACCTGCAGCGCGCGGAGGCCGGTGTGGTCGGCCACATCGACATCCATGCCGAGGTCGAGGAGCAGCTCGACCACATCGATCCGGCCCATGCGCGCGGCGCGCAGCATCGGCTCGGCGTCGGCCAGGACGTCGGGATGGCTGCCCGCGATCGCGGCGGCCGCTGCGCGATCGCCCGCCATGCACGCCGCCTGGAAGGCGGGCGCCCCCTCGAGGGGCGGGGTCGGCGCGCCGTAGCGCACCAGCAGATCGGCCATCGCCGCGAACCCGTTGGTCAGCGCCTCCTCGCGTTGCGGGCGGCCCGAATAGGCGTGCGGCCCCCCGGCGTCCGCGTCGTGCCGCAGCAGCCACTCCGCGCGCGCGAGGTGGTCGTAGGCGACGGCGTTGCCGAGCAGGTAGTCGATCACCGGCAGCGGGATGCGGCCCCCGATCCGCGGCTTCTCGAGGCGTTCGGTCCAGCGCACGGTCACGCCCTGCTCCACCGCGCGCTGCCACAGGAAGTCGAGCCAGACCGTCTCGTCGCGGGCGACGGAGGTGTTGTAGAGGGCCTGGGTGTCGAAGGGGTCGGCGCCGCGGTCGACCAGCAAGGCAGCCAGCGCCTCGGCCTCCGGATGGGGCGGCCGGTCGCCCTCGCCCTGGCCGACGACGCCGGTCAAGACGGTAAACGGATTCTCCCAGTTGTCGGAGAAGCGGGCGTTCGGGTCGGCGCCGCCGTCGAGCAGCAGGGTCGCGATCGCGACGCCATTGCCGTCGCGGCCCGGCAGCCGCGCGTAGGCGAGATAGAGGAGCGGCTCCCAGTCGAGCGGGCCACCCTTGCGCCGTGCCGCCTCGGGATCGGCCGCCAGGCGCCGGCGGACCTCGGCGAGATCGCCGGTCGCGACCGCGGTGAAGATATCGGCGCGGCCGATCTCCGGCTGCAGGGCCAGCAACCGGCGGGCCGCCACCCGGTCGCCGTCCCAGGCCGAGCGCAGCACGACTTCGACGCGCTCGGGTTGCGGGCGAGCCGCGAGCGCCTTGTCCTCCAGCGCCTGCCGCAGCGCCGCCCAGCCGGCGAGACCGTGCTCGCGGGCAAGGGCAAGCTGCACGTCGCGCAAGCCCGGCTCGGCCGGGGACGCAGGGACCGCGGCGACGAGGCGGCGGCGCGCCTCGGGATCGCCGGCGCGCAATGCCTTCAGCCAGCGCTTGGCTTCCCGGCGCAGCGTCTCAAGATTGGAATCGGGGGTGAGCGTGCGGCTCATGGACGACCTTCCTTCCGTCATGTGCCTGATGTCCGCTGAAGCAGGCCGGAAGAAGGTTCGGGTCGAGGATGGCCGTATCGAGTGAGCGGGAGCAGGCTCCCTTGCCGCGGACCGGAGGCGCCTCACATGCGCGCTGG
>JBFWXJ010000295.1:0-3996 GCA_050187535.1 Alphaproteobacteria bacterium | reverse complement strand
CCGGCGGATGCGCGGATCAGCTCGGCGAAGGCGAGGTTGAAGTCCATCAGGGCCGCCCAGTCGACCCAGCCGTAGAGCCGCTCGAAGCTGTCCGCCCCCGACGTGGCCAGCAGCAGGTAGCGGCAGCGCCCGGCCGCCGTCGCCGCCGAAGTCGCACCCGATCCCGCGTGGTAGGGGAAGCAGAGGTCGATCCATACGTCGGAGGCCGCTGCGGCCGCGCGCAGCGCGTCCGAGACGTAGGGATCCGAGAGGCCGCCCTGGAACGGCAGGCGCGGCGCGGTCGCCACCAGCGGCCGGCCGCCGGCGCGCGCGACGGCGCCGGCGATGGCGTCGACCAGCGGCCGCTCGGTCGCGTCGTCCGCGGTGATCAGCACGCCGTCGCCGTCGCCGATCGCGAACTGGCCGCGGACCAGCGTGTCGGCAGCCCGCAGCAGCCGGGCGGAGGGGATCATGGGGCCGTCCGCGATGCTCCCTCGGGACCGAACATGCGGTCGAGATAGCTGTTGAGGAAGTGGTGGATCGGCTTCTCCATCACCGAGAAGCGGCCCGGGCGGTAGATTGGCGAGGCCATGGCGAGCTGCATGGATTCGATCATGCTGCGGTCTTCCTCGTAGATGACCTTCTGGAAGCCGCGATAGACGTTGAGCTTGGCCTCGAAGTCCGGGTCGGCGAAGAACTCCTCCGGGAACAGCAGGTAGATGACGACGTCGCAGGCGTCGTGCCCGGCCGGCCAGGCGCTCATCAGCTTGACGCAGTCGATGCGCCCGAAGAGCGTCAGGTTGGGCGGCAGGAAGCCGGTGCAGGCGAAGCTGTTGGGCTGGTCTTCCAGCCACGGCGCCTTGGCGAAGCGCGTCTGCCCGTCCGGGGTCGAGGGCGCGGCGTCGTAGCGGATGGTGATGCCGCCGCCGTCCTTCAGCACGACGTTGTCGGGCGTCCAGGTGAAGTGCTTACCGAACGAGCCCGCGTGCAGAACCCCCACATGGTAGAAGTCCATCAGGTTCTCGTGGAAGAACTTCCAGTTGCACTTGAGCCGCATACGGGTGATGTCGGCCACGCGGCAGCGCTCCGTGTGCAGCGCCCCGAAATCCTTCTCGAACTCCGCCATCCCAGTGGCGAAGTCCGGCGGGTCGGCGGCGAACGAGATGAAGATGTTGCCGCGCCAGACCTCCAGCCGGATCGGCGGCAGGCGGCAGTCCGCGGTGCTGAAGCCTTCCGTGTCCTTCATGTAGGCCGCGCCCGTGAGCTGGCCTTTCAGGTCGTAGACCCAGCCGTGATACGGGCAGCGGAAGCGCCGGAGGTTGCCCGACCCCTCGGCGACCTCGACGCCGCGATGGACACACATGTTGTAGAAGGCGTTGAGCCCGCCCTCGCGGTCGCGGGTGATGATGAAGGGCCGGTCGCCGATGCGTCGCGCCTCGTAGTCGCCGGGATTCGGGAACTGCTCGGCCCGGCCGACGAACAGCCACTCGCGGCCGAAATACTCCGCCAGCTCGCGCTTGTGGATCTCGGGCGAGGCGTAGATTTCGCCCGGCACGTGGCGGGCATGCTGCAGCTCAGCGCGCGATGCGGCGAGCTTCGGTGCGACGCTGGTGACCCCGTCCATCATCGGCCTCCGAGAGAACTCTATACGCTCGTATGAAGTTACGGCAGGTTGGTGAGCGGCGCAATGGCCCGCCACACCAATGGGCGCTATCAAGCCGGCGATGCAGAGACCAAGCCCACAGACCGAGGCCGATCGAACGCCCTCTCCGCCCGATCGGGGGGAGAGGGAGGGGACCCGCCGCGCCAGCGGCGGGGAGGGTGAGGTGGGCGGCCTCCGCCGGAAGACGCCCCCCCACACCCCGGCCCACGCCGCCCCCACGGGGCAGAGAGGGGGCGATGGGCCGACCGAGCGCCCGACCATCACCAAGCTGGCGCCGGTGGGTAGGCGCCGCCAGCACATCGACGCGACCTTCCGCTCGCTCTGCCTCCATGGCGACGCGGGCACCAGCGTGCGCTCGATCGCAGCCCTGGCCGGCCTGTCGCAGGGCATGGTCCGCCATCACTTCAAGACCAAGGCCGACCTGCTGGCGGCGACCACCCGCCACCTCTCCGACCGCTTCCACGACGCGGCCGAGGCGGCGGTCGCCGATGCCGGCCCCGACCCGTCGGCGAAGCTCCGCGCCATCCTCCTGATCGGCCTGCGCCCGCCCATCCTCGACCGGGACTACGTGCGGGCGCGCTACATCCTCTGGAGCCTCAGCCACTCCGACGCGGCCATGCGCGAGGCGCACGAGGAGACCTATGGCCGCTTCCGCCGCCGGCTGGAGGGCCTGCTGGCGGAAATCGCGGCATCGCACGGTGCCGCCATCGACGTCGCCGCCACCGCGCGCCTGCTGATGGCGTTGCTGAAGGGCGCCTGGGTCGAGTGGCTGGTCTCGCCCGAGGCCGTCGACCCTGAGCGTATCGTCGCGCGGTTCCTGCCCATGCTGGAGGACAGGATCGCGCCGCAGCCCCGCCAGGTCGAGCGATGAAGAAATCGAAGGAAGCGCCTGTCCGCCTGCTCTCCGGCGGCAACCCGCAGATCGCCAAGGCCGACGGCGACGCACCCGTGCAGGCGTACATCGCGGCACTCGACGGCTGGAAGCACGACCTCTGCAAGGAGCTCGACGCCCTGGTGGCACGCGCGGTGCCGGACGTTCGCAAGGCGGTGAAATGGAACTCGCCCTTCTATGGCGTCGGGGGCAAAGGCTGGTTCCTCTCGTTCCATGTCTTCACGCGCTACGTGAAGGTCACCTTCTTCGCCGGGACCTCGCTCGACCCCGTCCCGCCCGGCGGCAGCAAGGACGCGCGCTGGATCGACATCCGCGAGGGCGAGCCTTTCGAAGCGCAGCTGACGGCCTGGGTAAAGCAGGCCGCCGCCCTGCCCGGCTGGATGGCGTAGCGCTTCAGTCGATCATCAGGTCCAGCAGCGGTGCGTGCTGCTGGCAGCCATAGACGTCGCTGTCGCCGAGCGCGCCCGAGGAGTGTGCGCGCGGCACGGTGATCTTGATGGCGTTGGCCGGCGGGAAGAAGACGACCGACACCTGGTTCGCCGGGTAGCGCAGGCATCGGGCGATGCGGTCGCCGGCGAAGGCGCCGGATGCGCGCGCCCGCTCGAAGCCGGCGGCGTCGTTGAACAGCATGTCGAACGTCACCTGAAACGGCCCCGCGTTCTTCGAGCGCAGGACGCGCACCATCTCCTGCAGCCTAGGCATGGGGCACACCCTCCACGAAGTCGGTGTAGGTGATGGGGAAGAGGGCGAGCGGGTCCTCGACCTCGACCAGGTGGTAGACGCTGAACTCGTAGACCTCGCCGCCCGAGAGGTCGCTCGGCACGAAGGGCACGGCGAGGTTGCCGCCGGTCGCGAGGATGCCGTCGTAGAAGTAGTGCAGCAGGTTGTAGCGGGCGACCGAGCACACCGCCTGGGCGATCTCCGGCGTGTGCGCGACGACGTCGGTGATGACCATGATCTCAAGCGGCGCGAAGGCGGCCGTCTCCTTGTCGCCCATGACGCCGTTCTTGCCGTACTGGCGGAAGCGCAAGGTGTAGCTGGCCGGGTCGAACTCGCGCGACAACAGGTCGCCGACCTGGGCCTGGACGGCGGCCAGGATGGTGTCGATCTGGGCCGTCGCGATCGGGCAGCGGAAGGCGCCCAGCGAAAAGTAGCGGTAGCCGACGCGCTCGGCCCCTTCGATCTTGATCGTGTAGCGGGGGTTGGTCTCCCAGCGGCTGCCGGTCACCCGCGTGCGCCGCTCGTCGACCGCCTCGTAGCGCGCGTCGGTCATGTCGAGGCGGCCGCCCGGCTCCACCACCTCGTAGGGGTTGGGCTGCTCGTAGAGGGCGTGGGCGGCGACCGAGATGGGCGTGCAGCGGCGGATCGGGTTCATCGATTCCAGCACGAAGCCCTTGTCGTCGAGCACCGCCATGATCGCGTCGCGGCCGCCCGGCGTCGCCGAGAAGGACGAGCACTCGAT
>JBFWXJ010000294.1:0-8145 GCA_050187535.1 Alphaproteobacteria bacterium | reverse complement strand
CTCCCCCCGATGGAACATCATCGCCCGCGCCGGCCGACGACGTTCGGACGGACGGTCGCAAGGCGCCGCCCAAGCGGTTCTCGCCATGTCGGTGCGCCCGGCGCTACCGGCCGGAAGCAATCCCTCGACTGAATTCCAGGCGCCGGCGGCGGGCCGGCCCTGGGGCCTTGGCCGCGCGCTACCCCGGCACCGGCACGCGGTGGAGCTTCATCGCCATCGCGACGGCCGAGTAGTAGCCGAGGAGCGCCAGCACCTCGGCGAGCCCGTCGCGGCCCAGGAGCCTGACCGCCCGGTCGTAGACCTCGTCCGGGCCGCCGCCCGGCGCCATCGCGACCTGGCACAGGTCGTAGACCGCGGCCTCGCGGGCATCCGGCAGGTCGGGCGCGCGGCCGGCCTTGAGCGCGTCCATCGCCGCCTGCGGGTAGCCGAGCTCCAGGCAGCGCTTCACGTGCGCGGCCTGGACGTAGGCGCCCTGCCAGTGGGTGGCGATGACGACGATGACGAGCTCGACCTCGCGCTCGGTCAGCGCCCCCGCCTTGTTGAGGAAGGTGCCCATGGTCTCCATCGCCGCGGCGAGCCGGGGCGAATGGATCCAGATCTTATAGGGGGTGAGCAGCCGCCCGCGCCCGGCGACCAGGTCGTCGAAGACCTTCTTCTGCTCGGCGGTCAGCTTGTCCTCGGCGATCTCGAGGATGCGGACGGGTCCCTCGGCCATGATGTCCTCCCTGTGCGGCGGCACGCGCCGTTAGCTACCGTATCGGTCCCGAGGCGACAATAGCGACGCGCGCCGCACGAGCGCTGCGGCGCAGCGCGGCCGGACCCACCGCCGTCATCTATCTGAACATCGTCCGCCCCAGGAAATCGAGCATCTTGGGCCAGGCGTCGACCGCAGCCGCCGCACGATAGTTGGGGGCGGTGTGGTCCTGGAAGGCGTGGCCGGCCCCGTCGTACCGGTGGAACTCGTACGGGATATGGAGACGGTCGAACTCCGCGACGAGCCGGTCGACCATCTCCGGCGACGGGTTCTTGTCCTCGTTGCCGAAGAAGCCGGCAACCGGACAGTTGAACCGGTCGGTCATCTCGAAGGGCGCCGGCATCCCCTCGCCCCGTGATTGGAAGATGTTGCCGTGGTAGAGGATGATCGCCGCCTTGAAGATCGGCCGCCAGACCAGGGCGAGATAGGCGGTGCGGCCGCCGAGGCAATGGCCGACGATGCCGATCGCATCGCTCTTGATCGACGCCATCGCGATCATGTGGTCGACCGTCGCGTTGATGTCGGTCACCAGTTCGCCGTCCTTCAGGAACGACATCGAGGCGACGGGGTCTTCGCCCGCCGGCCGCCGATGGTAGAAATCCGGCGCCACGCCCACCAGCCCGATCGCCGCCATTCGCCCGGCGACGTGGCAGGTGAACTCGTCGACACCGCCGCGATGATGAGCGATGAGCACCGCGGGGTGCGGACCGGGCCCTTCCGGCGTTGCGACGTGGACGCGCATGGCGCTGCCGGCCACGTCGACGCTGACCTCTGCGGTGGTGACGCTCATTTCTGATGTCCTCGGTTCGGCTGGCGCATTGCGAAAACGGTCGTTTCGGCCATCACGGATCAGGCCAGCCCGGGCCAGAACCGGAGCGCGTTCCCGCCGAAGACGAGGTCGCGTTCCGCTGCGTTCAGGAACGAGAAGTCCTCGCGCATCAGGTCCAGCCGCTCCTGGACCCCGCCATAGCGGTTCCAGTGCGCGGGGTAGTTCGATCCCCACATGATCCGTTCCGGCCCGAACGCCTCGACCAGCGCGCCGAAGAATGCCCGCGGGCCGCCCTTGCACGCACGCGCGGCGTGCGAATTGTTCGGCGCCGTCTTCAGCGACACGTTCCCGAACGCCGCCAGCGCGAACAGCGGCCGGTGCCGTTCGTAGGGCGGGTCGCCCATGTCGAGCCCCCAGACATGCTCCAGGGCCACCGGCACCTCCGGGAAGCGGTCCAGCGGCACGCGGACGTCGTCGATCTCCTCGATCTTCGCGCCGAGGCAGACCGGGATGTTGAGCGCCGCGGCCCGCGCCCACAGCGGGAACGACCGCGGGTCGCGCAGCGAGCCGGGACCGCGCGCGCTCATCATCCGCAGCCCGTGGACGTCGCCGCTCTCCGCCAACTTGCTGAGAAGGTCGGGCGACTCGGGGCTCAGTTGATCGATCACGCAGACGTTCTGGAAGCGGTCCGGATACCGGGCGCGCGCGTCGATCATGTAGCTGTTGTCATAATGATAGGTGAAATAGGTCTGCACCAGGAGGGCCCGGTCGATGGCGCACGCGTCCATGGTCGCGATCAGCGATTCGATGGTCGTCGCCGGCCATTCGACCTGGCCGAGCTCGCGCACCGTCGGCGCGGCCGCGCCGTGGGCGCCGTCGCTGACCTGCGGATATTTCTGACGGTCCTCCGACACGATGTGGACGTGGGTATCGACGATCATGCGGGCCTCCTCATGTTCGACCGCAGCGCGGTCGCAACCATCCGGCTGCGGAATCGAATCGCCATTGCGCCCCCTCAGCCGTACATCGTCGACGGCAGCCACAGGACGATGGCCGGAAACAGGATCACCAGCGCGAGCTTCGCCAGGTCGACGATGCAGAACGGGAGGATGCCGCGGAAGATCGTCGACAGCTTCTCCTCCGGGACCGCGCCCTTGATGATGAAGAGGTTCAGCCCGAAGGGCGGCGTGATCATCCCGGTTTCGACCACGATCAGGTTCACGATGCCCCACCACACGATGTCGTAGCCGAGATTGGTGATGAACCCGGTCACGATCGGCACCGTGATGAACATCACGGCCCAGGAATCCATGACGCAGCCGAGAAAGATGTAGACCAGCATCAGCAGCGCAACGATCGCGATCGGGGCCATGTCGAGGCGGGCGACGAACCCGGTCAGCATTTCCGGCAAGCCTGTGACGCTGACGAAGAACGAGAATGTCTGCACGCCGAAGATCAGGCTGTAGATCAGCGCCGTCGAGGCCGTCGTCTCCGCCATCACTTCCCAGAACACGCCGCGGCCGAGCTTGCCGCGCAGGAACGCGATCACGAAGGCCCCGACCGCGCCGACGGCGGCTGCCTCGGTGGCGGTGAACACGCCGGAGTAAAGGCCGCCGATGACGGCGCCGAACAGCGCGACCACCGTCCAGCAGCGGCGGAGCGCGGCGCCGAGCTCGCCGCGGAGCCGCGCTGAAGGCGGCGGCGCGTAATCGGGCCGGATGCGGACCATGACCCTGATGGTGACGAGGTAGAGCGCCGTGGCGACGAGGCCGGGAATGATCGCGGCGACGAACATCTGCCCGATCGACGCCTCGGTCAGCAGGGCGAAGATGATCAGCGGGCCGGACGGCGGTATGAGCGCGCCGAGCGTGCCGCCGGCCGCGATGCTGCCGAGCGACAGTTCCGGCGCGTAGCCGCGCGCGCGCATCTCGGGAAGCGCGACGCGGCTGAAGGTCGCCAACGTCGCGAGCGACGATCCCGTTACCGCGCCGAAGCCGGCGCAGCCGCCCACGGTTGCGAGCGCGAGCCCGCCGCGAATCGGTCCGACGACAGCCTGCGCCAGACGGTAGACGTCGTCCGAAACGCCCGCTGCTGCGGCGAAGCCGCCCATCATCAGGAACAACGGCAAGGTCGCGACCTGGTAGTTGGTCAGGAAACCCGTCGTCTCGGTCGCAAAGGCGCTGAAGGTCGGGCTGAAACCGAGAAACAGCGCCGAGCCCACGACGCCGGTGAGCCCGAGCACGGCGGCGAGCGGGATGAGGCCGAGAAGGCAGGCCCAGAGCACGAAGAACGTGATGCCGACAGTGATGCCGACATGCGCGGCGGCCCACGCCGAGACCGCGGCGAAGTCGAGTGCGGCAACCAACGCGAACAGGGCGAGCAGCCCGCCGACGCCGGCCACCGTCCCGTTCAGCACCCATTGCGCGCCGGTCGGCGGACGGCCCTGCCGCGGCGCGCGCACCGCACGCAGCAGCGCCTTGCCGGCGATCACCGTCTGCACCGCCGTACCGATCGCCAGGAAGACGGCGGCGATCAGGATGAAGGGCGCTTCCGGCCACTGGAGGATCACGGTGGTCCGCTCGTAGTAGTCGAGCCTCTCTGCGTCGAGCGCGAGCCGCCAGGCGAGCAGCCCGAAGAACACGAGAAGGCAGACCGCCCCGAAGGCGCGCAACCACGCCGACATGCGCGGCGAGTACCACCGCGCGAACAGATCGACGACGAGATTGACTTCGCGCGCGAGGCCCGAGGGGATGCACGCCGTGACCGCGACGGCGAAGGACATCGAGACGATCTCGTTGAGCGCGCCCAAGCCCGAGTTGTCCAGCCAGCGGAGCAGCACGTCGAGCACGGTGGCTACCGATGCAACCAGCATGCCGACGACGCCGACCATCGCTATCGGGCGGGTCAGCCGCCTACACCAGTCATGCGCGGCGTCGAGGGAGTGGGCCAGCACGCCGTCCGACTGCGACGTTGCCGAAGCGAGCTCAGACATCGCGGCCGCGCTCCGCCCCGGCGCCCTGCGCCGCCGACGTTCCGTGCGACATCGGACGAGGCGCCGGCACTAGGGCCGGCGCAGCACGGCCGGCGCCGCGCGATACGACGTCATCGCGCAGGCGGAGGCGGCCGTCGATTCCGCCTCGCCGGGGCGGGCCGTCTCCCTCGCTCCGGAAATCCGCCCGTCGAATTGGATCGAGACCACCGCAACCTCCTGCCCTGTTTCGACCGCGGCTTCGGGCGACGGAGCTGTCGTTCCCACCAACGGTTCGTTTCGGCGCCGCGCTCGTTCATCGGACGCCGGTTATTTAACATGATAAATATATCGCAATGTGCGGGCGCCTCCAAGATGCGTCAGCGCGAAGCCGGGCTGGTCTGCCGGCATCATGCGGCGAAGCCGGCTTGACAAGAACATTTGATATGTAAAATAGATTCTCGGATAAGAAACCCAACGGTGGAGGAATACGTCATGGTATCGAGACTTTCGGTATCCGCGGTCGCCGGTCTGTCGCTCGGGTTGCTCGTTCAGGGAGCCGCCGCGCAAGAGGTGTCGCTGGTCTACGCGACGGTCGCGGGGCCCGGCACGCATGCCAACCGGATCCTCTATCACCCGTGGGCGGAGAAGATTAATCGCGACGGCAAGGGCGTCGTGCGCCTGGAGATCAAGGACGGGTTTGCCCTCGCCAATCACGGCAACGTCTACGGCCGCGTCCAGGACGATGTCGTCCAGGTGGCCTTTATGCTCCAGAACGCGGGCGGAAAGCAGTTTCAGCGCTCGGCCGTCGGCGGCCTGCCGTTCTTCGCAGACGACCCGACCAACGCCTCGACCGCCCTGTGGCAGACCTATGCCTCAGGCGTCCTGGAGCCCGAATATCGCGACATCGTGCCGCTCGTGCTGATCGTCTTTCCGCAGTCGGGCGTGCACACGGCGAAGCCGCTGGCGTCTCCCGCCGACGTGAAGGGGCTGAAGCTGGTCGTGCTCGGCGCCTTGCAGAGCCGCGTTGCGACGCAGCTCGGCGCCGTTCCGATCTCGATCCCGATCAGCAACATGTACGAGGCCATCCAGCGCGGCACGGCGGACGGCGCGATCGCGTCCTGGACGACATTCAACCCGTTCAAGCTCGGCGAGGTGACGAGCTATCACGTCGAAGCGAGCCTCGGCACGTCGACCGCCATGCTGTTCATGTCGAAGAAGCGGTTCGCCGCCCTGCCGGAAGCGGCCCAGAAGGTCCTGCTCGCCAATGCCGGCGAGCAGATGTCGAAGAAGTTCGGCGCGTATTTCGCCGAGGAGATGAGCGAGACTCGGGACAAGGTGAAGGCGACCGCCGGCAATGCGGTGGTCGAACTCACGGCCGAACAGCGCGAGGCGTGGCGGCAGCTCGGCAAGCCTGTCATCGACGACTTCAAGACGTCCGTCCCGAACGGCGAAAAGATCGTAGCGCAGTTCGAAAGCGACCTGGCCCGGCTGCGGGACGGCAAGTAGTTCGCTGCCGGCCGGGTTTCCGATGGCCTGGGCGCGCGGCCATGGCGGTTCGAATGCCGCCCGGGCCGCGGTGCCTCGTGGCACGCTTGCCACTGACCGCGACCGCGGCTATCCCTCGAACCGAGGGTTGAAATGAGGAGCGGCGAGTGGGTGCCACGCGGTCGACCTCGAAGGGCGGGTCGAAAGAAAAATATGTACGGACGCTGAGCCCGCCGCTGCCGCTGCAGCTCTTGCGGGCCCGCGATGCGGTCATGCGGCTGTTCCGCTCGCAGCTGAGGGCGCGCGGGCTGACCGACCAGCAAGGCCGGATACTGCGGGTCCTCGGCGACGGATCGGCGATGGAGATGCTGGAGCTGGCGGAACGCGCCTGCATTCTGCCGGCCAGTCTGTCGCGGATCATCCCGAAGCTCGAAGCCAAGGGATTCGTCAGGCGGCAGAAGCGCCTGCGCGACAACCGACGCGTCGTCGTTTCGATCACCGCGAAGGGCTTCCGGACCTTCCTGCTTATTTCGCAGGATTCCGAGGCGATCTACCGGCACATCCGAAAGAAGATCGGCGAGCGGCAGATCCTCGATCTCTACCAATGCCTGGATTCCCTGATCGCGATCGCGGAGACGAAACGCGACCGGGAAAGCGCGCGATGACGCCGCGTTGCCGAGGTTTGCCTTGCCGGCCAACGGAATGTCGCGGTCGCCGCGAAGACCCGCAGACCGCGGACTGACGGGGCACGGACACGGGCCGCAGGGAGAAGCGGGACATGCGGGTACGGCTGGCGATCGGGCTTTTGTCGGCGGCGGAGAGCCTGGGCTGGATCGGCCGGGAGGCCGGCATCTTCGAGCGCCATGGCGTCGATCTCGACATCGTGCGCAGCGAGACGACCGGCGCGGTGGCGGCGGCCGGCCTCGCCGACGGCGCGTGGGAGCTGGCCGAGGTCGGCGCCGCGCCGCTGGTCGAAGCGAACTTCCAGGGTCGCGACACGGTGGTGGTGCTCGCCGCCGAACCCAGCAGCTCGTCGTTCATGGTCGGGCGGCGCGGCATCGATGCGCCGGCGAAGCTCGCCGGCGGGCGGATGGGCGTGCTGTCCAAGGGCGGCCAGACCGAGCTCGCCACCATGGCGATGCTCGACCGCTGGGGACTGCGCGAGTCGGTCGAATTCGTCATCCTCGGCCAGTCGCGGCGGGTGCTCGAGGCGCTGGCCGCCGGCGAGGTCGATGCCGGCATGCTGACCGCCGATTTCCGCTTTCTCGGCGAGCACCGCCACGGATTCCACGTGCTGGGCGACGTCGGGGCGGAGCTGCGTTATCTCGGGCCGTGCCTCGGCGCGGCGCGCCACTGGCTGCGCGCGGCGCCCGATGGCGCGGCGGCCGCCCTGCGCGGCTACCTCGAGACGATCGCGCTGTTCAAGGCCGATCCGGCGCGGGTCGTCCCGCTGCTCGGACGCTATCTGGGCATCGCCGAACGGCCGGTGCTGGAGGCGATCCACGCCTTCTACGCCGCCAGGTTCGTCGCCGACCCGCACCCGCCCCGGGACGGCATCGAGCACCTGATAGCGACCTACGCGCCGCGCTATCCCGCCGCCGGCACGCGGACCTTTGCCGACGTCACCGACGCCGATGCGATCGGGGCGGCCCTGCGTGCCCGCGCCTGAACCGCGGCGGCGGCACGCAAGGCGACCGACGCCGCCGCGCGCCGCCACGCCGCAACGCCGGCGCGACCGGTCAATCCGCGTACTTGATGTTGCACCCGTACGGCCGGGTCACCGCCTGGGCTACCTGGCGGCCGGCGGCGAGGTCGGCGAGCGCGGCGCGGACGTAGTTGGTGGCGCCGGCGACCGTGTCGTGGCGCGACGACGGCTTGTCGTCGATGCCGCCCATGAAGCGCAGCATGCCGTCGCCGTCGATGACGTACATGTGCGGGGTGACGGTGGCGGCGTAGGCGCGGCCGATCCTGCCTTCGGGGTCGAGCACGACGTGGTCGGGCGCCGCCTTGGTCTCGCGCACGTTGGCGAGCGCGCCGGCCGCCTCCAGGTGGCCCTGGGCGCCGGGCTCGGACGACAGCACCGAGATCCAGGTCACGCCGTACTGTGCCTTGGCGTCCTTCTGCAGCGCCTGCATGTTCTGGGTGCCGTAGTGCTTGCGCACGTAC
>JBFWXJ010000293.1:0-8164 GCA_050187535.1 Alphaproteobacteria bacterium | reverse complement strand
GTTCAACGCCAAGGGCGGCGTCCTCGGCCGACGGGTCGAGTGGATCACCGCCGACACCGAGACCAACCCCGCGACCGGCACCCGCGTCGCCGAGCGCTTCATCGCGCAGGAGCAGTGCGGCTTCCTCGTGGGTGCCGTCCATTCCGGCGTCGCCAACGCGATCACCCAGGTCGCCAACAAGTACGGCACCGTCTACATCAACACGAACTCCTCGGCGCCCAGCGAGGCCGGCGAGAACTGCTCGCGCATGAAGTTCGTGTGGGACGGCAACGGCACGAACTTCTCCAAGGCGGCGGTGCAGAACGCGGTCGAGAAGATCGGCAAGCGCTGGCTGCTGCTGACCAACGACTATGTCTGGGGCCACACCACGTCGGCCGCAACTGAGGCGCTGGTGAAGAAGGCGGGCGGCCAGATCATCGACAACCTGCTGATCCCGCAGAACACCCGCGACTTCGCGTCCTACCTCCTGAAGGTGCAGCAGGCGAAGCCCGACGTGGTCGCGACGGCCGTCGGCGGCGACGACATCAAGGCCTTGCGCCAGCAGGTCGCCGACCTCCGGCTCGAAGAGCGCGCGGCATGGATCAACAACCAGCAGGACTGGCCGGACATCTGGGGCGCGCCGGACACGCTGTTCGGCGTCTTCGGCACGACCTGGTACCACAAGCTGCCGCTGCCGGGCGTGGCCGACTTCGTGAAGCGCTGGCAGGCCGCCTACCCCAAGGCGCCCATCCCGGTGCCGGGCAATGTCTCCTACAACGGCTACACCGCCATGCGCGAGCTGCTGCGCGCGATCGAGCGGGCGGGTTCGACCAACAACCTCAAGGTCATCAAGCAGCTCGAAGGCCACAAGATGCCGGCCGCCGACCGCATGCAGCACTTCGACGCGTATATCGACGCGGCGACCCACCAAGTGCAGCAGACGATCTATCTCGCCCGGCGCAATGCCAAGCCGACGGACGAGACCGACCTCTACGAAATCCTGAGCTGGACCAGGCCCGAGATGGCGATCGACGACGCGGCACCGGGCAAGTGCAAGCTGCAGCCGGATTCCGCCGTCCCCACCTTCGAGCTCTGAGACGACCGGCCGGGGCGCCCTCGCCCCGGCCGCCTCCTCCGATGATCGACCTCCTGCCGCATCTGGTGAACGGCATCACCCTCGGCCTGCTGTTCGGGCTGATCGCGCTCGGCTTCATGCTGATCCTGGGATTGATGGAGCAGATCAACCTGGCGCATGGCTCGCTGTTCGCACTCGGCGCCTACTTCGCCTACGCCATCGCGACACCGCGCCTGCCGCTGCCGCCCGACATGCTGCAGGCCTGGGCCGCCGTGCCGATCGCCTGGCGTTTCACCGCGGCACTGATCGCCGCGCCCATCCTGGTCGCGCCGTTCGGGCTGGTGCTGGAGCGGCTGATGCGGCGCACCTACGGGCGCGACCCGCTCTACGGCCTGCTGCTCACCTTCGGTGTCGCCATGGTGCTGGAGGAGATGATCCGGCAGGTCTGGGGCACGCGCGACTACATGCTGAACGTGCCGCGCGGCATTTCCGGCGGCTTCATCATGCTCGACCTGATCTGGTCCCGATACCGCTTCTGGGCCGCCCTCTTCGCGGTCGTGGCGATGGCCGCCGTATGGGTGATCGTCGAGCGCACGCGCTTCGGCGCCATGGTCAAGGCGGGCGCCCACGACAGCGAGATCGTGCAGGCGCTGGGCATCGACCTCGCACGCCTGCGGGCCTGGGTCTTCGTGCTGGGCACCATGCTGGCGGCGCTGGCCGGCGCGATCATGGCGCCGCTCTGGGGCATCCGCCCGCATATGGGCGTCGACGCGGTGGTGCCGGCCTTCGTCGTCATCGTACTGGGGGGCGTCGGCAGCTTCTGGGGTGCCGTCATCGCCGGGCTGCTGGTCGGCATGGTCGTGGGGCTCGCCGGCGCCTATGCGTCGGAATGGTCGCTGATGTCGATGTATCTGCTGCTGATCGCCGTGGTGACGCTGCGCGCCCGGGGCCTCTTCGGCAAGAAGAGCATCCTGGAGGCCTGACGTGACGACCTCCGGAACCGGCAGCGTGCCGACCTTCACGCCGGCGATGCTGGCGACGTGGCTGCTGCTGGCCACGGTGCCCTTGTGGATCGAGCACGTCGGCCTCTACCAGTATCTCGGCGTCGAGATCCTGATCTGGGCGACCTACGCGCTCGCCTACAATCTCGTCCTCGGACACGCCGGGCTGCCGTCCTTCGCGCATGGCGCCTTCTTCGGCCTCGGCGCCTACGCCTTCGGCCTGGCCCAGTTCAACCTGGCGCCGAACCTCTTCCTCTGCCTAGCGGTGGCGGTGCTGGCGGCGGCGGCCGGCGGCGCGCTCGTCGCCGCGTTCATCTCCCACCGGCGCGGCATCTACTACGCGCTGATGACGATCGGCTTCGGCCAGGTGTTCTGGTTCGTCGCCGTCAAGTCGCACCGCGTCACCGGCGGCGAGGACGGGCTGCTGAAGATCCAGCGGCTGCCGGTCGATCTCGGCTTCGCGTCGCTGCCGCTCGTCGACAACCGGGCGCTCTACTGGTTCGCGCTGGCGGTCTTCATCCTCGTGTCGCTGCTGCTGTGGCGCGTCGTGCATTCCCCATTCGGCCGCATCGTCGCGGCCATCCGCCAGAACGAGACGCGCGCCCGCTTCGTCGGCTACGAGGTCTGGCGCTACAAGGCCGCCGTGCTGATCCTCTCGGCCGGGCTCTCGGGGCTGGCCGGTGGGCTCTTCGCCATGGCCCAGGCCTCGGCCTTCCCCGACGTCATGAGCCTGCACTACTCCGGATACGTCGTGATGATGACGCTGGTCGGCGGCGGGCTGGTCTCGTTCTGGGGGCCGGTCGTCGGCGCCGTCGTCTTCTTCCTGGCGCGCGACGTGATCGGCGCGCTCACGACCGCGTGGATGCTGTGGTTCGGCCTGCTTTTCGTCGTGCTCGTGCTGTTCAAGCCCGAGGGCATCGCCGGCATGGCGGCCGGCCTCAGGCGTCGCAAGGTGCGGCCGTGACCCTCTTCGAGGCGCGCAACCTGCACCTGCGCTTCGGCGACCGCGTCGTGCTGGAGGACGTGTCGCTGGCGTTTGCGGCCGGCCGTCTCTCCGGAATCATGGGGCCGAACGGCGCCGGAAAGACCACCTGCTTCAACGTGCTGACCGGCCGCTACCGCCCCGGCCGGGGCAAGGTGCTGCTGGAGGGGCGCGACATCACCGGCCGCTCGCCGCAGGCGATCGCGCGTCTCGGCGTCGCGCGGTCCTTCCAGATCATGAACCTCTTCGACGACTTCAGCGTGTTCGAGAACGTGGCGGTGGCGCTGCCGGCCACGCGCCGGCGCGGACGCGACTTCCTCGGCCGCGCCTATGGAGATGTGGCCGTGCGCGATGCGGCCCACGACATCCTGGAGAGGGTCGGCCTCGCGGACCGCGCGGACGAGCCCGCCAAGGCGCTCCCGTACGGCGCGCGCCGAGCGCTGGAGATCGGCGTGGCCCTGGCGAGCGGACCCAAGCTGCTCTTCCTCGACGAGCCGACCGCCGGCCTCGGCAGCGACGGCCGGGCGCGGCTCATCGAGCTGGTGCAGCGCCTCAAGGGGCAGATCACCATCGCCATCATCGAGCACGACATGGAGTTCCTCTTCGCGCTCGCCGACGAAATCTCCGTCATCCACTGGGGCCAGGTGATCGCGCGCGGCACGCCGGCCGAGCTCGGCGCCAACCCCTGGGTCAGGGCATCCGTGCTGGGGCGGCTCGGCTGATGCTGGACGTTCGCGACATCGACACGTTCCACGGCGAGACGCAGGCGCTGTTCGGCGTCTCGCTGCAGGTCGCGGCCGGCGAGGTGCTGGCATTGCTGGGGGCCAATGGTGCGGGCAAGACGACGACGCTCCGTTCGATCCTCGGCCTGACGCGGCCGCGCAAGGGCGAGATCCGCTTCCGTGGCCAGTCGATCGTCGGCCGGCCGACCCACGCGATCGCGCGCGCCGGCATCGGCTGGGTCCCGGACGACCGCCGCCTCTGCCCGACCCTGACAGTGGCGAAGAACCTGTCGCTCGGCCAGCGCCCGGCCGTCGCGCGCGCCTGGACGATGGCCGAGGTGACGGAGATCTTCACACCGCTCAAGTACCTGATGGCGCGCGAGGCCGAGACGCTCTCGGGCGGCGAGATGCAGATGGTGGCGATCGCCCGCGCGCTGCTGGGCGGCCCCGCGCTGGTGCTGTTCGACGAACCGAGCCAGGGGCTGGCACCCAAGATCGTCGACGACGTGCTCGCGGTCATCCGCCTGCTGCGCAACTCGAACGTGGCGGCGATCGTCGTCGAGCAGAACGCCGACGTGGCGCTCGGCGTCGCCGACAATGCGGTCGTGCTGTCGAAGGGCCAGGTCGCATGGTCGGGGCCGGCCGCCGCGTTGCGCGACGACCCCGCGCTCAAGCACCAGATCCTGGGAGGCGTGCAGTGACCGCGGCCCCGCTCCTGGCGCTCGACCGCGTTCGCAAGGTCTATCGCCGCGGTATCCTCGACCGCCGCCCGGCCTTCCAGCTCGACCTCGACCTCACGTTCGTGGGGCCGGAGATCATCGGCGTGATGGGCCCCAACGGGGCCGGCAAGACGACCTTCTTCGAGATGATCGCCGGGTCCAACGTCCCATCCGCCGGCCGCATCCTGGTGGCGGGGCAGGACATCCAGCGCGTACGCTATCGCCAGCGCGATCGGCTGGCGATCCACTACCACCAGTCCTATCAGGTGCGACGCTTCGCAAGGCGCGTGCCCGAGTTCCTGCTGCACCCGGCCCACAGCCCGTACCCGCTCGTCCACCTCTTCGACGAGCCGCAGTTCAACACCCAGGACGGCTATATCGGCTTCATGCTCGATTTCTTCCGCCGCCTGCGGTCGGAGGGGCGGTTGGTATTCGTGTGTCTGCACCCGACCGCGCCCTTCCAGCTCGACATCCTGCGGGAGCTCTGCGCGCGTTTCCTCTTCGTCAACGGCGGCCGCGCCGAGGGTTTCCCGGATTTCGGGCGGCTGACGGCCGACATGGACGTGCGGCGCTACCTCGGAGCACTGGCTCCGGCCTGAGCCCGATCGCGTCAGCGCCGCGCCGCCGACACCGGCCGCGACGTCCCGCCCGACCTGCGCAGGCGCTCCAGCAGTCGGCGAGCGCCGAGAACGTCCCTGCCCCCCGCCACACCGTCGAAGCGGCGGACGATCGGATCGAGGAGCGCGACCGCGTCGGCGGACCGGTCATCGTCGGCCCAGCAGCCGGCAAGGCCGAGGGCGGCGCGCAGCTCGAAGGAATGTGCTCCGGACTCCCGTGCGCGCGCCGCGGCCTGCAGCAGGGTTCGCTCCGCCTCGCCGACGTCGCCCTCGCGCCATTGCAGAAGGCCGCGCGCGCGCAGCACCTCCGGTTCGCACCAGAACTCTTCCAGGCGCTCGAGATGGTCGAGAGCGGCGGCAACGCTCGCCCGGGCGACATCGATCAGCCCGTGCCGCAGTGCCGCCTCGGCGAGCAGGGCGAAGCAGCTCGGCAACCTCACCAGCAGCCTGGCCGCCACCAGCTCGGCGAGGGCGGCCCGCACCATCTCGACCCCTGCGACGTCGCCGCGCTCATGCCGGATCAGGCCCGCGAAATAGCGGGCCGCCGGTCCCCAGAGGGCGATGTCCGGCTGGTCGAGATTGGCGACCAGGTCGGCGAGATGGCGCTCGGCCGCGTCGATCCGCCCGTCCCAGAGCGCGATGGGGATCACCGCCAGCACCAGGACGTTCGACTGCGAGACCACATGCCCGATCGCCGTGGCGGCCTCCAACGCGGACGCGGCCGTGGCGGCCGCGCGGTCGGGATGGCCGCACACCCACTCCGCAAGGGCGAGCGAGGTCCTGATGCCTACAGACCAGTCGATCTGGAACCGGGCGATGCGCGAACGCCTGGAGACCGTGTCGTGGCGACGCGCGAGCCGCTTCAGCTCCTCATGCGCCTTGCGGACATCGCCGAGGTAGAACTCCGTGATGGCGCGCAGCCGCGCGCCGGCGGGCGCCGCGGAGCGATCGTTCTCCTCGTCCGCGAGGGCCTCGAACCGTTCCAGCGTCGCCAGCGCGCGGCGGTGACGCCCGTTGTAGCACTGGAGTATCGCGAGGCCCCACAGTGCCCGGAGCCGATAGTCCGCGTCGCCCGTCTGCTCGGCCAGTCGCAGGCTCTCCAGCCACGCTGCCTCGGCCTGCGGGTCGAAGCGCTCGGTATAGGTCAGGCTCCAGGCATGCGCGGTCACCAGCCGCATCCGCAGTTCCGGCGCGCAGTCCGCGAGTGCGGTGGACTGCAGCGCCCTGCGGACGTGGCGCACGCTCTCGCCGATCGACGACAGCTCGTCCCAGAGCGGGATCGCGACTGCCGTCAGCCGGATGCCGAGCCCCGGATCGCCATCCTCTCCGAACGCCCAGTCGAGCGCCTTGCGCAGGTCGTTGGCACGGCGGCCATGGGCGGAGGTCCATTCCTCGCGGACCCGCCATTGCCACTCGGCCTCGGCACGCTCGAAGAGGCCGAGCAACCACGCCGCATGCGCCGCCGCGCCGCGCCGCTGCTCGCCCGCCGCGCCGAGTCGCTCGGCCGCGTAGCTGCGCGTCGCATCGAGCAGCCGATAGTGCAGCCCCTCCTCCGCATAGGCCGCCGACAGGAGCGACTTTCCGGCGAGGCTCTCGACCCAACCGACCATTGCCTCGGGCGGGTGCCCGAGATGCCGGCCGAGGCCGACGGCCTCCTCCAGCGTGAACGCACCGGCGAAGACCGAGAGCAGGCGAAGCGCGGCGGCCTCTTCCTGCGACAGCAGGCGGTAGCTCCAGTCCAATGTGGCGAGCAGCGTCTGCTGGCGGACCGGCGCATGTGCTGGCCCATAGCTGAGCAGGTCGAAATTGCGCTCCAGGAGGCCCAGCAGGGACGCCGCATCGCAACTGCGCATGCGTGGTGCCGCGAGCTCGATCGCCAGGGGAATGCCGTCGAGGCGTCGGCAGATCGCCGCGATGATCGGCGCATCGTCGTCGCCCATCCGGAAGCCGGACACCTCGCCGGCACGTTCCGCGAAGAGCGCGACGGCGGGGAATGCCATGGCGCGGTCGCGATCGACCGCCTCGCCCGGCTCGGGAAAAGCCAGCGGCGCCAGGCGATGGACCGCTTCGACCCGGGATCGCAGGGGCTCGCGGCTGGTGGCGAGGACCGCGACATCGGGGACCGCTGCACGGATCTGCTCGGCGATCACGGAGGCCGCATTCAGCACATGCTCGCAGTTGTCGAGGATCAGCAGCTTTCTCCGGCCGCGCAATGCGTCGACGATGCCGACGAGCAGGTCCTTCATGTTGCCGCCGACGCCGATCGCCGATGCGACCGCCACGCCGACGAGCTGGGGGTCGCCGATCGCGGCCAGATCGATGAAGCAGATGCCGTCCGGATAGCGCTCGCCGGCCCGCCGCGCCGCGGCCACCGCCGTAGTCGTCTTCCCCACCCCGGCCGGCCCCACGACCGTGACGAGCTGCCGTTGTTCCAGCGCATCGGCGATCAGGGCGATGTCGCCCTCGCGCCCGACGATGCCGGAATGGCCCGGCAGCCCGTCGACGGTTGGTGGCAACGCGGACGGACCGATGCCGGCGGGTGTGACGCTCTCGACCCGGACCGTCGCGACGAAACGGTAGCCGCGCCCGGGAATCGTGGCGATGAAGGACGGGCCGGTTCCCGCTTCCGCCAACGCCCGCCGCAGGACGGCGATGTTGACCTTGAGATTGTCCTCGTGAACGAAGGTGTCGGGCCAGGCGAAGCGGATCAGTTCCGCCTTGCTCAGCAGCTCGCCCGGCCGATCGACCATGAGCCGCAGCAGCTCGAAGGCGCGGCTGCCGATCCGCACCGGGCGGTCGCCGCGAAGCAGCAGCTGCCGGGCCGGCAGCAGTCGGTAGTCTCCGAAGCGATAGGCCTTGTCCTCGACCGGGCCTGACTTCGTCTCCATGCCTTCTCCGGCGCTGTCGGGCGGGCGGCGCGCAGGCGCAGCGTGAAGGGCGCGTCGGCACCCATCGCCCTTTTACCCGCTTTTACCCTCTTCCGGGCGGGCCCGAGCGATATTCGCGCCCGTGGCGGTGATCACATGCCGGGGACCGTCCCGATGAAGGAGGACGAGAAGGCCGACGTGG
>JBFWXJ010000292.1:0-8212 GCA_050187535.1 Alphaproteobacteria bacterium | reverse complement strand
GGCGACGATGGAGCCGTCGGCCAGCCCCTCGACGACCGCCCGGCGATCGCCGTCGCCGCGCAGCGGCGGCGACAGCTTGGCGACGGTGCGGTAGTCGCCGACGGCGGTCTCGGACAGTGCGAAATAGGGCGGGGCGGTGTCGCAGGTGACGGGGAGGCCGCGGCGCTTGCCGCTGCGCACCGCCTCGATCGCGCCCGCGGTGGACACGTGGGCGACGTGGTAGCGGGCACCCGTCAGCTCGACCAGCCGCAGGTCGCGCTCGACCAGGATGGTCTCGGCCGCCGGCGGGATTCCCGGCAGGCCGAGGCGTGTTGCGACCTCGCCCTCGTTCATCCCGCCGGGATGGGAGAGGGTCGGCTCCTCCGGGTGCTGGAGGACGAGCAGGTCGAAGGTGCGGGCGTAGCCCAGCACCCGACGCATGATGCCGGCCGAAGCGACCGTCCGTGTGCCGTCGGTGAAGCCGAGCGCCCCGGCCTCGGCGAGCAGCCCCATCTCCGTCAGCTCGCGGCCCTGGGCGCCCTTGGTCGCCGCGGCGTAGGGATGGATGCGGGCGAGCCCGATCTCGCGCGCGCGGCGGCGCACGAACTCGACCAGCGCGATGTCGTCGATGACGGGATCGGTGTTGGGCAGGCAGACGATCGTGGTGACGCCCGACGCGGCCGCGGCCTGGCTCGCCGTCGCCATGTTCTCCAGATGCTCGCCACCCGGCTCGCGGAGCTGCGCGCGCATGTCGACGAGACCGGGGATGAGGAGGTGCCCGCGGCAGTCGACCCGCTCGACGCCGTCGGGGATCGTGGGCTCGCCGACGGCCCGCACGAGCCCGTCCTCGACCAGGATCGCGCCCGGCCCGTCGCGGCCCGAGGCGGGGTCGAGCAGGCGGGCGTTGACGTAGGCGGTCGCGGCCATCACGCGGCCTCGTTGGCGCCGGCGAGATTCTCCGCCAGCACCTCGAGGCAGGCCATGCGCACGGCGACCCCCATCTCGACCTGCTGGCGGATCAGCGAGCGGTCGATGTCGTCGGCGACCTCGCTGTCGATCTCGACACCGCGGTTCATCGGCCCGGGATGCATGATGAGGGCATCGTCCTTGGCGACCGCGAGCTTCGCGTAGTCCAGGCCGAAGAAACGGAAATACTCGCGCACCGAGGGCACGAAGCTCCCGGCCATGCGCTCGTTCTGCAGTCGCAGCATCATGACGATGTCGGCATCGGCCAGGCCCGCCCGCATGTCGTGGAACACCTCTACGCCCATGCGGTCGATGGCGGCCGGCAAGAGGGTGCGCGGCGCCACGACGCGCACGCGCGCACCCATCGTATTCAGCAGGCTGATGTTCGAGCGCGCGACGCGGCTGTGGAGAACGTCGCCGCAGATCGCGACGACCAAGCCCTCCAGGCGGCCCTTGCGGCGGCGGATGGTCAGCGCATCGAGCAGCGCCTGGGTCGGGTGCTCGTGGGTGCCGTCGCCGGCATTGATGACCGCGCAGTTGACCTTGTCCGACAGGAGCTTGACCGCGCCGCTCTCGGGATGGCGCACGCAGAGCACGTCGGGGTGCATGGCGTTCAGCGTCATCGCCGTGTCGATCAGCGTCTCGCCCTTCTTCATGGCGGAGTATTCGACCGACATGTTGATGACGTCGCCGCCCAGCCGCTTGCCGGCCAGCTCGAACGACGTTCGGGTGCGCGTAGAACTCTCGAAGAAGAGGTTGATGATGGTTCGACCGCGCAGCGAGCCGGACTTCTTGTCGGCTGCCTGATTCTGCGCGACGAACGATTCGGAGCGGTCGATGAGATGGGTGATCTCGTCGGCCGAGAGGCCCTCGATTCCCAGGAGATGGCGGTGCGGGAAGCGGCTCGGGCGCGGCGCGGCGGACATGAAAACCGTCCTATAGGGCGAACGGCGAGTCCCGGCAATGGTGAAGGGACGGGCAACGGTGAAGGGAAGGGGCGAGGCGGACGAATCGTGGAACCCGCCGGTATCCTCGGGCGATAACGCCTGCCAGGAGGACCTGTGCCCATGAGCCAGAGCGCGCCTGCCCGTCTCGTCGCCGCGGCGCCCTGGTGGCGGCCCGGTCCCGCCCGGCGCTTGGTGATCCGTGGCGGACGCCCGCTTGCCGGCACCTATCGCATTTCCGGCGCCAAGAACGCGGTGCTGCCGCTGATGGTGTCGGCGCTGCTGACCCCGCACCTGGTGACGCTGCGCAACGTCCCGGCCAGCCTCGACGTCGCCGTGCTGGCCGCCCTGCTGCAGCGCCTGGGCGCGGTGCTCCACTGGTCCTCGACCGCCGACGGCCTGTCGTTGACCGTGTCGGCGGACCGCATCGATCCCGACCGTCTCGACGGTGAGCTCGTCGGGCGGATGCGGGCATCGGTGCTGTTGTTGGGGGCGCTGCTCGCGCGAACGGGACGGGCGGCGCTGCCCATGCCGGGTGGCGACGCGATCGGCCTGCGCGGCATCGATTTCCATCTGACCGGGCTGCGCGCCATGGGCGCGGACATCGCGCTGGAAGGCGGGACCATCCACGCGCGGGCGCCACGGGGCCTGCGCGCGGCCGAAATCCACCTGCCGCTGCCCTCCGTCGGCGCCACGGAGAACCTGATGCTGGCGGCGGCTGCGGCCGACGGCACCACGGTGATCCGAAACGCCGCCCGTGAGCCGGAGATCGCCGATCTGGGGCTCTGCCTGGCGGAAATGGGGGTGGCGGTCGGCGGCATCGGCACCGACGTCGTGACCGTCGGCGGCGGGAACCCGTTGCGCGGGGTCGTGCATGCGGTCATGCCCGATCGCATCGAGATGGGGACCCTGGCCTGTGCGGCGGCGGCGACCGGCGGCGAGATGCTGCTGCGCCACGGGCGAATGGACCTGCTGGCCGCCGCCGCACCCGTCCTGGCGGCGGCCGGGGTCGACATGCGCGCGGCCGAAGGTGGCGTCCGGGTGTGCCGGGCGTCGGCCGGGCTCTCCGGCGTCGACATCGTGACGATGCCGCACCCCGGCTTCGCCACGGACCTCCAGGCCCCGGCCATGGCGTTGCTGGCGACCGCGTCCGGCGTGAGCGCCATCACCGAGACGATCTTCGAACAGCGCTTCCGCCATGTCGACGAACTGCGCCGCATGGGGGCATCCATCTCCGTGCGCCGCCAGACCGCCCTGGTCCGCGGCGTGCCGCGGCTCGCGGGCGCGCCGGTGACGGCGACCGACGTCCGTGCGGCCGCGGCGCTGGTGATCGCGGGCCTCGGTGCGGCGGGCGAGACCGTGCTGGACGGCCTCGACCACCTCGACCGCGGCTACGACCGCATGGCCGAGCGGCTGGCCGCCTGCGGCGCCGACATCGCCTGGGCGGACGACTGAGGCGGCGTCAGTCGTCGGTGCCGGGCCGGCCGATGCGGTGGGGCAGCTCCTTCTCGGCGGCCAGCCGATAGAGAACCTGGCCCGGGAAGGTCAGCGTGCCGTCGCGGCGGCGGCTGAAGAGAACCCCGGCGGCGGCGGCCTTGATCTCCGTCTTGCAGTCCGCCGCGAACGGGTCGAGAGGGTCGATGATCTCGCAGATCGTCTCGCCGGCCTTCACCTTGACGCCGCGATCCTTGAGGTAGACCAGCATCCCCGCCTTGGGCGCGTAGCCGACGTCCATCCCCCAGCCGGGCGTGATCCTGCACCTGGCCTTCGGCAGCGGGCCGGGGTCGCCGCCGACGACGCCGCGGCGCTGCAGGAAGCGGAAGAGGGCGGCCCCGTCGCTCTTGCCCATCGCGTGCGACACGTCGGCCTGGCCGCGATATTCGATGGTGACCGAGAACGATGTCTTCGGCAGGGCGGCGTCCGGATAGGCCTTCGCCAGCTTCAGCCACGGTGCGATGTTGCAGGCGCTGAAGCTCATGATCGCGGGAATCGCGTCGGGGCGGCCGACCGTCGTCGCCGCGCTGCCGATGTCGGCCGACAGCTCCTCGACGGCATCGCGCCGGCTGGCGCCGGCGAAGAGGTGCAGCGCCGAATGGGTGTCGCAATGCAGGTCGATGACGTAGTCCGCGTCGACCGACATGCCCATCAGCACCTTCTTCAGGAACTGCGGCTCGTTCGGCGGCCGGAAGTCCGCCACCTGCCTGGTCATCGCCTTGCGCACGAGGTCGACGTTCTTCGCCTGGTCGGGGCCGAGCTTGCCCTTGACCTTGGCGACGACGGCATCGCCGATGTCGAGGAAGTTGCGGTTGTAATTCTCGCGCAGATTGAAGTCGAACCGCCCGAGATGGTTGGCGTTCAGATGCTGCGACAGGCCGACCGGGTTGGCCGTGGGCACGACGATCACCTCGCCCTTGATCTCGCCCGCCGTCTCGGCGGCGTCGAGCATGGGCAGCAGGTAGTGCAGCGCCATCACGCCCGGCAGCTCGTTGGCGTGGATCGCCGCCTGGATATAGGCCTTGGGCCGGGCGCCCGGCTTGCCGAAGCGGTAGACCGTCAGGAAGCGCTGGGTGCCGGGGCTGTTCGACAGGAGCGGCACGCGGGTGGCGCGGCGGGGCATGGCAGGATCCTCCCGGGCGGGATGAGCGTCGGGGCCGGAATCGGCCCCCGAGGCGGGCACGACAATTCACGCCCCGGGGTTGCGGCCCGTCAAGGAGCCGCAGGCGGCAGCGCGTCCAGGGCCCCCTGAAGGATGTAGGCCGCCGCCGCCCGGTCGATCGTCTCGGCCCTCCGGCGGCGCGTCATGTCCGCCTCGATCATCGCGCGCTCGACGGCGGCGGTGGAGAGCCGCTCGTCCTGGAAGGCGGTCGGCAGGTCGACGATCTTTGCCAGATTGCGGGCGAAGGCGCGCACGGACTGGCACCGCGGCCCTTCGGTCCCGTCCATGGCGACCGGGAGCCCGACGACGAAGCCGCCTACCCCGTGCTGGCGCACCAGCACTGCGATGCGCGAGGCATCGTCCGCGAACTTGGCCCGCCGGATCGTCTCCAGCGGGCTCGCGATGACGAGGCGCGTGTCGGAGAGGGCGAGGCCGATCGTCTTGGTCCCGACGTCGAAGCCGAGGAGACGCAACCCTCGGCCGCGCAGGGCAGCCAGCTCGGCGAGGCTTACGATCGGCATGTCGGGCACCATGGCCCGGCGGCTCGCCTTCGGGCAAGGCCGGCCGGAGATGGGGCCATGACGATCTCGCGGCAGGGGGTCGCATGGCTGCGTCCCAGCGAGCGTCCGCGCCGTCGCCGCCGGGGAGGGCTCACGCGGATGCGGGTGCCGCGGCGGCGAGCGCCTCGGCGTAGGGCACGCGGCAATGACGGTCGAGGAACTGGGACAGCCGGTCGTGCGACCGCACGACCGCGGCGGCTTCGCGCCAGGCGGTCGCGAATGCGTCGACGCCGGACGGCGTCGCGGATGCGCCGAGGAGGCGGTACGCCGCCTCGCGCCGCTTGCTGTCGCCGGTCTCGTTGATACGGGGAATCACGACCTGCGCCGGTGGTATGCCCATCACGCGCGAGAAGTAGGTACGATATGCGAGCGCCGGGCCGAACAGGTGCTCGAAGGCGACGAGGTGGCACGACGCCGGCCCGAAGGCATCCCGATAGCCCTGGACGATCAAGTCGTAGCGGCAGGCCGAGATGAAGAGGCTGCGCGGATCTCCCTGCTCGGCGGCGCGGAAATGCAGCTCGATGGCGTCGGTCGGCGTCGTCGCGGCGATCCCGGTCGGCCCCCGTTCGCTCAGCGGTTGCCGCGACAGCCGCTGCAGCAGCAGCGAGGCGACGAAGTGCGCCGGATCGCGCAGGACGAGCATGACCCTCACCCGGTCGCCGAAGAGCCGTCGCAGCGCGATCGGGATCAGCGGCACGCGGTCATACGCCGCGATGGTGCCGTTGGAGGAGAAGCCCTCGTCGGAGAGGAGGACCGGATCCGGATGCGACGCGACGATACCGGCCGCCGCCGCCAGCGCTGCGGGAAGATCTGCGGCTTCGACAATGTCGCGCGCCCGGAACTTGACCGTGTTGACGACCATCTCGGCGGCCGTCCTGATCGTGGCGGAAGCTTGCCGGCTGCCCTTGGCACCGAGGTAGCGAACGCCATCCAGCGCCGGGAACAGATTGCGCTGAAGGGTCGTCGAGCCGGCCTTCGGCAGGCCCGCATGCACGAAGATCGGCGCCTCGCCGTTCATCGCGCGCGGGCGCTAAGGGATATGCGGGCTCGCACGCAAGAGCAGGTAGCGCCGCGAACGGGACGTTCCGAGACCGACGTCGATGAACCTGCCGTATCTCCTTCTTCTCTGAAGTCCCGATCCGGGCCACATGCCTCGGGGCCTCCGCCCGCGGACGCAGCCGGCAGGTGGGCTACCAGCACTGCTCCGTGTCGACGTGACAGATCTGGGTCATGGCCAGCATCACGCACGTCGGGCCGTCGGTGGCTACGCCCACCTCGCCAGCCCGGCACTTGGCCGGGGTGGTGACGGTGTAGCGCTCCAGTCCGTATGGCTTCTTCTGGCTCGGGTGGTCGCTGTAGAATCAGCGCTCGGTCTGCGAGCCGATCTGCATCATGCCGTGCATTCAAGAATCGTTGGAGACCTGCGCCTCGGCGCTGGTGAGCTGGTAGACTCACTCCCGAAACCGTATGGTTGACAGCGCCGAGACATTCGCACGCCGCCCGTCGCCGCGCCAACTGTCCTCGCCGCCCGGCGAGCAGGATCAGTGAAGTGGCTCATCTTCAGCTCGAACCAGACGGCGCTATTGCCGCCGGCACGCGGCATGCCGGTGATCGAGCAAGCCCCATCGCGCTCGGCACGCAGCATCTCGGTCGTGAAGCACGCGGTATCGTCCGAGACGGTGTAGGTGAACTTGACCTCGCAGTAGACCTGATTGCGATCGGCGATGTTGGTCAGCGCTCGCCCTGTCCGGCCCGGAGACATACGACCTGGGTCGCGCCCGTCTCGGGCACGATCAGCGCGCCCGGGGCCTCGATCGCGCTCCTGTTCTGGAACTAGAACTCGTTCGTCGGCGGGATGATGGCGAGCGCGGGCGTCGCCGTCGCCATGCCGGCGAGTAGCGTCGCCCCGGCGAGATGCCTGGCGAAATGCTTGAACATGCTGGTGAATTCTCCCCCTCGAAGCGGCCGGAGGATGCATGATCCCCCACGTCCCACAAGCACGCAGGCCGCGCCGCGGCGGGGCTTGGCAACCGGTGGTCGCACGGCGCCGTCTCCGGCCGAGCCGCGCGAGGGACGATGCGGATCGTGCAACAGCACCGGCTGATTCGCCAGAAGCCGGGTGCGGACGACGTCATGTTCTTCGCGATCGACGCCTAACTACAGGAGCGAGGGCACTGTCACCCAGATGAACTACGTCAGCTACGAGCACTGCACCGGGCCGACGCCGACCTACCGCGCCTGGCACATCACCATCGAGGCCTAAACGCCGGGCTTCATGCGCGCCCCGCGCTGGACCTGCAGCATCAGCGGCGAGAAGCAGCACCTCGGCAACGTGCGCTGCCAATCCAGTTCCTGGAAAACCGACCAGGGCTGCCGCTTCAGCTTCACCCTCAACTGAGCGGGAGACGTGCGCGGCCGGGGAACGGACCCGGCAGAAGCCGGCCAGCCGCCACGCGCTTCATGAGTCACCGCCTAGAGGAAGAGGAAATCCTCCGGTCGGAGCTGCGCCTTCGACACGCCGGCGATGGTCAGGGTGTTGTCGCCGCCGAGGTCGATGAGGGTTGCGGGCTGACCCTCGTAGTCGGTATCGGCGGCCCGGGCCACGACCGCGGCGAAGCCGGTGATCTCGGTGCCGTTGATGCCCTCGGCGATCTCGATCCTGTCGCCCTGGTGCCGGAAACCCACGATCACGTCCCGGCCTTGCCCGGATGCGAAGGCGAAGACGTCGCCGTCGCCGCCGGCGATCAGCAGGTCGTCGCCGAGATCGCCGGAAAGCCGGTCGGTCCCTTCGTCCCCCGCGAGCGTGTCGTTCCCCGCGCCGCCGTGCAACGTGTCGTTGCCCGGGCCGCCGGCGACGAGATCGTCACCGAGATTGCCATTGACGTGCCAGTCGTCGCCGTCGTCGCCGTAGACGAGATCGTCACCCTGGCCGCCGCGGACGAAGTCGGCGCCCGCGCCGCCATGGACGTCGTCCCGGCCGAGATTGCCGTTGACGTCATCGTCGTCCTCTCCGCCGTCGATGTGATCATCGTCGTCGCCACCCAGGATCAGGTCGGCGTGCTCGTTGCCGAAGAGACTGTCCGCGCCGGCGCCGCCGATCAGGGTGT
>JBFWXJ010000291.1:0-8231 GCA_050187535.1 Alphaproteobacteria bacterium | reverse complement strand
GGAGGCGTCACCGCCGAGCAGCTGCGCTCGTTCATCGAGCGCATCGAGCGCCTCGAGGAGGAGAAGGCGGCGCTGGCCGGCGACATCAAGGAGGTCTATGCGGAGGCCAAGGGCGAAGGCTACGACACCAAGATCATGCGCACGCTCGTCCGCATCCGGAAGATGAACGAGGCCGACGTCCAGGAGCAGGAGGAGCTGCTCGAGGTCTACAAGCGGGCGCTCGGCATGCTGCCCGGCGAGGACTGACCGGCCCGCGCACGATGAGCCGTGCCCCGGAGGGCGGCGGCGAGCGCCCGAAGCGGCATCGCCGCTTCCTGGAGGCGGTGGCGCCGGCTCTCGGCCTCGTCGATGCGGCGGGCGAGCCCGTCCCGGCGGACGGGCAGGCGCGCCAGCGCCTGGACGCGCGCGAGGAGCGCCGGCAGCGCACGCTCGGCCAGATCGCCGCCCTGACGCGCCGCGCGCTCGACGGCCGCATGGGCGACGGCGTGCCCTCGGCCATGTGGCTCGACCGCTTCCTCGCCGTCGCCGAGGACGCGCACGACCCGGTGGTCCAGCGCGTGCTCGCCCGGCTGCTCGCCGCCGAGACGCTGCGGCCCGGCTCGATCGGCCTGCGGACCCTCTGGCAGCTCGGCACCATGGACGCGGGCGACCTCGAGCGCTTCCGCAAGCTCGCCCAGTTCGCCATCGGCAACTTCGTGCTGCGCCTGAAGGAGAAATTCTTCGAAGGGCACGGCCTGGAGGCCGAGGACCTCTTCCATTTCGAGGAGACGGGCCTGCTGCGCAGCGGCGGCAGCAACGTCAAGAACTTCCCGAGCCAGGTCGAAGACCGCTTCCAGACCCATCTGCTGCTGGGCGACCGCGTGCTGCGCGTGACGGCGCCCGACGCCGCCAAGCGGCTGGTCCTGCCCTGCCATCGCCTGACCTCGGCCGGCGCCGACATCGCTGAGGCGATGATGCTGCCGGTCGTCAACGACTACATCACGCAGATCGTCGACTTCCTGGAGAAGCGCGGCTACGCCGTGGCCCACGCCTCGATCATCGAGCGCGGCGACCGCAACACCGTCACCCGCCACAGCCGCTTCTCCGACATCGTCTCCTGGGATCGCGCCCGCGCCGCCCGCCGCCGCAAGCGGTGACGCCTACGGGGTCGACCGGAAGTCCCCGCGCCGCCAGGGATGGACCATGGCGCGCAGCCCCTCGGGCGCCAGCACCTCGACCTTGTCGCCCCAGGCGTAGAGGTACCAGCACATCTCCTCCCAGCCCGCCGCGTGGAAGCGCACGACGAGCGAGCCGTCGGCCCCGGTCTCCATCGTCTGGTCGGGGTGGAACTCGAACTCGCGGGCGCGATCGGCGATCGCGGGCGAGAACCGCCAGACGACCTCGCCGTACTGTGCCTCCTCCTTGTAGACGCCGAAGGATCGCGCGGCATACCGGCGGAGGTCGAAATCGGGATCGCGCACGAAGGCGTCGCGCGTGACCGTGGCCTCCAGGATGTCCTGTACGCGGAACTGGCGGAACCTGCCGTCGGGCTTCCGCGTGTCCAGCGCCACGAGGTACCTGCGGATGCCGGTGACGATGCCGTAGGGCGCGACCCAGCGCCATTCCGGCCCTTGGCCGGCGTTCCTCAGCCGGTGCGAGTGATAGCGGATCTTCAGGACCGCGCAGGCCTTGATCGATTCCAGGATCGCCGCCGACACGTCCGGGTCCGCCTGCTGGCGCGGCCCCGGGCGCGCGACCAGCCCCTGCGCCTCCAGCAGCGCGTCGTAGTCCGCGGCGACGCGCGCCGCACGCGCACCTTCCAGCCCCGATTGCAGCCGGTCGCGCAGATGCGCCAGCCGCTCGGCCTCGCCGGAGGCGGCGGTCTGCCGGAGCGCGTCCACCGCCAGCCCGAGCGCGGAGAGATCCTCGGGCGTCACCTGCGGCAGGCGGACGGCGGTATCGCGCGGCACCCGCCACCGCCGGCAACGCTCGCCGTCGTCGACCCAGGTCAGCGCGCCGAAATCGCTCTCCAGGTCGCGCAGCAGGCGCTGCGCCGTGCGGTGCGAGACGCCGAAGCGCTCGCGCACGTCGGCGATACGGATGCCGCCGACCTGCGCCGTCGCCATCGCGACGAGCGTGTTCATCCGTATGGCGGTCTTCGATCCCATCATCAATATGGATGACAGGTTCTGGCATGGGGCGCTGGTAGATTCCGCTCGTCCACCGGGGAAGGGCTCGCCATGTTCACGCAACACGCCGCCGTCCGCTGCCGCCAGCGCGGCATCCGCCCTGAAGTGATCGACGTCCTGCTGACCTTCGGCCGGCGCCGCCACCGTCACGGCGCCGAAGTCTGCTTCATGGACAAGCCCGGTCGCGACCACGCGCGCCGTGCGCTCGGGTCGGCCTATGCGCGGATCGTCGATCGCCTCGACGCCTACGTCGTGCTCGCCGACGACGGCGCCATCGTGACCGCCGCGCCCCGCCGGGCGCGCCTCAAATTCCACTGAAGGAGAGAGCCGCCATGAGCGACGCCAACCGCGCCAGGGAGATGGTCCGGCTGCTCGGCTGGACCCGCGTCAACTACACGTCCGGCGCGCGCTACGCGCGCCTGCCGTCGGGGCTGGAGGGCGTCGACATCGTCGCCTTCGGCAGCCGCGGGCACGACCATGTGGGGGTCTCGGCCTACGACCCGACGGCGCGCGCCCGGCTCGAAGCCCACGCCGCGGTGTGGGAGCGCCTCGGATTCGAGCGCCAGACCGGCGCCGACAGCCGGCACGCGACGACCTATTGCGGCTGCTTCCCGCGACCCGACGACGGCGGCCTCGACCCGCGGATCGGGCGCGAGCTGCAGCGGGTGCGCATGGAGCTGGCGAAGCTGAAGTAGATTGCCCCGATGCCCGGCTTCCGATTCCTGCACGCGGCCGACCTGCATCTCGACAGCCCGCTGGTCGGGCTGGCGCAGAAGTCCGCCGAGCAGGCGCGGATCGTCGCCGACGCCTCGCGCAACGCCTTCGAGGCGATGGTCGACCTGGCGATCGCCGAACGCTGCGCCTTCGTCGTCATCGCCGGCGACCTCTTCGACGGGCAGTGGCGGGACTGGCGCACCGGCCTCTTCTTCGCCGGGCGGATGCGCCGGCTGCACGAGGCCGGCATCGCGGTGTTCGTCGTGCTCGGCAACCACGACGCCGAGAACCTGTTCACCCGGCGGCTGGAGCTTTCGCCCAACGTGCGGCTGTTCTCCGCGCGCCGGCCGGAGACCGTGGACCTGCCCGAGATCGGCGCCGCCATCCACGGCATGAGCTTCGCCCGGCGCGACGTGTCGGAGAACCTGGCCCGCGACTACCCGCCGCCGCTGCCCGGCCGCTACAACATCGGCCTGCTGCACACCGCCCTCTCCGGGCGCGAAGGCCATGCCGACTACGCGCCCTGCACGGAGGAGCAGCTCGCCAACCACGGCTACGACTACTGGGCGCTCGGCCATGTCCACGCCCGCGAGGTCGTCCGGCAGGACCCGTGGATCGTCTATCCCGGGAACCTGCAGGGCCGCTCGCCGCGCGAGACCGGCGAGAAGGGCGTGACGGTGGTGACGGTCGCGGACGGACGGACACGGCTCTCCCACCGCCCGCTCGACGCCGTGCGCTGGGAGGTGGCGGCCATCGACGTCGCGGCGGCCCAATCCGGGGAGGACGTGGTGGCGCTCGCCGGCGAGCGGCTGCGCCTCCTCTGCGACCGGGCGGACGGCCGCAGCCTGGCGCTGCGCCTGTCGCTCGTCGGCACGACGGCGCTGCACCACATGCTGGTCGCGGGCCTGCCCGAGATCGGCCACGAGATCGAGACGCTGGCGGCCGCCACGTCCGAGCGCATCTGGATCGAGCGCGTCACGCTCGGCACCACCCCGCCCCCCGCCGCGGCGGCGGCGCTGGACGACAGCGTGGCGGGGCGCATGGAGCGGGCGATCGCCGACCTGGCGGCCGATCCCGCGGCGGAGGCCCGGCTGGCCGCACTCCTGGCCGAGCTCAAGGCGAAGCTGCCGGCCGCCGCCCGGCCCGAGGCCCTGCTCAGCGAAGTCGGCGCGGGGGCGGTCGAACGCGCGGCCGCGCTTGCGACCGCGCTCGTCCGCGGCAGCCGGAGCTGAGCCGGCGCATGCGCATCCGCGCACTCACCATGGAGCGCTACGGCGTCTTCGAACGCCGCGGGGTCGCCTTCCCCGGGGATGGGCTCACGGTCGTCTACGGCCCCAACGAGGCGGGCAAGAGCACCTGCCTCGCGGCGGTCGGCGACCTCATCTTCGGCATCCCGCAGCAATCGGCCATGGGCCAGGTCTTCGGCTACGACGCGATGCGCATCGGCGCCAAGCTGGAGCTGGCGGACGGACGCCCGTTGACCTTGCGGCGGCGCAAGGGCCGCGCGCGCACCCTGACCGACGGCGACGGTCGCCCGCTGGACGAGGGGGTGCTGGCGCCGCATCTGGGCGCCACCACGCGCGAGCGCTTCCAGTCGCTGTTCGGCCTCGACCATGCGACGCTGCGCCAGGGCGGAGCCGACCTGCTGGGGGCGGACGGCGACATCGGCCGGCTGATCCTGGAAGCGGGCGGCGGTTTGCGCGCGCTGACGCAGCGCATCGAAGCGCTCGATCGCGAGATCGACAGCCTCTTCGCGACGCGCAAGGCCGAGCATCGGCTCTTCTACCGGGCCGTCGACGCACTGGCCGACGCCCATCGCGCGGTCCAGGACGGCCAGGTGACGCGCGAACGGTTCCAGGCGGCCGAAGCCGCTGCGGCGGACGCCCGCGATCGCGTGGCCGAGCTGCGGCGGCGGCGCAGCGAGGCCGAGATCGCGCGCAAGACCGCCGAGCGGCTGGTGCGGGTGCTGCCGCAGCTTCGCGACCTCGACCGCCTCGCTGCCGAGATCGCGGCCGCGGGCACCCTGCCGCCCGCGCCCGCCGTCGAGGCGGCGGCGATCCGGACTGCGATCCAGCGGCGCGACATGGCGGCGCAAGCGGAGCGCGAGGCGGTGGCCGCCCGTGCGGCGGTCCTGGCCCGCATCGCCGCCGTCGCCACCGCGGACCCCCTTCTCGCGGCGGAAGGTGCGATCGAGACGATCGCCGAGAAGGCGGCCGCCGTCCGCCAGGCGCGCCGCGACCGGGCGAACCGTCACCGCGAGATCGACGCCGCCCAGACGCCGCTCGATGCCCTGCGCCGACGCATCGGCGCGCCGCGCGAGCGCGACCTCGCGCCGCTGGTGCCCGACCGGCGGCGCCTGGAGGCGCTGCAGACGCTGATCGCCGAGGGCGAGCGGCTGCGCGCGCGGCTGGCGGAGCTCGACTCCGCCATGCACGAGCGCGACGCGCGCATCGCGATCGTGGAGATGCGGATGCGGGCCCTGGCGACGGCGGGCCGCGACCGCCCGCTCGGCTTCGCCGCGGGCGACCTGAACGGCCTGCCCGCCGCGGCGCGCCTCGCCGCCGCTGGGCGCGCGGCGGCCGATGCGGCGGCGCAGACGCTGGCGGCGCGCGCCGCGGCGATCGGCTTCGCGAGCGTGGAAGCGTTGCGCGCCCTGCCCTGCCCGGATCGCGCCGCGGTGGAGATGGAAGCGGCTCGCCGGCGAGAGAGCGCAGAGCGCATCGACCGCCATGTCGGCGAGCGGGACGCGGCCGGCCACCGTCACCGGCGGGCGGCGACGACGGTCGACCGGCTGGCCCGGGGCGGCCCCGTCGCCGACGAAGCCGCGGTCGCGGCCGCGCGCGCCGGACGCGAGGCGGCATGGGAGCCGATCCGTGCCGCGTTCCTCGACGCGGAGAAGATGCCGCCCGCGGCCGAGCGGTCGCAGCGTGCGGCCGACTTCGAGGCCCGGGTCGGCGAGGCCGACACGCTGGCCGACCGCCGCTCCACCGAGGCGGCACGCGCCGCGGAGATGGCGGCTGCCGAGCGCGATGCAGCCGAGGCCGCCGCGGCGGTGGCCGAGGCCGAAGCGGCGCTCCACCGCGAGCGCGCTCGGGCGGAGGCGGGGCTGGCGGCATGGCGGGCCGCCTGGCCCGAGGCCGCCGCGCTGCACGACGAGCCCGGCCGCCTCAAGACCTTCGTCGAGGAGCGCCGCGAGATCATCGCCGCCCTCGACCTCGCCGCCGCGGAACGCCGCGAGACCGAGACGGCCGCAGCCGAGCTGGCGGCCGCGCTCGACCGGCTGGCCGAGGCCGAAGCGCGCCTGACGCTGTCGCCGGCTGCCGGTGCCACCGTCGTCGCGCGCGCGGCGGCGGTCGCCGCGGCGATCGCCCAGGCCGAGGAGGAGCATGCCGACCACCGCGCCCTGGTCGCCGCGCATGCCGCCGCGATGGCCGAGCACGCCCGCGACGGCGAGGCGCATCGCCGGCTGGCGGCCCGGCTCGCGGCATGGGCGCCGGAACGGCGGGCGGCCATGGCGGCCGTGGCGCTCGACCCCGCCGCGAGCGACGCCGAAGCGCTGGATACGGTCAACCTGTGGCTGGCGGCGGACGGCCATATCCGGGCGGTCGGCCACGCGGAGCGCCGGCTGCGCCGCATGGACGAGGACGAGTCGGAGTTGCGCGGGCTCACGGCCGGCCTCGCCGCCGCGATCCCCATGACGCTGCCGGAGGACGCGGTCGCCGCCGCCACACTGCTGACGCAGCATCTCACCCAGGCGCGGGAGGCCGCGGCCCAGCGCCGGGTCCTCGACGCCCAGCACGCTGAGGCGGAAGCAGCGGAGCGGGCGCGCAAGGAGGCGCTGGTCGAAGCGGTGACTTCGCTCGCAGCCCTGGCGGACCGTCATCGCTGCGCGGCCATCGACCTGCCCGCACGCGCCGACGCCCTCGACGCGGCGGCGAAGCTTCTGGAAGCCCGGCGCAGCCGCGCCGACGCCCTGGCGGCGGCGGGCGACGGCGAGCCGGAAGATGCTTTGCGAGCGCTCTGCGCCGGTCGCGACCTCGACCACGCGACAGCCGGCCTGGCGCTGCTCCGCGAGGAGGCGGCGGCGCTCGACGCGGAGCACGAGGCGGCTGTGACGGCCCGCGATGCGGCCGACGCCGCCCTGGCCGGGCTCGCCGCCGCGGCGGGCGTCAACGAGGCGATCGCCCGCCGCGAGGCGGCCGCTGCCGAGCTGCGCGTGGTGACCGGCCGCTATGTCGAGCTGTCCATGGCCCGCACCCTGCTGCAGGCCGCCGTCGACCGCATCCGCTCGGAGAGCCAGGACCCGCTGATCCTGCGCGCGGGCGTCCTGATGGCGGCGGCCACGGCCGGCGCCTTCGCGGGCGTCGAAGCCGACGTCGACGACCGCGGCAATCCCGTCGTCGTTGGCCGGCGAGCCGGGGGCGAGCGGGTGCCGGTCTCGCAGATGAGCGACGGGACCCGCGATCAGCTTTTCCTCGCCTTCCGCATCGCCAGCATCGAGCGCTACTGCATGGGCGCCGAGCCGCTGCCCTTCGTCGCCGACGACCTGCTGGTGCATTTCGACGACGCCCGCAGCGCCGCGACCCTGGACCTGCTGGCGGAGCTCGGGCGGACGACGCAGGTGCTGCTGTTCACCCACCACGGCAGCGTCGTCGAGGCGGCGCGCAGGCTGGGCGACCGCATCCGGGTCGCCGAGCTGACCTGAACGGGACGGTCAGCCGTCGCGCGCGACGGAGGTCTCGAGCGCCCCGCGCAGCCGGGCCCAGTCGATCGGCTTCGGCATCACGTCGGTGAAGCCGGCCTCGCGGAAGCGCTCCATGTGGTCGGCCACGACGTCGGCGGTCAACGCGAACACCGGCAATGCCGCGAGCGGCCCGCCCTCCGCCCGCAGGCGCCGCACCGCCGACGGCCCGTCGAGGACCGGCATGTTCACATCCATCACCACGACATCGAACGGTTCGCGGCCGAGTGCCTCGAGAGCGGCGGCACCGTCGTCCACCACGACGGTCTCGAAGCCCCAGCGGTTCAGCATCGTCGCGATCAGGAGCTGATTGATGCGATCGTCCTCCGCGATGAGCACGCGACGCGTCGTCGAGCCCTTCGCCGGCGTGGCGGCAGCGTCCTCGTGGACGACGGCGAGGCGATTGTCGAGATGGGCAGCCGGCACGGCGAAGGTGGTGGTGAACCAGAAGCCGGCGCCCTCGCCCGCGCGGCTGTCGACGCCGATCCGGCCGCCCATCGCCTCCGCCAGCCGGCGGGAGATCGCGAGGCCCAATCCGGTCCCGCCGAAGCGCCGGTTGGTCGCGGCATCCGCCTGGGAGAACGGCTCGAAGAGCCGCGCCTGCTCCG
>JBFWXJ010000290.1:0-8233 GCA_050187535.1 Alphaproteobacteria bacterium | reverse complement strand
CGACCTGCTGCTGTGCTGGGCGCAGATGATGGGCGACGCCGCCCTGGCCGCCGATGTCGGCGCGCGCTTCGACCACGTGCTGGTCGACGAGTACCAGGACACCAACAGCCTGCAGGCGACGATCCTGCTGGCGATGAAGCCGACCGGGGCCGGCCTGACCGTGGTCGGCGACGACGCGCAGGCGATCTACGCCTTCCGGGCCGCGACGGTGCGCAACATCCTCGACTTCCCGCATGCCTTCGACCCGCCGGCCCGGATCGTGACGCTGGCTCGCAACTACCGCTCGACCCGCCCCATCCTGGCGGCGGCGAACGCCGTCATCGGTCTCGCCCGCGAGCGCCACGCCAAGGAGCTGTGGACCGACCGCGCCGGCGGCGAGCGGCCGGCACTGATGACGGTGCGCGACGAGATGGAGCAGGCGCGGGCCGTGGCGGCCCTGGTGCTGGAGAACCGCGAGGCGGGGATGGCGCTGCGGAGCCAGGCGGTGCTCTTCCGCGCCGCCCATCACAGCGGCCCGCTCGAGGTCGAGTTGACCCGGCGCAACATCCCCTTCGTGAAGTTCGGCGGCCTGCGCTTTCTCGACGCGGCGCATGTGAAGGACGTGATCGCGCTGCTGCGCTGGGCGGAGAACCCGCGCGATCGCATCGCCGGCTTCCGCGCACTGCAGATCCTCCCCGGGATCGGTCCGGGGAATGCCGGCCGGGTGCTGGATCATGTGGCGACGGCGCTCGATCCGGGCGCGGCGCTGCTGGCCTGTCCGACGCCGCCCCGGGCCGGCGAGGAGTGGCGGGAGTTCGTGGCGACGGTCACGCGGCTGCGCGACGGCGCCGCCGGCTGGCCGGCGGAGATCGGGCTCGCCTGCGCCTGGTACCGCCCGCATCTCGAGCGCCGCTACGACGACCGCGCCGCGCGCGCGGCCGATCTGGCCCAGCTCGAGCAGATCGCCGCCGGCTATGCCAGCCGCGAGCGCTTCCTGACCGAGACCACGCTGGACCCGCCGGAGGCGACCAGCGGCGAGGCCGGGCCGCCGTCGCTCGACGAGGACTATCTCGTCCTCTCCACCATCCACTCCGCCAAGGGACGCGAGTGGTCCTCGGTCGTCGTGCTGAACACGGTCGACGGCTGCATCCCGTCCGATCTCGGCGTCGGCAGCAGCGACGAGATCGAGGAGGAGCGCCGCTTGCTCTATGTCGCCATGACACGCGCCAAGGAGCGGCCGCACCTGATGCTGCCCCAGCGCTTCCACGTCCACGCACAGGCGGCGATGGGCGATCGCGCCGTGCTGGCGGCGCGCACGCGGTTCATCCCGGCGTCCCTGCTGCCGCTCTTCGAGAGCACGGCCTGGCCGCCGGCCGCGGGCGGGCGGGACATTCCGGGTACGACCGTGCCGCGCGTCGATGTCGCCGCCCGGCTGCGCGCTATGTGGCGGTGATGGCCGCCGCCGCGTCGATCTCGGGCTGTGCCACCGAATCGATGAGATGCCGCGTCGCGTCGCGGACGACGGCCGCCTTGTCGTCGTAGAGAAAGGGCAGGGTCGCGTAGCGCAGGCCGCGGGTCACCGGCAGCGCCTCGTGCAGCATCGAGCACGAGAACACGACCGCTCCCCCCGTCGGCGCCCGGTAGGTGGCGCGACCGAACTCCGGGAAGCGCAGGTCGCCGCCCTCGTACTCGTCGGCGTTGAGGTTGATCGTCACGGCGAAGCGGCGGTGCTGGGTCGCGGGCGTCGTGTTGTCGCGGTGCGGGAAGAAGAAGCCGCGATCGGCGCCGTCGTAGCAGGCGACGATGTAGCGCTCGATCCGGCTCGCCTCGAACTGGAAGGCGCGGCGGATCATCGGCACGAGGCGGTCGTGAATGCGCCGCTGCATCGTCTGCTTCAGCGACTGGTCGGTGATGACGCAGTCCTTGCGGCGCTTGCGGGCACGGTCGAGCACGCCGACCGAGCGGCCGTCGCGGGCGGACATATGCCCGGACGGCGTGCCGCCCTCGGTCTCGTAGTAGTCGATCAGGCGCCGGCAGAGCTCGCGCTCGAAGATCCGTGGGACGATCAGGGCCGGGGCCACGCCGGGCGACCACGCATCGGTCGAGATCGGCGGCAGCTGCTGCAGCACCCGCGTCAGGGTGCGGGCATGCGCCACCGGGTCGGCGACGGGAATCCAGCCGAGCACGCGCAGCGAGGGATCGAGAACCAGGGTCTGCGGCACGAGCGCGGACTCGGACGGGCCATCGACGGCGCGCATCATGCGGGCGATGCGGTCGTCGGCATCGAGGAACCAGCGGATGCCGGGCACCCGCTCGACCAGCAATGTCGCATGGTCCTCGGCGTTGTTCGTCACGCCGAAGAAGGCGATCTCGGAATCGTCGAACAGGGACTTGTACGTATCGACGAGCGTCGTGACCGCGACCCCAGCCGGCGACCGCGCGCTTCCGAAGAAGCTGAGCACGACGTAGCGGCCCGCGCAGGTGTCGAAATTGAAGGTCGGATTGCCGTGGGTGGGCCCGACGAACCAGGGCACGGGATCGCCCGGGCGGAGCCGTCGCAACGGGGCCGTGATTGCGCTCATCGACGCGTCGATCCTCCTGCCATGCGCCCGATACGAGCGCCCATGTCAAGACAACACTGTAGTCGCAACTGCGTCGCAAGTCGACGGCATCGTCATTCGGCGATGCACGAGCCGGTGATGACCGCGTCACCGTCGAGGTAGAGGAAGGGCATCGCCGGATTGGTCACGACGATCCGCAGCACGTCGTGGGGCGGCGACGACGGCGAGCTGATCTGGCGGGCCACCAGGTCGGTCCGCTCGCCCCCGCGCTGCACGACGAGAAATCGGCGCGTCGCGAGGGGACCGGTGGGGAGCTCGCGGCCGAGGCGCCCACTGCGCTCGTCGAAGGTCAGCCGCACCCCCGGTTCCAGCAGCAGGCGTGTGTAGGGGGTCGCCTCGAAGCCGCCGTCGGCGGCCAGCTCCTGCGCGGTGCGAATCTCGCACACGAACAGGCGCGGCTCGCTGCGTCCCTGTGCCGGCGCAGGGCCGATGCCGGCCACCATGGCCATCGCGGCGAGAGGGAGCACCCCGGCGCGCCGGTATCCGAGCATTCGAACGCTCCCTCCCCTTGTGATTTGTGCATTCGCCGCTTCCGCGCCGGTGCCAGCGCCTTCCTAGCCCGGATCGCCCCGCGCGCGAAGAGGACGCGAGGTCTCAGGGTCGCGCGAGCGCCGGTGCGCAGCCGCGGGCCGCCACCGCCGCGATGTCGCGTGCGCCCTCGCCCGCCTCGAACATGGCGTAGTGCAGGCGGCCTTCGGCGAAGACCGTGACCGCCCAGCTTGTGAGCCCGGGGACGGCCTCCAGAATTCGCCGCCCCTCGTCGCCGACCAGCGCCACCCGGCTCCGGTCGAAACAGATCCCCTCGAGCTCGACCACTTCGCCCGCGACCGTCGCCTCGACGTAGACCGGGCCGTCGTCGCCGCAGACCGGGACGGCGAAGCCGGCCCAGACGTAGCCGCCGTGCCCCGGGTCGAGCGGCCCGCACCACATGCCGAAGGACTGACCGAGATCGTTGCCGATCACGATGCGCTCGGCCCGGGCGTCGGCATCGGCCTCGCGCCGCCACTCCGCCGCGCCGGCCGGCGTCGCGAGCAGCAGCGTCGTCAGGGCGCAGGCGGCGAGGGACAGCGGGGCGGCCATGGCTGCAGGATATGCCGTTGCGCGCCGCTTCGCCCCCGGCAATGCTGGTCCCGAGGGGGCGGAGGGGTTGGACAAGCTCTTCGATATCCTGCGGCCGGCATTACCGACATGGATCATCATCCCCGGGACGGCGCTGCTCATGGTGCTGGGCCTGTGGCCGACGCTGCGCGACATCTGGCAGGCGACGGCCCCCTGGAACCGCAGCTATTCCCGCGACCGGCGGCGACTGGAGCTGATCAAGCTGCAGCTCGAGATCCGGGCGCTCGCCCGTCAGGTCGACCCCAGGCTGTCGGAGCGGCTGGAGACGGAGCTGGCGCCGCCGCCCGTCGGCGCGGAGCAGGAGGAGGTCGAGCTCGGCCGGCGGCGGCGCTTCCTCTGGGGTGCCGCCGGTGGCGCGATCGTATGGGCGGTCACGTTCCTGGTGACGCCGCACATCCTGATCCTGCTTTCCGATGCGGCGATCGGCATCTTCTTCGGAGTCGCGATCCGCGGCGCCACCTTCGCCCTGCTGGGTGGGGTAGGCGCCCTCCTCGCGCGCGCCCGCACGCGGCATGACGCGGTCATCTACGGCGCGGTGGCGCCGCTCGCGATCCTCATCCTGGTGCTGGCGCTGACGCCGACGTCGACCGGCGGCCGCATCCCCTGACGCGACTTGCCGGCGAGCCGGCCGGGTGGGCATCCTCTGCCGCCTGCGACGCGAGCGGCGGGAGCCCCCATGAAGATCGCCATCCTCGACGACTGGTTCGACACGATCCGCACCCTGCCCTGCTTCGCCATGCTGGCCGGCCACGACGTCACCGTGTGGACCGACCATGTGGAGGACGTGGACGCGCTCGCCGCCCGCCTGGCCGAGGTCGACGCACTGGTGCTGATCCGCGAGCGCACCGCCGTCCGCGCGGCGCTGCTGGAGCGGCTGCCGCGCCTGAAGCTCATCAGCCAGCGCAGCGTCTTTCCGCATATCGACATCCCCGCCTGCACCAGGCAGGGCGTGGTCGTGTCGTCGAGCCAGCACGAGGGCACCCCCTGCTTCGCCGCGGCCGAACTGACCTGGGCCCTGCTGCTGGCCGCCGCCCGGCAGATGCCGCAGCAGATGGCGTCGCTGCGCGCCGGCACCTGGCAGATGGGCGTCGGCACGACGTTGCGCGGCAAGACGATCGGCCTGTGGGGCTATGGCCGCATCGCCAAGGCGGTCGCGGGCTACGCGCAGGCCTTCGGCATGCGGGTCCAGGTGTGGGCGCGCGCGGCGACGCGCGAGCGCGCGGCGGCCGAGGGGCTGACGGCGGCGCCCGACAAGGAGACGTTTCTCGCCACGTCCGACGCCGTGTCGCTGCACATGCGCCTGGTGCCGGCGACGCGCGGAATCGTCTCCCAGGACGACCTCATGGGAATGAAGGCGGATTCGATCCTGGTGAACACCAGCCGCGCCGGCCTGATCCGGCCGGGCGCGCTACTGGCCGCGCTGCGCGCCGGCCGGCCGGGCACGGCGGCGATCGACGTGTTCGACGTCGAGCCCCTCACCGACACGGCCGACCCGCTGTTGACCCACCCCCGCGTCGTGGCGACGCCGCATATCGGCTACGTGACGCGCGAGGAGTATCAGCTGCAGTTCACCGAGATCTTCGACCAGATCCTGGCGTTCGCCGCCGGCAAGCCGATCAACGTCGTCAATCCGGACGTGCTGGCCGCCGCCTGACCCGTCAGCCCCGCTCCCAGGCGGCCGCCAGGCGAAGCACGCCACGGTCGTCGAAGCGCCGACCCACGAGCTGCAGGCCGATCGGCCATCCCTCCTTGCTCTTGCCGCAGGGCAGGGAGATCGCCGGCTGCTCGGTCAGGTTGAAGAGGAAGGTGTTCACCCAGGCCGCGAAGGTCGAATGGCCCTCGGGCCCCGGCAGCTCGGCCGCGAACGGCAGTGTGGCCGAGGTCGGCAGCGCCAGGAAATCGAAGCCCTCGATCATGGCGAGCGCGCGGGCACGCAGGCTCTGCGTCGCCATGAAGAGGCCGTGATAGTGGACGCCGGTGTAGGCGGCGGCGGGCGACGACCAGGCGTGGATCACCTCGGCCGCGCGGCGGTCGGCTTCCGGCAGGGCCGCCAGCTCGCTCGCCGGCCGCATGCGATAGAAGTCCTCGCCACCCTTCTCGTCGCCCGGCACGAAAGGCGACGTGATCTCCTCGACGACGCAGCCGATTGCGGCGAGCCTGGCCACCGCCTTCTCGACGGCAGCGACCGATTGCGGATCGGGCGTCGGCCCGAAGCCGATCGACCTGAGGAAGCCGATGCGGGTGCCGGCGACCGAGCCGCCGAGGCTCCAGGCGTAGGAGTTGGGGTCGGGCGCCAGGCACGCGAAGTCGCGCGCGTCCGGCCGCACCAGCGTGTCCAGCAGCAGGGCCGCATCGGCGACCGAGCGCGCGAGCGGGCCTGCCACCGCCGCCGGGCTGGAGTTGGGGTAGGTCGGCACCCGCCCGTAGCTCGGCTTGTGGCCGACGAGGCCGCAGAACGCGGCCGGCTGGCGGATCGAGCCGACGATGTCCGTGCCGATCGCGATCGGCACCATGCCGGACGCGATCGCCGCGGCCGTGCCCGACGACGAGCCGCCGCTGGTGACGGCCGGGTCGTGCGGGTTGCGGGTCGGCCCGAACTTCGAGCTGTAGCCCGACCCGAACATGCCCATGTCGCACATCGTGGTCTTGCCGAGGATGACCGACCCCGCCTCGCGCATGCGGGCGACCGGCGGCGCGTCCTCGGTCGGCACCACGGCGTGCCGGTCGAGCGCGATCGAGCCGCGATAGACCGGGATGCCCTTCATCCAGAGCCCGTCCTTGACCACCGTCGGCACGCCATCGAGCGCGCCCGCAGGATCGCCCCGCCGCCAGCGCGCCTCGGACGCCGCCGCCTGCGCCCGGGCACCCGCGGCATCGAGATGGAAGATCGCGTTGAGACCGGGATTGCGCTCTTCGACCACGGTGAGCGCGGCCTCCGTCGCCTCGACGGGCGAGAGCGTGCCGGCGCGATAGGCGGCGACCAGGGCCGTGGCGGTCATCGTGCGGTAGTCGTCGGGGGCGAGCGTCATCCGTACACCAGTGTCGGCAGCCAGAGGGAGAGCACCGGAACGTAGGTGATCAGCAGCAGCATCGCCACCAGGAGAACGACGAACGGCAGCACGCCGTGGATCGCCTCCGAGATCGGCGCGCCCGAGATGCCCGTCAGGACGTAGAGGTTGCGCCCGACGTGTGATCGCTGGACTCGCGTCGCCGACTTGACTTGCCGGGCGTGCCCGGTCCCCCGCGTGATCGCCATGGCGGGACCATTCCGCCGCGGGCGCGCCGGCGATTGCAAGCGCGCCCGCGGCGGATGGCGACGGTCAGACGAGCAGGAAGTCCTCGGCGGAGAGCTGGGCCTTGCCGATCCCCGCGAGAAGGACGCCCTGGCCGCCGCCGAGGTCGAGGAAGGCACCCTCTGCCGTGTCGACGATGCGAGCGAGCAATGCCGCCGGCGAGGCGATCGGCACGCCGTTGATCATGCCCGCGGCATCGAGGTCGACGAGGATATGGTCGGCCGCCGGATCGAAGTCCTCGATCAGGTCGCTGCCGCCCTCGGCCGCGAAGTGGAAGCGGTCGGCGCCGACGCCGCCCGCCATGGTGTCGTCGCCGCGATCGCCGTGCAGCTCGTCGTCGCCGGCCCCGCCCGAGAGCTGGTCCCTGCCCCGGCCGCCGAAGAGCGTGTCGTTGCCGGCCGCCCCCTCGAGGATGTCGCTGCCGCGATTGCCGTAGAGGAGGTCGTCGCCGAAGTCGCCATAGAGGCGGTCGAAGCCCTGGCCGCCGAAGATGACGTCGTTGCCGTCGTCGCCGTGCAGCTCGTCGTTGCCGGTGTTGCCGTTGAGGTTGTCGGCACCGCTGTCGCCGAACAGCCGGTCGTCGCCGTCGCGCCCGAACACCGTATCGTCGCCGGCGCCGCCACGGATCGAATCCGCGGCGCTGCCGCCTTCCACCCAGTCGGAGCCGAAGCCGTGGCCGTAGATGATGCTGCCGGGTCCGCCGAAGCCGGCCGATCCGGACACGTCCTCGACCACGATGCGGAACTGCTCGGAGAAGGGCGACGTGTTGCCGGCCGGGTCGACCGCCTGCGCCCAATAGTCGAAGGTGCCGGGCGGCAGGGTGGTGCGCGTGTCGTCGACCAGCCAGTTGCCGCCGGCGTCGGCGACGGCCGTCCCCACGGGAACCGTCCCCTTGAGCGGGTCGGTCCGGAACAGCAGCACGGTGGCGCCCGCCTCCGCCGTGCCGCGGATGACCAGCGTACGGTCGGTCGTGAAGTGGTCGTTCGGATTGCCGGTGTCGGTGTCGAACGCGGCGATGCGCGGTGCCGGCGGCGGCACCCGGTCGGGCGGCGTGCTGCCGCCGCCGTCATTGCCGCTGCCGGCGCTGACGGGCAGGTCGAACTCGACGAGGAAGTGCTTCTGCTGCGAGACGTCGCTGTCGCGGATCACCGCGTCGGGGCCGGGATCGAAGTCGACCGTGCCGACGAAGAGGCCGGTCGCGTAGAAGCGGTCGTCCTCGAT
>JBFWXJ010000289.1:0-8255 GCA_050187535.1 Alphaproteobacteria bacterium | reverse complement strand
GCCGTGCCGTTGAAGATGCGGACCCGCACGCGGCGCGCGTTCTCGACGACGTGGAAGTTGGTGACGACGTGGCCGGCCCCGTCCCACACGAAGCCGGTGCCGGCGCCGCCCGTCTGCTGCGTGCGGCCTTGCGGTGTCGCGACGACGCCGCCTTCGGTGAAGATGTAGACGACCGAAGGCGACGCATTCTCGAACAGGGCAACCGTGTGCTTCTCGACCTGGGAGAGGTCGCCCCGGGCGTCGACCGTGCGCGGCGTGTCGCCGACCAGCCAGAGCGATCGCACGAGCCGCTCGCCGGCGAAGATCGTCGCCAGCAGCAGCAACCAGATGACCGCGTATCGCGCGAAGCTGCCCCGCATCCCTTTCCGACCTGTCGGCCCCGGCTAGATAGCACAAGGGCGGCCGCCCCGCGGCCTTGATCGCCGAGGCCCGGCTGGCCCATTCTCCGCGGTCGGTCCCGCCCGCCCGAGTCCGATCCGCAGCCCCGCCCGGAGTGGCGCATGTCCCTCGACGAATACGACTACATCATCGTCGGCGCCGGCTCCGCCGGCTGTGTGCTGGCGAACCGGCTGTCGGAGAGCGGCACCTACAGGGTCCTCCTGCTGGAGGCCGGCCCACGCGACACCAACCCGTGGATCCACGTGCCCGTCGGCTACGTGAAGAACATCCGCAATCCCAAGGTCAACTGGTGCTACGAGACCGAGCCCGACCCCGGGATCAACGGCCGCAAGGCGTTCTGGCCGCGCGGCAAGGTGCTGGGCGGGTCGAGTGCCATCAATGGGCTGATCTACATCCGCGGCCAGAAGGAGGACTACGACCACTGGCGCCAGCTCGGCAACCGCGGCTGGAGCTATGACGACGTCCTGCCCTATTTCCGCAAGGCCGAGCGGCAGGAGCGCGGCGCGGATGCGCTGCACGGTGCCGACGGCATGCTCAGCGTCGAGGACCTGCGCCAGAAGCACGAACTTTGCGAGGCGTTCATCGCGTCGGCCGGCGCGCTCGGGTTCGCGCGCAACGACGACTTCAACGGTGCCGTGCAGGAAGGTGCGGGCTACTACCAGCTGACCAACCGCAACGGGCGGCGGTGCAGCACGGCGGTGGGCTATCTGCGGCCGGCCGAGAAGCGGCCCAATCTCGAGGTCGCGGTCGAGGCGCTGGCGACCCGCGTCCTGCTCGACGGGCGGGCGGCGGTCGGCATCGAGTATCGCCGCGGCGGCGTCCTGAAGCAGGCGCGCGCGCGGCGCGAGGTGATCCTCTCGGGCGGCGCCATCAATTCGCCGCAGCTCCTGCAGCTTTCGGGAATCGGCCCGGCCGAGCATCTGCGCGGCCAGGGGATCGCCGTCGTCCATGACCTGCCCGGCGTCGGCGGCAACCTGCAGGACCATTTCCAGGCCCGCGTCTGCTATCGCTGCACGACGCCCTTCACCGTCAACGACGACGCGCGCAGCCTGTGGCGGCGCGGGAAGATGGCGCTCGAATACGCCCTCTTCCGCCGCGGCGCGATGACCATCGGCGCGGGCCAGGCCGGCCTGTTCGCCAAGACCCGGCCCGAGCTCGCCACCCCCGACGTGCAGTACCACTTCATCCTGTTCTCGTGGGAGCAGGCGGGCAGCGAGCCGCACCCCTTCCCCGGCTTCACCAACTCGGTCTGTCAGTTGCGGCCGGAGAGCCGCGGCTCGGTGATGATCCGCAGCGCCGATCCGGCGACGCCACCGGCGATCAAGCCGAACTACCTCTCGACCGAGACGGACCGGAGAACGATGGTCGACGGCCTCAAGCTGGCGCGCCGCATCGGCGAGCAGCGGCCGCTCGCCGACTACATCGTGACCGAGCATCTGCCGGGCGCCAAGGCCGCCACCGACGACGATCTGCTCGCCTTCGCGCGCGAGACCGGCTCGACGATCTATCATCCGACCAGCACCTGCACGATGGGCTCCGGGCCGATGGCGGTGGTCGACGAGCAACTCCGGGTCCACGGCATCGGCCGCCTCAGGGTGGTCGACTGCTCGATCATGCCGACCGTGGTCTCCGGCAACACCAACGCTCCCGCCGTCATGATCGGCGAGAAGGCGAGCGACATGATCCTCGCGGCCTGAAGCCGCGGCCGACGATCCAAGGAGGAAACGCAAGATGAAGGCACCGGCGGCGATTGCCGAGATCCTGAAGCGCGAGGGCGTCGAAATCGTCTTCGGCTACCCGGTCAACCACATCCTCGAATACGTGGCCCATGTCGACATCCGGCCGATCATCGTCCGCCAGGAGCGCGTCGGCCTGCACATGGCGGACGCCTATTCGCGGCTGTCGCGCGGCCAGAAGCTGGGCGTCTTCGCCATGCAGCACGGGCCGGGTGCCGAGAACGCCTTCGGTGGCGTGGCGCAGTGCTTCGGGGAGTCGGTGCCGGTGCTGGTGATGCCCATGGGCTACCCGCGGCGCATCAGCCAGGTTTCGCCCAACTTCAGCTCCGTGCTGAACATGCAGCACGTGACGAAGTCGGCCGAGACGGTGCTGTCGGCGGCCGACATCCCGGCGATCATGCGCCGCGCCTTCACCCAGCTCCGCAACGGCCGACTCGGACCCTGCCTCGTCGAGGTGCCGACCGACGTGTTCGGCGAGGACGTGGCCGAGCCGCTCGCCTACGAGCCGGTGATGACCACGCGTTTCGGGCCCGACCCGGCCGCCGTCGCGACCGCCGCCGACGTCCTGGTGAAAGCCAGGAACCTCGTAATTCATGCGGGCCAGGGCGTCCACTGGGCCGGCGCCTGGGAGCAGCTGAAGCGCCTGGCCGAGCTGCTGGCCGCGCCCGTGATGACGACGCTGCAGGGCAAGAGCGCCTTCCCCGAGGACCACATGCTGGCACTCGGCTCCGGCGGCCGCGCCTACCCCAAGACGGTCGACCACTTCCTCAAGAAGGCCGACGTCATCTTCGGCATCGGCTGCAGCTTCACCGAGACCAACTTCGGCACCGCCATCCCCAAGGGCAAGACGATCGTCCATGCGACGCTCGACCCGCTCGACCTCAACAAGGACGTGGTCGCGGCCCATGCGCTGGTCGGCGACGCGGCGCTGACGCTGGACGCGCTGATCGCCGCGATCGAGCCCAAGATCGAGAAGCCGCGCGACCCGTCGGCGGTCGCCAACGAGATCGCCGCGGTCAAGTCGGAATGGCTCGCCCAGTGGATGCCGAAGCTGACCTCGAACGAGGCGCCGCTCTCGCCCTATCGCGTGCTGTGGGACCTCGCCAACACGGTCGACCGCGAGAACACCATCATCACCCACGACGCCGGCAGCCCACGCGACCAGCTCTCGCCCTTCTGGAGCTCGACGACGCCGCTCTCCTATATCGGCTGGGGCAAGACGACCCAGCTCGGCTACGGCCTGGGGCTCGCCATGGGTGCCAAGCTCGCCTGCCCGGACAAGCTCTGCATCAACGTCTGGGGCGACGCGGCGATCGGCTTCACCGGCATGGACTTCGAGACCGCGGTGCGCGAGCGCATCCCGATCCTCTCGATCCTGCTCAACAATTTCTCCATGGCGATCGAGCTGCACATCATGCAGGTCTCGACCGAGAAGTACCGCGCGACCGACATCTCCGGCGACTACGCGGCGATGGCGCGGGCCTTCGGCGGCTATGGCGAGCGGGTGACCAAGCCCGAGGACATCATCCCCGCCATCAAGCGCGGCATTGAGCAGACGAAGAAGGGCGTGCCCGCCCTGCTCGAGTTCATCACGAGCAAGGAGACGAGCATCTCCACCTTCAAGGGCTGACCGTCGCGGCTCCCCTCCGCCCGCCGCGGGCGGAGGGGAAGCCGGTCGTCCCGACCATGGAGGACCAGCGGCCGTACTGGGAGCGGGTCGCCGCCCGGAAGACCTTCACCCATCCGCTCGATCGCGGCTGGCTCGATGCGTACGTGCCGGCGACCGCCCGCGTCCTCGACTACGGCTGCGGCTATGGCCGCACCATGGCCGAGCTGTGCGCTCGGGGCTACCGCCGGCTCGTCGGCATGGATTTCTCGGCCGCCATGATCGCGCGCGGGCGGCGCGACCATCCGGACCTGGACCTCCGCGTCGTCCGATCGCTGCCGACCGTGGAGCCGGACGGAAGCTTCGACGCCGCCTTCCTGATGGCGGTTCTGACGGCGATCCCCGAAGACGCCGAACAGGATGCCGTCATGGCCGAGCTGCGGCGGCTCCTGCGGCCCGGCGGCATCCTCTATGTCAGCGACATGCCGCTTCAAACGGACGATCGGAACCGTGCGCGCTATCTGCGCGATGCCGGGCGGTTCGGCGCCCATGGCGTGTTCCGCACCGATGACGGCGCCCTGGTGCGCCATCACGACGAGGCGCGGCTGCTGGCGTTGCTCGATGGATTCGTTCCGCTCGGAAGGCAGGAGATCGCATTGACGACGATGAACGGGAACGCCGCTACCGGCGTCCAGATCATCGCGCGCAAGGGCGGGGCTGCCGCGTAGCGCCGCTACGGCGCCCGCTCGGGAATGGGCGGGAGGCGATACTCCGTCGCGGCGTCAATGAGCCAGCGCGCGAGAAAGACCGCATAGGACGGCCGCACGAAGACCCAGAAGGTCGGCGCCGTGTCGCGCTGGACGATGAGCACCGGCACGCGGGCGAGCGCGGTCTGCGCGCATTCGCCCGGGCCGAAAGCACGCGGGTGCAGGTCGAGGCTGCAGCCCTTCGCCAGCACGGCTCGGGCGGCCGCCCCCGAAACCGCCAGGCCGAGGCGCGCGGCGCTGGTATCGACCGCGGCGAAGTGCCGGCCGTCCAGCGCCATCTCCAGCCGCGCGATGGTCGTCGCCACGTCCGCGCGCGGCACCAGCAGCAGCCATTCGTCGGGGCCGAGCCAGACCGCGGCCCGCCCGCCGTCGGACGTCACGCGGTTCGGCGCGTCGGGCAGCGCGAGGCCGAGCCCAACATCCACCAGGGACGCAACCTCGGGCCCGGCACGCAGGGTGATCTGGCCGACGAGCGGCAGGCGCGACAGGCGTACGCCCTCCCCCGCCGCCCCCGCTATCGCGTCGGCCAGGGGATCGAGGACCGTGGTTCCGCGGTCAGCCATCGCGGCGGCTCCCGCCGGGATCGACCAGCACCGGGTCGGCGATCCGGACCGCTGCCGCGCCGCCCGCCAAGGAGGCATGGATGCGCGTGCCGATGCGCGCCCGCCCGCCCTTCACCAGCGCCAGCGCGAAGGTGCGCCCCAGCGCGGCGCTGCGATAGCTCGACGTGACATGGCCGATCATCGGCACCGGCGGCGGGCGCCCCGGCTCGTCGACGAGTTGCGCGCCCTCGGGCAGCAGCAGCGCGGGATCGTCGGGCAGCAGCGCCACGAGCTGCTTGCGGTCGGCCCGCGTCGTGTCGCTGCGCGCGAGCGAGCGCTTGCCGAGGAAGTCCTTGCGGCGCGCCACCATGCGCTCCAGCCCGAGGTCGATCGGCGTCACCGTGCCGTCGGTCTCGTGGCCGACGATGAAATAGCCCTTCTCGGCGCGCAGGACATGCATGGCCTCCGTGCCGTAGGGCGCGATGCCGAAGGGGGCGCCGGCGGCGAGGACGGCATCCCACATGGCCATGCCGCGGGTGCCGTCGACGTTGAGCTCGAAGGCAAGCTCGCCCGAGAAGCTGATGCGGGCGACCCGGGCGGGGATGCCGGCGACGGTCGCGTCGCGGAAGGTCATGAAGCCGAAACCCTCCGCCGAGACGTCCAGGTCGGGGGCGAGCGAGGCCACGACCGCGCGTGCGGCGGGGCCGGCGACGGCGACCGTCGACCATTGCTCGGTGACCGAGGTGCAGAAGACCCGCAGCTCCGGCCATTCCGTCTGCAGCCATTCCTCCATCCAGTCGAGGACGCGGGCGGCACCTCCGGTCGTGGTCGTGACGAGGAAGCGGTCGGGCGCCAACCGCATGGCGACGCCGTCGTCGAACACCATGCCATCCTCGCGGCACATCACGCCGTAGCGGCAGCCGCCGACCGCGAGGCTGGCGACGGGATTGCAGTAGATACGGTCGAGGAAGAGCGCCGCATCCGGCCCGCGCACCTCGATCTTGCCCAGGGTCGAGGCGTCCATCGCGCCCACAGTCTCGCGGACGATGCGGCATTCGCGCAGCACGGCGGCTTCCATGTCCTCTCCCGCCCGGGGGAAGAAGCGCGGCCGCTTCCACTGGCCGACATTCTCGAACACCGCTCCCGCCGCGACGTGCCGCGGATGGATCGGCGTCACGCGCTCGGGGTCGAACAGCTCGCCGACGAACCGTCCGGCGAGCGCGCCATAGGAGACGGGCGTGTAGGGCGGCCGGAAGGTCGTCGTACCGACCTGGTCCATCGGTCGGTCGAGCACGCCCGCCAGCACGCCGATCGCGTTCACGTTGCCGGTCTTGCCCTGGTCGGTCCCCATGCCGGTCGTCGTGTAGCGCTTGAGATGCTCGATCGCGGTGAAGCCCTCGCGGGCCGCCAGCGCCACGTCGTCCGCGGTGACGTCGTTCTGCAGGTCGACGAACGCCTTGCCGCCGCGGCCGGCCGGAACGTGCCACGAAACGGCGGGCGCCAGCCGGTCGGGCGCGCCGCCGGTGCGCGGCGCGGCGCAGTGCGCCGGGAACCCGACCTCGCCGGCGGCTGCAATGCCGGCGTCGTGTCCCTCGGCCAGGCATTGGGCGAGGGAGAAGCTGCCGGCCGCAGCACCGACGACGGTCACGCCCGGCACCTCGCCCGTGGGCACGAAGCAGACACGGGCCGGATCGTAGGCGACACGCCCGCGCAGCTGCCCGTGAAGATGGACCACCGGGCTCCAGCCGCCGGAGACCGCCAGCAGGTCGCAATGCAGCCGCGTGGCGCTTCCCCCGCCGCTGCCGTCGAGCGCCGCGACATGCACCGATTCCAGCGCGCCGCCGCCACCGGCCCCGATCACCGCGTGTCCGGTCATGAGCGGGATGCCGCGTGCCACGACCGCCTCCGCGGCCGCCGGGCGGGTCGGACGCGGATCGACCACGCCCACGACGGCGACGCCGGCATCGGCCAGCGCAACCGCGGTCTCGTAGGCGGCATCGTCGCCGGCGAAGACGACGGCGCGACGGCCGCAGGCGACACCCCACCGGCGCAGATACGCGCGCACCGCGCCGGCCAGCATCACCCCCGGCAGGTCGTTCCCGGGGAAGACCATCGGCCGCTCATGGGCTCCCGTCGCCAGAACGATGCGCCGCGCCCGGACATGCCACAGGCGCTGGCGGGCATGGCCTTGGGCGGCTCCGGGCGGGAGGTGGTCGGTGCGCCGCTCCACCGCCGTAACGTAGCCATGGTCGTAGAGGCCGAGCACGGTGGTTCGCCGCAGAACCGTGACCTCCTCCATGGCGGCCAGCCGGGCGGCTACGGCGTCGGCCCATGCGGCGCCCGGGCCACTCTCGACCGTCGCAGCGTCGTCGATCAGGCTGGCGCCCGGGATCGGCCCGTCCTCGGCCAGCACGACCCGGGCGCCGCCGGCCGCAGCCGCGCGTGCCGCAGCGAGGCCCGCGGGCCCGCCGCCGACCACCAGGACGTCGGCATGGACGTGCATGTGATCGTAGATGTCGGGATCGGGTTCGGCGGGCGCGCGACCCATTCCCGCCATGCGCCGGATCGCCGGCTCATAGATTCTCCGCCACCAGCCGGCGGGACCGAGAAAGGTCTTGTAGTAGAAGCCGGCCACGAGCAGCGGCGCGAAGTAGCGGTTGAGCGCCCCCAGATCGGTCCGCAGGCCCGGCCATGCGTTCACCGGGTCCGCCGCGAGCCCGTGGAACAGCTCGACCTGGGTCGCCCGCAGGTTCGGCTCGCTGCGGCCGCCACGACCGAGCTGCACCAGTGCGCTCGGCTCTTCCGCGCCGGCGGAGAAGATGCCGCGCGGGCGGTGGTACTTGAAGCTGCGCGCCACGAGGCCGACACCGTTGGCGATCAGGGCGGAGGCGAGGGTGTCGCCGCGGAAGCCGCCGTAGTGTCGGCCTTCGAAGGTGAAGCGCAGGGCCGACGAGCGGTCGATGCAGCGGCCGCCCTCCCCCAGCCGATAGCCGCTCATGCGCGCGAACCCGGCAACGGAGGCAGCGCGTCGCCGACCCGGTACGCTGCGGCGATCTCGTGCGTCACGGTATGGCGTACCACGTTGAACCAGCGCCGGCAGCCCTGGGCGTGCATCCAGCGCTCGCGCATCCAGCCCTTCGGGTTGTCGCGCATGAAGACATAGGACGCCCACTCCCCGTCCGACCGCGCGGCCGGATCGTGCGGG
>JBFWXJ010000288.1:0-8272 GCA_050187535.1 Alphaproteobacteria bacterium | reverse complement strand
AGCTGCAACAGGATGCGGTCGGTGCCCTGGCGCTGGATCGAGGGCTCCTTGGTGCCGGTCTCGTCGACGCGGCGGCGGACGATCTCGATCGACTGGTCGACTGCGGCGCGACGGATTTCGTTCAGGAACCGTTCGGGATAGCGCAGCGTGAACTTGCCGCCCGGCTCGACCGCGATCTCGACCTCGGGGTCGGCGGCGCGCAGGAGGCGGCGCGCCTCCTCGACGCGGGCCGCGTCGCGCACCGTGAAGGTGACGGTATCCCCCGTCGCCGACAGTTCGGCATAGCCGATCTGCGGCTGGCGGAAGGCGGTGCGCACCACGTCCTGCAGATTGGCGATGCGCTCGCGCACCACCACCGCCGTCTCGACCTCGAGCAACAGGTGCGAGCCGCCCTGTAGGTCGAGCCCGAGGCTGACCTGCTGGTGCGGCAGCCAGTGCGGCAGGCTCTCGGCAACCTGCCGCGGCAGCAGGTTCGGGGCGGCGAATACGACGCCGGCCAACGCCGCCACGATGATGACGATCGCCTTCCAGGACGGGACGTGGAGCATCTAGAGGTATTCCGTGCGGTTGCGGTCGGGGCCGCGGGCGCCTACTTGCTGCCGGCCTTGGCGGTCTTGTCCACTTCGGTGTCCTTATCCTCGCCGGCCGCCTTGGTGAGGACCGAGGTGATGGTGCTGCGGAGCACGCGCACGCGCACGCCGTCGGCGATGTCGACCGCGACCTCGTCGTCGGTGGGCACGCGTGCCACGGTGCCGATGATGCCGCCTCCGGTCACCACCTTGTCGCCCCGCCGGAGGGTGCCCAGCATCGCCTTGTGGTCCTTCATCCGCTTCTGCTGCGGGCGGATGAGCAGGAAGTAGAAGACGACGAAGATCAGCACGAGCGGCGCCAGCGACATCAACATGTCAGCCTGACCGCCCCCGGCCGCCTGAGCGTAGGCTGGCGAAATCAGCATTCAGCACTCCTTTGCGGCCGCGGTCTCCCTGCCGCAGCCGGCGCATTAGGTAAGCGACTTCCCCCCGGAGCGCAACCGAGGGGCTGGTTGACGGCCCCGGCCGCTTCGTCCTATGTGCGGCCGCCCCCCTTCGCTCCCGGTTTCCCGAGGCTATGACCGACGACATCAACACCGCGCTGCTGCGCCGGATCGCGGACGCGCTCGACCGGCTGGCGCCGCCGCCGCCGCCCGCTCCCGACCTCATGGCCCACGATGCCTATGTCTGGCATGCGGACGGCAGCCGGCTGGAGGCTGTACCGCGCGTCAATCGCGTGGCCATGACGCTGCTGCGCGGCATCGATCGGCAGGCGGACACGTTGCTCGACAACACGCGGCGCTTCGCCGCGGGGCTGCCGGCCAACAACGCGCTGCTGTGGGGCGCGCGCGGCATGGGCAAGAGTTCGCTCGTCAAGGCGGTGCAGGCGAGCGTCGCGGCCGAGCGGCCGGGCACCATCGCGCTCGTCGAGATTCATCGCGAGGACATCCCCTCCCTGCCGACGCTGCTCTCCGTGCTGCGCGTGGTCGATCGGCGCTTCATCATCTTCTGCGACGACCTGTCCTTCGACGCGCACGACACCAGCTACAAGTCGCTGAAGGCGGTGCTGGACGGCGGCGTCGAGGGACGGCCGGCCAACGTCGTCTTCTACGCGACCTCCAACCGGCGCCACATCCTGTCGCGCGACATGATCGAGAACGAGCGCTCGACCGCCATCAATCCCGGCGAGGCGGTGGAGGAAAAGGTCTCGCTGTCCGACCGCTTCGGCCTGTGGCTCGGCTTCCACCACTGCGACCAGGACACCTACATGGCCATGGTCGAGGGCTATGCCCGACACTACGGCATCGAGATGGCGTCGGACGAGCTGAGGCGCGCCGCCAACGAATGGTCGGTCACGCGCGGCGCCCGTTCGGGCCGCGTCGCCTGGCAGTTCATTCAGGACCTGGCAGGGAAGCTGTCGAAGGCCCTGGACGCGGTCTGACCCCGCCCACCGGCGACAGGCCCTCTCCCGGCGCCACGGCGGACGCCTGGGAGTCCAGGTGGTCGGCGGGGTCGACGGCGCGCGTGCCCCGCCGCAGCTCGAAATGCAGCTGCGGCTCGCCGACGTTGCCGGTCTGACCGACGCGCGCCACGGGCTGGCCGCGCCTGACGCGCTCGCCCCGCTTCACCAGCAGCGTGTCGTTGTGCGCGTAGGCCGAGACCCAGCCGTCGGCGTGCTTGATCAGCAGCAGGTTGCCGAACCCGCGCAGCTCGTTGCCGGCATAGGCGACGACGCCGGCGTCGGTCGCGACCACGGTCGTGCCGCGTGGCGCGGCGATGTTGATGCCGTCGTTGTGCAGCCCGCGCCCGGTCGGGCCGAACCGGGTCAGCACCGGCCCGCGCACTGGCCAGGTGAAGCCGCGCGCGTCGCGCGGCGGTGGCGCTTCGGCGGCGGGCGGGCGCGCGGGCGGCGGCGGGGGTGACGCCGGCGGCACCGGGACGGGCGGCGGCGCCATGGCGACTGCCGGAGGCGGTGGCGGCACGGGGGGTATTACGGCCGCGGGCGGTGTCGCGGCTGCGGGCGGCGGCGCCGGGCGATCCGGCCGCTCGGGCGGCAGGGCCGGCCGCTCGGGCGGCGCCGGCGTCTCGGGCACCGGGAGCGTGCCCAGCACACCCGGCCGCGACGGCGTCGGCGACGGGGCCTCCGGTGCCGGCAGCGTGCCCAGCACGCCGGGGCGCGGCGGCAGCGTCGGCGCAGCCGCGGCGCCGGCCGGTGGCGGCGATGGTTGCGGTGCCGGCAGCGACGCGACCGCCGTCTCGGCGGGTGCGGCCGTTGCGGACGGTATCTTCAGGCGCTCGCCGGATCGCACCACGAATGGCTCGGTCAGGCTGTTCTCGCGCACGAGCTGGCTCATGGCGACGCCGTATCGCCGCGAGACGCTGTAGAGCGTCTCGCCCGGCTGCACCTCGTGATAGCGCGTCGCCGGCACCGTCAGCCGCTGCCCGGTGAGCAGCCGGTAGGGCGCGCGGAGCTGGTTGGCGTCGATCAGCGCGCGGACCGGCACGCCGGTTCGCCGGGAGATCGCGTAGAGCGTTTCGCCGGCGGCCACCGTGACCGTGCCGCCGGGCGCCGGCCGTACGGGCGCGGGGGCGGCCGCCGGCGGCGGTGGGGGTGCCGGCGGCGGCGAAGGCGGCGCCGGTGCGGCCGGTCGTTCGGGCGGCGGCGGCGGCAGCGGCACCGCCGACGCGGTGGGCCGGGGGGGTGGCGCCGGCGGCCGCACCGTCGGCTCCAGGGGTGCCCGCTCGACGCTGCCGCGCGGCGCACGCGACGCCGGCTCGGCAGCGGGCGTTGCGGGACGCGAGGGATCCCACACGTCGATCGGCTCATAGCGACGCTGGCACGAGCCCGCGCTCACTGCCGCGACGACCGCGACGATGCAGAGAATCGGTCGACGGAGAGGCCCGGCGCGCATCGCCACGATTCTAGCGGGCTCGCCCGCCTCAAACCAGCAGCGGCCCTCGTGGCGCGATGGATCAGGCCGGACGATCGGCCGCCGCCGCGCGCGGCAGCCCGGCGACGAGCGGCACGAAGCGCACCGTGCCGATGTCCTCGCAGGAAAGCCCGTCCTCGCCCCGCTGGATGCGGACGAGACGCTGGCCGTCGCCTCGGACTCCGACCGGGAACACCATGATCCCGCCCGGCACGAGCTGCTCCGCCAGGGAGTCCGGCACTTCCAGGCCGGCCGCGGTGACGATGATCCGATCGAACGGCGCCGATTCGGGCCAGCCCTTGGTGCCGTCGCCCCACCGCGTCGTGACGTTGTGCAGGCGCAGCGTCCGGAAGCGCTCCTCGGCCAGCCGCACCAGCGGCCGGTGCCGCTCGATCGTGTAGAGACGACGGCAGAGCTTCGCCAGGACGGCCGCCTGGTAGCCCGAGCCGGTGCCGATCTCCAACACCTTGTGCCGGTCACCGACCGCCAGCGCCTCGGTCATGCGGGCGACGATCGAGGGCTGGCTGATCGTCTGGCCATGGCCGATCGGAAGTGCCGTGTCCTCGTAGGCCTGGTCGCGGAACGTCTCGGGGACGAAATCCTCGCGCGGGATGCGCTCCACCGCGCCCAGCACCCGTGTGTCGGAGATTCCGAGCCGCCGCAGCTCCATGACGAGGCGGAGCTGGCGCGGCCCGACGTTCACCGCAGGGCCTCGGCCAGCGGCTTCAGCGTCGGGCGATGCGTGAGGTCGAGATAGAGCGGCGTCACGGAGATGAAGCCCGCACGCACGGCGGCCAGATCGGTGCCTTCGACGCCGTCGTCCTCGTCACGCGTCGTGGCGATCCAGTAGTAGGCGTTGCCGCGCGGGTCCTTGCCCTCCTGCAGCGCGCCGCCGATCTTGTGGCGCCCCTGCGCCGTCACCTGGACGCCCGCGACGGAAGCCGGCGGGACGGGCGGAAAATTGAGGTTGATCAGGGTATTCTTCGGCCACCCGACAGCGCACACCTTGCGGATCACATCGGCCGCGTGCTGCTCGGTCGCGCCCCAGTAGATCGGGTGACCCGGGCGTACCGCCTGGCTCAGCGCGATCGACGGGATGCCGAGCTGCGTCCCCTCCATGGCGGCCGCGACGGTGCCCGAGTAGGTCACGTCCTCGCCGAGATTGGCGCCACGGTTGACCCCCGACAGCACCAGCGTCGGGCGTTTCGTCTTGAGCAGCACGCGCACGCCCAGCAGCACCGCATCGGTCGGCGTACCGTCGACGGCGTAGCGGCGTCGCGAGACCTGGCGGATGCGCAAGGGATAGCGCAGCGTGAGCGAATGGCCGGCGCCGGAATGTTCCTCCTCCGGCGCCACCGTCCACACGTCCTTCGACAGCGAGCGGGCGACCTTCTCCAGCACCTTGATACCGGGCGCGTTGATGCCGTCGTCATTGCTGACGAGGATGCGGGCGGTCGAGAGATCGATGGCGGTCATGCCTGCGATCCCGGGTGGCCGATCACCTCGACGCCGCCGAGATACGGCCTGAGCGCCTCCGGCACCGTCACCGAGCCGTCCGCGCGCTGGTAATTCTCCAGGATCGCGATCAGCAGCCGGCCGGCCGCCACGCCCGACCCGTTCAGCGTATGCACCAGCCGCGTCCCCTTCTCGCCCGCCGTCCGACACCGGGCCTTCATCCGCCGGGCCTGGAAGTCGCCGCAGTTGGAACAGCTCGAAATCTCGCGGAACGTCCCCTGCCCCGGCAACCAGACCTCGAGATCGTAGGTCTTGCGCGCGGAGAAGCCCATGTCGCCGGTGCACAGCGTGACGACGCGATAGTGCAGGCCGAGGCGCCGCAGCACCGTCTCGGCCGCCGACGACATGCGCTCGTGCTCGGCCTCGGACTGCTCGGGCGTGGTGATCGAGACGAGCTCGACCTTGCCGAACTGGTGTTGCCGCAGCATCCCGCGGGTGTCCTTGCCGGCCGCCCCGGCCTCCGAGCGGAAGCAGGGAGTGTAGGCGGTGAAGCGCAAGGGCAGCGTCGCGGCGTCGACGATCTGGTCGGCGACGAGGTTGGTCAGCGGCACCTCGGCGGTCGGGATCAGCCACAGGCCGGTCGTGGTGCGGAACAGGTCGTCGGCGAACTTCGGGAGCTGGCCGACGCCGTAGACCGCCTCGTCGCGCACCAGCAGCGGCGCCTGGATCTCGGTGTAGCCGAACTCGGTCGTATGGATGTCGAGCATGAAGGCGGCGAGCGCCCGCTCTAGCCGCGCGAGCTGACCGCGCAGCACGACGAAGCGCGAGCCCGACAGACGGGCCGCGGCCTCGAAATCCATCAGGCCCATCGCCTCGCCGATCTCGAAATGCTCGCGCGCGGGATGGTTGAAGCGCGGCGCCTCGCCGAGCCGGCGGATCTCGACGTTGTCCTTCTCGGAAGCGCCGTCCGGCACGTCGGCCGCGGGCAGGTTCGGCAGCTCCGCCAATGCCCGCTCCAGCTGCTCGGCCGCCTCGCGCTCGGCCGTCTCGGCCGCGGCCATCTCGTCCTTGATGCGCGCGACGTCGGCCATGGCCGACGTCGCGTCCTCGCCCTTGCTCTTGGCGATGCCGATGGCGCGCGAGGCCTCGTTGCGCCGCTGCTGCAACTCCTGCAGGCGGGTCTGGGCGGCGCGGCGCGCGGCGTCGATGGCGACGAGCTCCTCCGCGCGCGGCGGCAGCCCGCGCCGGGCGAGGCCACGGTCGAACGCCGCAGGCTCGTCGCGGATGATTCTAATGTCGTGCATGGCCGGTCGGTGGGGGGAGGATGGCGGTCGAGAGGTTGACGGTCGGGTGTTGCGGCTCAGGCGGTGCCGCCGGTCGGCGGCGGCGTCACCGCGTCCTCGGCCTCTTCCGCCTCTTCCTGCTTGCGCCGCTGGCGCTCGGCCAGCTTGGCCGCGACGATCGAAATCTCGTAGAGCAGGATCATCGGGATGGCGAGGCCGACTTGGCTGATCACGTCGGGCGGCGTCACCACGGCGGCGAAGACGAAGATCAGCACGACGGCATAGCGGCGACCCTTGCCGAGCTGGGCGGCCGTCAGGATGCCGACGCGCGCCAACAGGGTCAGCAGCACCGGCAGCTGGAAGGCGAGACCGAAGGCGAAGATCAGGGTCATGACGAGCGAGAGGTACTCGTTGACCTTGGCCTCGAGCTGGATCGGCAGGTCGCCCGGCGCACCCGGCTGCTCGAAGCTGAGGAAGAAGCGCCAGGCGAGCGGGAAGATGAAGTAGTAGACGAGCGCGCCACCCAGGAGGAAGAGGACCGGCGTCGCCAACAGGAACGGGAGGAAGGCCTTGCGCTCGTTGCGGTAGAGGCCAGGCGCCACGAACATCCATACTTGGCTGGCGACGATCGGGAAGGCCAGCATCACGGCCGCCCAGAAGGCCACCTTGATATAGGTGAAGAAGGCCTCGGTCAGGTCGGTGAAGATCATCCGCCGGCCTTCCTTGCCGGCCAGCGCATCGGCCAGCGGGCGCGTCAGAAAGCCGTAGATGTCGGGCGCGAAGTGATAGCAGACGGCGAACGCGACCAGGATCGCGCCGACCGACCACATCAGGCGGTTGCGCAGCTCGATCAGATGATCGAGCAGCGGCATCTTCTTGTCGTCGATATCCTCTTCGCGCATCGCGGGGGCTCACGCAGGCCCGGGTTTAGCGGACCCGGGCTCGGGCTTGGCAGGCTCGGGCTCGGCGGACCCGGGCGCAGCCGGCTCGGTGCCGGCCACGCTGTCCGCGCCGACCGGCTGCTCGGCGGCGGGCGGCGGCACGTCGGGAACGGCCGGTGCCGCGATCGTCGTGGGCTCTTCGGGCGACGGCGGGAGATAGCTCGCGTCCGACGGGAACGGCACGACCGGCGCCGGCGCGCCCGACTCGACGCCCGCCGCCAGCTCCGGCGGCGGCTCCAGCGCCTGACGGATCTCGCCCTTGGGATCGACGTGCTTCTCGATGAGGTCGGCGACGTTGGTCGTGCGCAGCTCGTCGATCTGCTTCTTGACGTCCTGCAGGTCCGCCTCGCGGGCCATCTCGTCGATGCTGCTCTGGAAGTCGCGGGCGACGGCGCGGGCGCGCGCCACCCACTGGCCGACGCTGCGCAGCACGCGCGGCAGGTCCTTCGGGCCGATGACGACGAGCGCCACGACCGCGATGACCGCGAGTTCCGACCAACCGATATCGAACATGCCGCTTCCCGGCCACGCCCGCGACGGGGCGGCCTCAGCGTGCTTCCGGCCCCGGCAACGCCGGGCGCGGGACGACCGGCGTCGGGTGCGGGTGCGGGTCCGCCTCCGCCTCGGTCATGATGGTGCGGGAACGCCTGACCGAGCGGCCGAGGTCGCCCATCAGCTTGGGCAGCCGCCCGGAGCCGAAGAGCACGGCGACCGCGAGAAGGATCAGGACGAATTCGAGCGCGCTCGGCATAGGAATGTTGCGCTGTTGGAGAAGGGCCGCCGCGACGGCGCCGGATATTCGCAGAAAGCCCCCCCGCCCGCAACGACCGCAGGCTGCGTCACGGCGGCGCTTCGCGCGGGAAGACGAAGGTCTGGGCGAGATCGAGCGCGACGGCCAGCGTCTCACCCTCCGGCGGAAGGAAGCGGCCGGGCATGCGGGAGTGCAGATGGCGACGATGCGCATCGTCGCCATCTGCATGGCGATCGCCCATGTCGAGATGGATCAGGGAACTGCGGCCGAGCATGCGGGCAGCCGCCACCCGCGCGACGGCGGCCGGCCGTTCGCCGGCGATCGCGGAAAGACGGATCGCTTCTGGGCGGATCAGCACCTCGATCGCCGCGCCGTCCCTTAG
>JBFWXJ010000287.1:0-8277 GCA_050187535.1 Alphaproteobacteria bacterium | reverse complement strand
TGGCTTCGGCGGGCGTCTCGTCCGCGTACAGATGACGGGAGCGCCGAATGGCCGACGAGAACGATGCGCACGCGAACTGGAACCAGGCGAGCCGCCACTGGGCGGTGGTGGGATCGCCGCTGCGGCCATGCGGCGAGGACGTGGCGGCGATCGAGGGTGCCATCGGAGCATGGGCAGCGGCGGTCCCGGGACGCGCGCCGGACGCGATCGTGCTCGGCGTGACGCCGGAGCTGGTGCGCTGTCGCTGGCCGACCGGCGTGCGCCTGACGGCGGTCGACAACTCCCGACCGATGATCGACGCGCTCTGGCCGGGGCCAGGCAGGCCGGACGGTGCCCGCGTGACATGTGCGGATTGGCGCGCGCTGCCGCTCGGTGCCGGATCCACCGACATCGTCGTCGGCGACGGCGCCTATGCCGCCCTGGCCCTACCCACCGACGGCCACGTGGTCAACCACGAGCTCCTGCGCGTGATGCGTCCCGGCGGGATCCTGGGAATCCGCGTCTTCCTGCGCCCCGATGCGCCGGAGACCATGGCAGGTCTAGCGGCCGAGATCGCCGCAGGGCGGATCGGCAGCATCCACGCCCTCAAGTGGCGCATGGCGGCGTCCGTTCAGCCATCGTTGGCCGCGGGCGCGCGCCTCGGCGATATCTGGCTCGCATGGCAGCAGCTCGCTCCGTTCGCCGCGGGTCTCGCCGGCCGTCAGGGATGGACCGGGGCCGAAACGGCTTCGCTGGCGCGGTATCGGGACAACGCCACGCGCTATCATTTCCCCACGCGTGCGGAGTTCCGCGCCATCATGGGGACCGCGTTCGAGGAGATCGCTTGCACACACGGCACCTACGAGCTGGCGGACCGCTGCCCGACCTTCGTGTTCCGGCGCAGCTGAGCGTCGCGACGTCCTGATGCTCGAGCTGGCACCGGCGGAGCCCGAGGGCACGGCGGGCCACGATGCCCTGCCCGTGGCCGGCGAGAGCGAGCGCGCATTCCGCGACGCGCGCGACTTCCATTTCGTTCCCGGGCGTGAGTGCATCGTCATCCTGTCGCCCGAGCTCGAGCAATCCGGCGCGGCCATCCTTGCGCTCAACCTCTGCGCCTTCCTGAAGCGGCGTCACAACGTCGTGCTGCTGGCGCTGGGCGGCGGCTCGCTGCTGGAAGGAGCCCGGACCGCCGCCACCGTCGTCGTCGCGCTGAGCGAGGCCAATCGCGCCAACGAAAGCGCCAGGCACGCTACGGCGGCCGCAGCCGCACGGGTGTTCTCCCCGCTGTACGTCATCGCCGACGGGGTGGCCGATCCCTCCTTCATCGCCGGCTTCGCCTATGCCGGCGTGCCGACGATGCTCCTCCTGCACGACGCCGCGGGAGCGGGGACCGACGCCTCCGCCGAGGCCGTGTCGCTGGTCTGCGGCCTCTTCGTGCCGCAGCCGCTCGCTGAACCGCCGACAGGACGGCATGGCGCCGCGGTAACGGTGCTGCCTCCCGCGGCGTCGCAGATCCGCGTCCCCGTTCCCGCGGCGGCAGCCGAGGCCGAGCGGCTTCGGCTGACGGCCGCAATCCGCACCGGCCACGAGGAGGCGTTCGTCGTCCTGGCAGAGGGACCGGCCGGTGCCGGCATCGGCCGTTTCCTGCGGATCGCCGAGCAGATCCAACGCCGGCCGGGCGCGCGCCCCATCCGGTTCGCCTGGCATCTGTCCGGCGGCACCCGAGACGGAAAGGCGGCAACGGCCCGGCCGTCCAGCTCCGATGGCGTCTCCATCGCCGTCCTCGACGAGACGACGGAAACCGAGGCGCTGCTCCGGCTGGCCGACGCGGTCATGCTGCTGCCGGAGGGCGACGCCGTGCCGATGCTGGCCGCCGCCGCTCTGCATCGCGGCGTGCCCGTCGTCGCTTCAGGCGCCGAGTCCTGGCTGGCGCGGCTGCTTGCGGCCGATCCGGTGCTGGCAGCCGGCATCGCCAGCGACGACGCGGCGGCGACGGCGATCATCGGCCGGCTGGCGGACGCCGATGATGGCTGCCGCGGGCGGCTTGCCGAGGCTGGATCGGCGTTCGCCGCCGCGCACCTGGCGATGCCCGCCTATGTCGCCGCGGTCCATCGCGCTGCAATCACGGGAGGCAACGCCTGGCGCGAGCGCCAGCGCGCATCGGGCGCCGGCACGGCGCAGCGCTGGCCGGTGCTGTTCCTGCCGCATTCCGGCGAACCGGTGGTCTCGATCATCATTCCGGCGCATGGGAAATTCGAGCTTACCCACGCCTGCGCGCGCTCGATCGTCGAGACGCGACCGCGAACGCCGATCGAGGTGATCCTCGTCGACGACTGCTCGCCCGACGACACCCAGCGTGCGCCCCTGATCCTGCGCGGGTGCACGGTGATCCGGAACGAGCGGAATCTCGGCTTCATCGACAGCTGCAACGCCGGCGCGCGCGCGGCGAGAGGCAGCCTCCTGTTCTTCCTGAACAACGACACGGTGCTGCATCCGGGTGCCTTGGACGCCCTGGTCGAGACGTTCGCGGACAACCCGCGGGCCGGCATCGTCGGCGGGAAGCTGCTGTTCCCCGACGGTCGGCTGCAGGAGGCGGGCGGCATCGTCTGGCGTCGCGGAGACGCGTGGAACTACGGCCGCGGAGGCGACGCCGACGATCCGCGCTACAACTACGTGCGTCGGGCCGACTACGTCTCCGGCGCCGCCCTGATGATCCGCCGCGACGTGTTCTCCGCGCTCGACGGCTTCGACCGCCACTTCGCGCCCGCCTATTACGAGGATACGGACATCGCTTTCCGGGCGCGGGCCGCCGGATGGCAGGTCCTCTACCAGCCGCGGGCGCGCATCACCCACATTGAAGGCGCCACCGCCGGCACCGACCTGCAAAGCGGCATGAAGCGCTACCAGGCGCTGAACCGCCAGCGCTTCCAGGAACGCTGGCAAGCGACGCTGGAAGGGCATTCGGCGACCGGCACCGCACCGGACCTGGAGAAGGACCGGGAAGCGGCGTTCCGCGTGCTGTTCATCGACGAGACGACGCCGACGCCGAAGGAAGACGCGGGCTCGATGGCGGCCGTCACCCATATGCGCTGCCTGGCTTCGCTGGGTGGCAAGATCACCTTCGTACCGGCCGACAACATGTCCCACCTGGGCGGAACCTCTGTCGCGCTGCAGGACCAGGGCGTCGAGTTCCTCCACTTCCCGCACTTCTGGTCGGTCGAGGAAGTGCTGCGCAAGCGGCGCGACGAGTTCGACGTCATCTACCTGCACCGCCTCAACATCGCGGCGCGCTACCTCTTTCTCTGCCGCGCCCTCGCCCCCCGCGCGCGGCTCGTCTACAACGTGGCCGACCTGCACCACCTGCGCCTGGAGCGCGGCCGCGACGTCGGTGCCGCCGAGCGGCCGAGCGAGGACACCATACGCGATGCCCGCGACATGGAGCTGCTGTTCGCGCGGTCCGCCGACCGGGTGATCGTCCACAGCTCGGTCGAGCGCCGCCTGCTGGAATCGCGCGGCATCGCACATGTCGTGGAGGTCCCCTGGGTCATCGAAGGCGAGACCGGGCCGCTGTCCCCTAGCGAGCGGGCGGGCATCTGCTTCGTGGGCGGCTTCCGGCACCGACCGAACCTCGATGCGGTGACGTGGTTCGTCGACGAGGTCTGGCCGCATGTGCTGGCGCGTCGGCCGTCGGAGATCTTCCACATCGCCGGCAGCAACATGCCGACGGCGGCCTGGGCACTCGAGCGTCATCCGGGCGTGCGCTGCCTCGGCTATGTCGAGGACCTGTCGGCCCTGCTGGCGAAGGTCCGGCTCACGGTCGCCCCCCTGCGCTACGGTGCCGGGCTCAAGGGGAAGATCGGCGTCAGCTTCGCACACGGCGTGCCCTGCGTGGCGACACGGATCGGCTACGAGGGCTTCGACGATCCCGACCCGGATCTCCTCCAGGTGGCGGACGATCCCGAGGCGATGGCATCGCGGATCGTGACGCTGCTGGCGGATGACGATGCGTGGCGCCGGGCGGCGGCTGCGGCGATGCGTTATGCGGAAGCGAACTTCTCCGAGGCCGCCGTGGCACGGCGGCTCGCAGCCATCCTCCCCGCGCGGGAGCAAGCCACGAAAGAGGCGAACGGATATGACGGGTGACACCTGGACCCTGGGCGGCATCGGCGATGTCTTCCTCGACCGACCCGACCCGGAGGAAGCCTTCGCGGCCTGCCGACCGGCGCTGGCCGACATCGACGTCGTGTTCGGAAACTGCGAGGGAGCCTTCACCGACCGTCCGCAGTTCGCGCCCAGTGCCGGCTGGCGCGTCGTCTCGGGCATCGCCAACGCGGCGCCACTGGGGCCGGCCGGCTTCCACGTCATGTCCTGTGCCAACAACCATTCCGTCGACGCGGGACACGCCGGCCTCGCCGACACGCTGGCGGAGCTGCGGCGCCAGGGCATCGCCACCTGCGGCGCCGGCGCCGACCTCGCCGAAGCGCGCACGCCGGCGGTGGTGGAGCGTGCCGGTATGCGCGTCGCTTTCCTCGCCTATGCCTCGGTCTATCAGTCCGGATACGAGGCGCGCGCCGGCGTGCCGGGGCTGGCCGCGATGCGCGTCCACTCGCACTACTACATCCCCGATTGGGATGCCTACGGGAAGGTCGAGCCCGGCATCCAGCCGCAGGTGCGCACCATCCCCTACCCCGAGGACGTGGCCGTCCTGGAGGAGAGCATCGCGCAGGCGCGCGGCATGGCCGAGGTCGTCGTCGCCAGCTTCCACTGGGGGACGGCCAGCCGGCCGGCCGTCCTGCTCGACTACGAGCGGATGCTGGGGCGCATCGCGGTCGACGCCGGCGCCGACGTCGTCTACGGCCACCACCATCACTACCTGCGCGGCATCGAGATGCGGCGCGGCAGGCCGATCTTCTACGGCCTTGGGCACTTCGCCTTCGACCTGCGCGGCTTCGGCAGCGCCCTGACGCCGCTCGAGATGGCGAAGCTGAAGCAGATGGGCGAGCACGCGATCTACCCGCGCGAGGGCTGGCCGTTGCTGCCCTTCCACCCCGACGCCCGGATGACCGGGATCGCGATCAACGTCATGCGCGGCGCCGCGATCGAGGCGACGGCGCTGCTCCCCTGCATGATCAACCAGCGCAACCAACCGGTCCCCGTCTCGGCGGAGGACACGGACGGGCAGCGCATCCTCGACTACCTGCGCCGAATCAGCGACGAGGTCGGGCTCGCCACGCGCTACGCGGCCGACGGCCCGATGGTCGCCGGCCTCCGCACGATCTCGATCGCGTAGCAGCCGCTCAGTAGCGGCGGCCGACCACGTACTCGACGCCGGCGGGGCCGACATCCTCGGTGTGCATCGCGCCAGCGGCCATGGTGAAGGTGTCGCCGGCGCGGTAGGTCCGGCGCTCGCCGTCGCAGGTCAGCGTGATGTCGCCGCCGACCACGAGGGCCGCCACGTCGAAGTGGTGGGCATGCTCGGCCCGGCTCTCGCCGGCCGGCAGGCCCTTGCGCTCGATTTCGATGTAGCCGTCGCTCTTCAGGCGCTCTTCGAAGCTGGTCTGGTCCATCGGCGTCCTCGCGGCAGGTCGTCACCGGGAGGAAGAATAGGTCGCGACCCCGCCGCCGGCTACCGGGTGCCTACTGCATGAATCCCAGGAGCCGCGGCAGGAACAGGACGATCCCCGGCAGGAACGCGATCAGCATCAGGGTGACGACGATTGCGGCCAGGAACGGCATCAGGGGCCTGACGAGCTTGTCCATCGACAGGCCGCTGATCGCCATGCCGACGAAGAGGCAGAGGCCGACCGGCGGCGTGATGTGCCCGATCGCTGACGCGATCACGCAGACCATGCCGAAATGGATCGGGTCCACCCCCACCGCCTGCGCCACCGGCAGAAGGACCGGCACCGTCACCAGGATGATCTCCGACGGAGTGAGGAAGGTGCCGAGGAGGAGGTAGAGGAAGATCACCAGCAGGATGAACAGCGTCCAGTGGGGCGCGATCGCCGCGATCGCCTCGGCCACCTTGAACGGGAACTTGGAATAGGTCAGCACCCACCCGAAGGCGCCGACGAAGCCGATAATCATGCCGATGACCCCGGAGAGCCGGGCGGAATCCGCGAAGATCTGCGGCAGGTCCCGCAAGGCCGGCTCGCGGTAGAAGATCGGCGGAACGATGAGCGCGTAGACGACGGCGACGGCGGCGGCCTCGGTCGGGGTGAACCACCCGAAGAGGATGCCGCCCATGATGACCACGGGAATGGCCAGCGCCGGTGCCGCCCGCCAGAACACTGCCATGAACTCCGGAAAGGTCGGCGGCGGCTCCTTGGGGTAGTTGCGCTTCTTCGCGATGAAGAAGACCGGCACCGCCATGCCGAGCCCGATCAGCAGCCCGGGTACGACGCCGGCCGCGAACATCGCCGCGACCGACTGGTCGGCCATCCAGGCGTAGATCACGGCGATGATCGACGGCGGGATGATCGGCGCCACGACCGCGGTCGAGATCGTCAGCGCCGTCGCGAAGTCGCGGTCGTACCCCTTGCGCTCCATCTGCGGGATGAGGAACGTGCCCAAGGCCGACACGTCGGCCACCGCCGACCCCGAGATGCCGCCGAACACCATGCTGTCGGCGACATTGACGTAGGCGAGGCCGCCTCGGAATCGGCCGACCACCGCCGTCGCGAGGTCGATGATGACGCGCGCCACTCCGCCCCTCGCGGCGATGTTGCCGGCGAGGATGAAGAGCGGCGCCGACAGCAGCAGGTAGGAGTCCGAGATCAGCCCGACGAAGCGCGTCGGGATGATGATCGGGTTCAGCGCCGGGAAGAAGAACGACGCCGTCAGCGCTCCGACCCCGAGGGCGAAGCTGATCGGCATGCCCAGCACGATGCAGACGACGAAGACGATCAGGAGCGTCTCGGCCATAGGACCCTCACGGCGGCGGCGAGCGTGCGGAACATCGGCAGGATGATGAGCACGGAGCCCACCGGTATCGCCGCGAAGACATAGCCGAGCGGCAGATCGAGGCCGGCGCTCGTCTGGAGCTGCGCGTTGGGCACCAGCACGTAGCTGAGCTTGATCAGCCAGACGAAGAGGCCGATGGCGAGGACCGTCGTCAGCAGCACGACGGCGGCCCGCGCCTTCGACGGCATCCGCATGATGAAGTAGTCGAGCACGGTATGCTCGCTGCGCTGCATCGCCGAGGCCGCGCCGATCATGATGAGCCAGACGAAGAGGTAGCGCGGCACCTCCTCCAGCCCGTCGATGACGGTGACGCCGGCGAAGCGGAACACCACCTGCAGGAACACCGCGCCCGCCATCACGGCGAGCACCACCCCGCCCACATGGCCGAGCGCGTCATAGGCGCGCCGCCATGCGTCGGGCGGGGGGCTCTCCGCCGCGACGTCCTTCTCGCCGTTCGCCGCCACGGCGCTATTTCACGGCGAGGATGTAGTCGACGATCTTGCGCGCGTCCTTGCCGGCCGCCGTTGCGTAGAAGTCGTCATAGACGCCCTTGGTGGCCTCGCGGAACGGCGTCGCGTCGGGCTTGGTGATCGTGACGCCCTTGGCGCGCACCTGGTCCTGGATCGTCTTGTCCTCGTCCAGGATGAACTTCCTGTTGAAGGCGCGGGCATGCTCCCAGGCGGCGCCCACCGCCTTCTGGCTGTCGGCGTCCAGCTTGGCCCAGGACGCCTTCGACATGACGAGCGCCACGGCCTGGTGGGTATGCCGGACGTCGGCAACGTACTTCACGATGTCGTAGAATTTGTTGTGATAGTAGGTGTTGATCCCGCCTTCGGCGAAGTCGATCACCTTGGTCTGGAGCGCCGTCGCGACCTCGGGGAAGGCGATCGGTGTGGAGATCATGCCGAGCGCCTTGAAGGTCGCGACCAGGATGCGATCCTCCTGCACGCGGACCTTCTTGCCCTTCACGTCGGCGATCGAGTTGATCGGTGCATGGCCGTAGATGCCGCGATAGCCGGCCGCGATGAAGCCGACGAGCTTGAAGCCCTTCTTGTCGAACACGCCGTCGTAGTACTTGACGATGGTGTCGCTGCCGTCCAGCGCCTTGAAGACGTGGTCGTAGTCCCGGAAGATGTAGGGCAGCTGGAACACCGACAGCTCGGGCACGAGCGTGGAGAGCGGCGCCGTGGTGATCGGACCGAAGTCGACGGCGCCCAGCTGAATCTGCTGCGAGACCTCGCGCTCGCCGCCGAGGGCACCGGAATGGTGATGGGCGATCTTGATCTTCCCGCCCGTCAGCTCGGAAAGCTTGTCGATGAATTGCTGGGCGGCCAC
>JBFWXJ010000286.1:0-8300 GCA_050187535.1 Alphaproteobacteria bacterium | reverse complement strand
GGGCCGTTCAGGCTGGTCGAGTACGTCTCGGGCCACCGCACCGTGCTGGCGCGCAACGATGCGTGGTGGGGCGAGAAGCCGCACTGGGCGAAGGCCACGCTGCGCCAGATGACCAACTCCGGCGCAAGGGTCGCCGCACTCCTGGCGGGCGACGTGCCCTTCATCGATTCCGTGCCGACGACTGACGTGGCCCGGCTGCGCACCAATCCCAACGTGGCGATCGCCGAGACGGTTTCGAGCCGCGTCGTCTTCCTGCATATCGACAGCTTCCGCGACCAGACCCCGTTCGCGACGAGCAAGTCCGGCCAGCCGCTCGACCGCAACCCGCTCAAGGACCGCCGGGTGCGTCAGGCCCTGTCCAAGGCGATCGACCGGCAGGCGATCGTCGACCGCCTGATGGAGGGCGTCGCGGTACCCGCCGGCGGCATCCTGACCGACGGCTTCTTCGGCTCCAGCCCGAACCTCAAGCCGGAGAAGTTCGATCCCGACGGGGCGAAGGCGCTGCTGGCGGAGGCGGGGTATCCCAACGGCTTCGCGCTGACGGCGCACGGGCCCAACGACCGCTACGTCAACGACGCCAAGATCCTCCAGGCGGTGGCGGCGATGTGGACCCGCATCGGGGTCGACACGAAGGTGGTGACGGAGCCGTGGTCGGTCTTCGCCGGTGCGGCGAGCGCGCCGCGCTACAGCTACAGCGTGGTCTTCGTCGGCTGGGGCACCAACACCGGCGAGGCGTCGTCGCCGCTGCGCGCGCTGCTCGCCACCGTCGATCCGGCGACCGGCATGGGGCCCAGCAACCGTGGCCGCTACTCCAACCCGGCCTTCGACGCGGCGCTCAAGGAGGCGCTCGCGACGGTCGACGACAAGAAGCGCGAGAGGCTGCTGCAGCAGGCTAGCGAGATCGCGATCGGCGACTACGGTCTCATCCCGCTCCACTACCAGGTGGCGGTGTGGGGAATGCGCAAGGGACTGACCTACAAGGCGCGTGCCGACGAGTACAGCTACGCGCACCACATCCGTCCGACGAACTGAGCCGAAGGCGGTGCGCCGTCCCTTGCCGGGGCGGCGCGCCCGCCCACCGCCCATCCCAACCGGAGATTGCAAAAGAGGCGCAGCTGGGGCACGATCGGTGCGTTCTGGTAGACCGGGAGGCACCGATGGTGACGATCGCCATTCTGCCGGGGTTCTCGCAGAATATCGATCAGCGGAGCGGCCGCTTCCTCTTCGACACCGACGAGGACGTGCCGGTGGGCGACCCGATCGTCAAATCGGAAGTCGTCACGGTGCAGCTCGCTGACGGGCGCATCCTCGACCTCTTCGGCGACTTCGCTGCGGCTGCCGATGCGCTGAAGACCAAGAACCTCGACCTGTTGGAACTGTCGGTGCCGCTACTCAGGCTCGACGGGGTGCATGTGCGCTACGACCCGGTGGTGCCCGAGATCATCGTCACGGACCTCGGGCTGAGCGGCCTCGAGATCGCCAACTTCTTCGCGTCCGGCGACCAGGATGCGGCCTACGCGCAGATCCTCTCCGGCAACGACACGATCATGTCGGGTGCGGGCGCCGACACGCTCATGGGCTTCGCCGGCAGCGACATCGTGCTCGGCATGAACGGCAAGGACCTCATCGACGGTGGGCCGGGCGACGACGAGGTCAACGGCAATCTCGGGGCCGACACGGTCGCGGGCGGCAACGGCCGCGATTTCGTGCGCGGTGGCCAGGGCGATGACGACGTCTCGGGCAACGACGACGACGACTGGCACGTCAACGGCAACATCGGCAACGATACGGTGCGCGGCGGCAACGGCGCCGACGTGGTCCGCGGCGGCCAGGGCGACGACCTGCTGTTCGGCAATGCCGGCAACGACTTCCTGTCGGGCGACCTCGGCGACGACACGCTGGTCGGCGGCGGCGGCGCCGACGTCTTCGCCTTCGATGCCGGCAGCGGCTTCGACGCGATCGAGGATTTCTTCGGCAATGTCGACCAGGATCGGATCGGCATCCGGATCGACGTCAACGGCTCGAAGATCTTCTCCGCGGCCGACGTGCTGAACCATGCGTTCCAGGACCCGGCCGGAACGCTGATCGATCTCGGCGCCGGAAACGCCATCCTGCTCGAAGGCTACAACCGCGCCAACCTGCGCGCCGACTTCTTCATCATCTTTTAGCCCCGAAGTCAGTCGCGTTCCATGCCGCTCGCCCGCACGGTCGCGTCCGCCTCGGGTGACGCGAGCCAGGCGAGGAACTCGCGCGCGGCCGCGGCCTCAGGGGCCGCGGCATGGACGCCCGCCGCATAGACGGTGATGCTCTGGATCTCAGGCGGTAGCGGCCCGACATAGCGGATGCCGGGCGCGTGGATCAGCTCGCTCACCTGCTGGAAGCCGAGGTCGATTTCGCCGCGGGCCAGCAGGTCCGACATCTGCGCCCCCGACGGCGGCTGGCGGACCCGGTCGGCCACCGCATCGGCAATTCCGAGACGCCGGAAGAGCTCGGCGACGGCAGCGCCGCTGGGGCCCGAGGAGTACCCGATCGTCCTGGCGGCGAGCACGGTTGCGCGAACCGCTTCCGCCGTGGCGATGTCCGGCACCGGCATGCCGAGCCGGACGGCCACGCCGACGCCGGAGCGGGCGTAGTCGACGCGGCTCGCCGGAACCAGTTTTCCCGAGACGACCAGACGGTCGATGCCGGCTCCACCGACCAGGACGAGGTCGACGACCTCGCCGTCGGCGATGCGCTTCGCCACACCGTCGGTGCCACCCCAGGCGATCGAGACCCGGTGCTGACCGCGCGCGGTGAAGGCGGTGGCGAGCGGCTGCAGGCTCTCGCGCACGGCGTTGGCGGCCATCATCTTGATCTCGGCCGCGTCGGCTGCCTGGGCGATCGCGACCGACCCGAGAACCAGTGCTATTCGCATCCAGATCGTCATGTGCCTCACCCGTTCAGAAGCGCCCGCTCGTGCGGTAGAACGGCTCCGGCAGGGCGTCGGGCACGTAGCCGTCGTAGAACGCCTTCACATGCGGGAAGACCCGCCGCGACAGATCGCGACGGCGTTCCTCCTCGGGGGTGCGTGGGCGGGCCAGCATCGCGGCCAGCTCGTCGAGCGCCGCCTGCTCGTCGATGCGGGTGAAGCGGCCGTCGCGCAGGATCGCTTCGCCCGCCACCAGCACGGTCTCGACGCCGGTGGTCTTGGCGCGTTGGACGATCGCATCGACGATCGGGACGTCGCGGTCGAGATAGGGATGGGCGATCTGCTTCCAGCTCATCAGCACCATGTCGGCGGCCTTGCCCGGCTCCAGCGTGCCGATCAGGTCGCCGAATGGAGTGGTCGCAGCACCCTGCTCGGTCGCCATGCGCAGCACCTGCGGCGCGGTCGGCACCTGGTCGTCCATGCCGGGGACGCGATGCTGGCGTAGCACCAGGCGCATCTCCTGCAGCATGTCGCGGTCGTCGTTGATGCCGGCCTCGTCGATGCCGATCGCCGTGGTGATGCCCTTGCGCGCGAAGACGTTGAGGGCCGCCACGCCGCTGCGCAGGCGCAGGTTGGAGCTGCAGTTGTGGCAGATGCAGGTGCCGGTGTCGGCGACGAGGTCGATGTCGTCCTCGGTCAGCCACACGCCATGGCCGATCGTGCAATGCGGGCCGAGCAGGCCGAGGCGGTGCAGGTGGCGCACGGCCGTCGTGCCGGTGCGCCGACGGGCATACTCCTTCTGGTACTGCGTCTCGACGACGTGCATGTGGAAGGGCACGCCGTGCTTCGCACAGGCGTCCCGCACACCCTCCAACGCCGCGTCCGAGCACCAGTGGAGGTTGGCCGGCGCCAACTGGATGCGTACCCGCTCCTTGCCCGAATTGGCGGCGAGCAGGCCCTCAAAGAGCGCGAAGTTGTCGGCGAGCGGTATCGCCTGGCGGGCCATGAAGGCGGCGACGTCGGGCGCGATGTTCGCCGGCAGGCTGGCCACGAAGTCGCCGTCGGCCGCGTAGACGAGCCGGTTCTGGTCGCGGATGCCGAAGGAGTAGGAGACCCGCATGCCCACGGCCTCGTAGCCGCGGATGACAGCGTCGGCGACGCCGCGGATGCGGGCGAGCGGCGCCGGCGCCCGGCCGTGCAGGTGCTGCACGGTGGTGATGCCCGAGCGGATCATCTCGAAGGCGGAATAGAGCGTGTCGAGATAGGGATCGACGTCGCGAGCGGCCATGCGGCTGGCGAACCAGAGCTCCAGCGGGTGATCGGGCGATCCGAGCTGCAGCGGCGTCAGGCCGACATGGTGGTGGGCGTTGACGAAGCCCGGCACGACGACGTGCTCGGGCGAGCCCAGCACCTCGTCCGGCTCGTAGCGCCGCGCCAGCTCGGCATAGGGGCCGACGGCGACGATGCGTCCGTCCTCCTGGTAGACGGCGCCGTCGTCGATCATGTCGACGTCGTCGCGGCCGCGCACGCGGCAGACGACATGCCGGCCGCGGATCAGGGATGAAGTCATCGCGGATCGCCTTCTTGTTCTTGGGTCAGGGCTCGGGAACTACGCGGACGATCTCGCCGGCGACGACGACCTGGCGGCAGGGGTTCCAGCCGATGCGGTAGGCGAGCTCGCCCGGTCGCTCGATCCGCCACAGCACGAAGTCGGCCGCCTTGCCGACCTCCAGCGTGCCGCGCTCGCCGGCGATGCCGAGCGCCTTCGCCGCATTGCGGGTGACGCCCGCAAGAGCCTCCTCGGCCGTCATGCGGAACAGGGTCGCCGCCATGTTCATCATCATCAGGATCGACGTCGCGGGCGAGGTGCCGGGATTGCAGTTTGTGGCGACGGCCATCGGCACGCCCGCGGCGCGCAGCTTCGCGACGGGCGGCACCTGCTTCTCGCGTACGGTGTAGTTGGCGCCGGGCAGCATGACCGCGACGGTGCCGGCCTCCGCCATCGCCGCGATGCCCGCGTCCGACACATATTCCAGGTGGTCCGCCGACAGGCCGTGGTTGCGGGCGACGATCGCCGCACCGCCGCCGTCGGAATACTGGTCGGTGTGCGCCTTGACCGGCAGGCCGAGGGCGTGGGCCGCGGCGAAGAGGCGTTCCACCTGCGGCGGCGTGAAGAAGCCGCTCTCCAGCGTGCCGTCGACCATGTCGACGAGACCGAGACGGGCGGCGGCGGGCAACGACGTCCGCGCGACGAAGTCGATGTAGCCGTCGGGATCGCCCGCATATTCCGGTGCGAGCTGGTGAGCGCCGAGGAAGCTCGTGACGATCTTGACGGGCAGTTGCCGGCCGAGCTCGCGGGCGACGCGGAGCTGGCGGACCTCCGTGTCGATGTCGAGCCCGTAGCCGGACTTCACCTCGATCGTCGTGACGCCCTCGGCCATCAGGGCAAGCAGGCGCCGCCGGGTGCCGGCGAACAGCGTCGCCTCGTCGGCCGCGCGGGTGTTCCGCACCGTGGAAGCGATCCCGCCGCCGGCGGCCGCGATCTCGTGACGGGTGGCGCCTTCGAGTGCCATTTCGAAGTCGAGGATGCGGTCGCCCGTGAAGATCGGATGGGTGTGGCAATCGATCAGTCCGGGCGTGATCCACATGCCGTCGGCGGAATGGACCTCGCGGGCGAGGCGCTCGGGCCGGTCGGGCAGGGCGGCCCGTGCGCCGACCCAGGCGATCCTGCCGGCGGTGGTGGCGATCGCGCCGTCGGTGATCGACCCGTACCGCTCGGTCCCGGCCATGGTCGCGAGGTGCGCGTCGATCCAGATGGTGTCCCACATGGCCGATGATCCTACCCGGCGTTCAACCCGGGCGCGACTGCTCGGCGGTTGGGCAGGCCGTTGACAAGCCGGGGCGGGCCTGTCGATCCTCCGGCCCGCGAGCGCGACGGCCGGCCGGGCGTGCCGAGTCCGGCGCGAATTCTGCAAGGACCGGCATGCGGCGATGGTCGCCGCCCGGACGCGAGGGGAGAGCGACATGAGTGAGAGCGAGAAGCCGGTCACCCGGCGCGACATGTTCCAGCTCTCGGCCGGGGCGGCCGGGGTCGCCGCGGCGGCGGGGCTGGTCGGTGGTGCGGCCGCCGTCGTCGCGCCCGGCGCGGCCCAGGCGCAGACGATGGATACCTCCAAGAGCAAGCTCTACGAGGTGCTGAAGCGCGGCAAGCTGATCGTCGGCACCGGTTCGACCAATCCGCCGTGGCACTTCGAGGACCGCAGCGGAAAGCTGGTCGGGATGGACATCGACCTCGCCCGCCTGATCTCCAAGAGCCTGTTCGACAGCTACGACAAGGTCGAGTTCGTGCTGCAGGGCTCCGACGCGCGCATTCCCAGCCTCGTCACCAACAAGGTCGACGTCGTCGTCCAATGGATGACGGTGACTCCGGGTCGCGCCCAGCAGGTCGAATTCACGATCCCCTACTATCGCGAAGGCGTCGCGATCATGCTGATGGCCGGCGGCAAGTATAAGTCCCATGCCGAACTGAAGACGGCCGGCAAGGGCATCAAGATCGGCGCGATGCAGAACGTCTTCGTCGAAGAATGGGTCAAGAAGGGCCTGCCGGACGCGACGGTCGAGCAGTTCGACAGTCCGGATTCGACGCTCCAGGCGCTGAACGCCCGCCGCATCGACGGCTACATGGCCGACCAGTCGGCGATGCGCTGGCTGATGCAGCAGAACCCCAATCGCTACGTCGATGCGGGCTACGGCTGGATGCCCAACTCCTATGCGTCGGCGGTGAAGCCGGGCGACCCGATCTGGCTGAACTGGATCAACACGGTCTACAAGGAAGCCATGATGGGCGTCGACTTCGACTACTTCGCGGCGTCCTACAAGAAGTGGTTCGGCATCGACCTGCCGACGCCCAAGGTCGGGTTCCCGCAGGAATTCGCGTGATCCGCCACGACTGAGACTGCAAGGGCCCGCCCGCCGAGGGGCGGGCCCTTCGCGCTTGCGGTCCGCCGATGGGCTACCAGTTCAACTTCGACCCGATCCTGCGCAACTTCGACAGGATGCTGGAGGCGCTGGGCCTCGGGCTCGGGCTGGCCGCGATCTCGCTCGTCATCGGCTGTGTCATCGGGCTGGCCTGCGCCTATGCCCGGCAGTCGCGGATCGGGCCGCTGCGCTGGGTTGCGTGGCTCTACGTCGAGCTCATCCGGAACTGTCCGATCCTGCTGCTGATCTTCTTCGTCTATTTCGGGTTGCCGGAGCTCGGCATCTACTTCATCGACAAATACCAGAGCTTCGTGCTGACGCTGTCGATCTACGCCGGCGGCTATCTGGCCGAGGTCTTCCGCTCGGGCCTGATGTCGATCCCCGTGCGCTACGTCGAGGCGGCGAAGGCGATCGGGCTGCGTCCCTGGCAGCGGCAGACCAACGTCGTGCTGCCGGTCATGTTCCGCATCACGCTGCCGGCGCTCGCCAACAACCTGATCTCGCTCTTCAAGGACACGTCGCTCGCCGCCGCGATCGCCATTCCCGAGCTGACCTTCGTCACCCGCCAAATCAACGCCAACACCTTCCGCGTCATGGAGAGCTGGCTGACGGCGAGCGCGCTCTATCTCGTTACCTGCTACGTCATCGCCTGGGCGCTCCGGCGGGTCGAGCGGCGCTACTCGGTGATCCGCTGATGTTCGCGTTCGAGCCCGGCAGCTTCCTCTTCGAGGCCTGGGCGGCGCGCGCGCAGCTCCTCTCGGGCCTGTGGGTGACGGCGCAGCTTTCGTTCCTGACGATCGTCGCCGGCTCGATCATCGGCGCGTTCGGCGGCATCGGCCTCGTCTACGGGCCGTGGCCCGTGCGCTTCCTGCTGCGCGGCTATGTCGATGCCGTCCGTGGCATCCCGGTGCTGGTGCTGATCCTCTTCAGCTATTACGGGCTGGCGCTGCTAGGCATCCAGATCTCGCCGTTCACCGCGGGCGTGGTGGCGCTGGGCGGGTTTTGCGGCGCGCACATGTCGGAGACGGTGCGCGGTGCCATCGAATCGATCCCGGTTGGGCAGACCGAGGCGGCGAAGGCGATCGGCCTGCGCTTCTGGCAGCGCCTCGGCTACGTGCTCATGCCGCAGGCGGTGCGGCGGCTGCTGCCACCCTGGGTCAACACGGCGGTCGAGATGGTCAAGGGCACGACGCTGCTGTCGATCATCGGCGTCGTCGAGCTGCTGCTTGCCACGCAACAGACGATCGCCCGCAACTATCTCATCCTGCAGTTCTATTTCGCCGCGGGCGCGCTCTACGTGATCGTCAATTTCACCATCTCGCAGGCGGGGGCGGCGCTGGAGCGACGCTTCTCGCACCTGCGCTACTGAGGCACGCCGATGGCCCAATCGAAGCCGCTCCTGCGCGCGACCGAC
>JBFWXJ010000285.1:0-8306 GCA_050187535.1 Alphaproteobacteria bacterium | reverse complement strand
ATCCTCGACCGCCGCCTGGGCGCAGGTGAGGAAGAGCCGCTCCTGCGGGTCGATCAGCTCGGCCTCGCGCGGCGAGATGCGGAAAAAGAGCGGGTCGAAGCGGTCGATCCCGTCGAGGAAGCCGCCCCAGCGGGTGTAGCTGCGGCCCGGGGCGCCGCGCCCGGCATCGAAGAAGCCAGCGAGCGGCCAACGCTCGGGCGGGATTTCGCGGATCGCGTCGCGGCCCTCGCGCAGCAGATCCCAGAAGGCATCGAGGTCGTCGGCTCCGGGGAAGCGCCCGGCGAAGCCGACGATCGCGATCGGGTCGGCGCCGGCGGGCTGGGGCTCGGCCGGCGCCGCGACGACCGGCGTCGGCTCGCCCTCGGGCGGAACAGCCTCCGACGGGCGGGCCGCGAGGAGATCGGCCAGCGCGGCGACGGTGCGCGCATCGTAGAAGTCCATGGCGCGGACCGGCCGGCCCAGACGCTCGGTCAGGTTGCGCGCCAGTTCGACGGCGAGGATGGAATCGAGCCCGAGCGTGTGCAGCTCGACGGTGTCCGTCACCGTCTCCAGCGCGGTGTAGAGCGCATCGGCGACCGCGGCGCGCAGCACCTCCCGCAGCCACTCGCCGGCCGGCGCGGCGGGCGCCGGCGTCGCCGCGGGGGCACCGCCGTCGATCGCCGCGGCCAGGGCCTGCGGCGTCGGATGGTCGTAGAAGTCGAGCGCGCGGATGGCGCTGCCGATCTCGGCGTTGACCCGGCCCGCCAGCTCGGCGGCGAGGATCGAATCCATGCCGAGCGTGGCGAATCCGGAGTCCGGAAGGACATCCGCCTCCGGCAGCATCAGCGCCTCGGCGACCAGCCGGCGCAGCGCCGCCAGCGTGCCCGAGCATGCGGACGGCAGGGGCTGCGACGGTGCGGCGGGCTGGACCGCCGGCGGGACGGCCGCGTCGATCCAGAAGCGTTCGCGGGCGAAGGGATAGGGCGGCAGGCGGCGGCGCGCCGGGCCGCGCGCCAGCGGGCGCTCGCCCGTGGCGACGAAGCGGGCAGCCGCGCCGTCGATGCGCGCCGGCGCCGATCCGGCGGCGATGGCGGCGAGCCCCGCGCGCAGCTCGCCCAGGTCGTCCGCCAGGAAGGCGGCGCGAACGGGAAGGACGGCGGCCGCGGCCAGCGCCCGGGCGATCTCGGCCGGTGCCACGTCGTTGCGCGACGACCAATCGCCGAGTTCGCGGGCGCGCCGCCGGAGCGCCTCTGGGTCCCTCGCCGACAGCACGATCGGAGCCGGGCCGGGAGCCGCGACGGGCGCCGTGGCGGCGGGCGGCGGCGCCACCACGACATGGGCGTTGGTGCCGCCGAAGCCGAAGGCGCTGACTGACGCCAGCGGCTGTGTGGCGGGCCAGGGCTCGGCGCGCCCGAGCGCGAAGAACCGCGATCCCGGGAGCGCCACGCGCCCACCCGAATCCATGTGCGGCGGGCTCGGCGGCAGGTGGCCCGCCTCCATCGCCAGCAGCAGCTTCAGGAGGCCGGCGATGCCGGCCGCCGGCAGGGTGTGGCCGATGTTCGCCTTGACCGACCCGACGGCGCAGCCCGCCTCGCCGAAAGCGGCGCCAAGTGCGGCCAGCTCGATCGGGTCGCCCAGCTTGGTGCCGGTGCCGTGCGCCTCGACATAACCGATCTGCGATGGCGCGATGCCGGCGCGGCGGTAGAGGTCGGAGATCAGCGCGGTCTGCGCCGGGCCGTTCGGCGCGGTGATGCCGTTGGTCCGGCCGTCCTGGTTCATGGCCGACGCGCGGATGACGCCGCGGACGGTATCGCCGTCGCGCAGCGCGTCGGCCAGCCGCTTCAGCACGACGACGCCGACGCCGTCCGCCGGCACGATGCCGTCCGCGTCCGCCGCGAAGGGCCGGCAGGCGCCGCCCGGCGACAGCAGGCCGGCATCGGCGAAGAAGCCATGGCCGGTCGGGAACGGCACCGAGATCGAGACGCCGCCCGCCAGCGCGACGCTGCATTCGCCGGCCTGGAGCGCGCGGACGGCGAGATGCACCGCCGCCAGCGCCGCCGAGCAGGCGGTGTCGACCGTCAGCGCCGGCCCGCGCAGGTCGAGCGCATAGGCCACGCGCGCCGCCAGCACGGCGAGCGAGCGGCCGATCGTGCCGTGGCTGGCGTCGCCTTCGGACGGATAGTCGCCCGCCTGGGCGCCGGCGAAGACGCCGACATCGCTGCCGGCCAGCGCCGCGTCGGCGAGGCCGGCATCGTCGAGCGCCCGCCAGCATTCCTCGAGGAAGACCCGCTGCTGCGGGTCCATGAGGCGGGCCTCGCGCGGTGAGACCTGGAAGAAGGCGGCGTCGAAGCGATCGTAGTCCGGCAACAGCCCGCCGGCCCGGCCGGCGGTCGGCACCGTGCCCCACAGGCCGTCCGGCAACGGCCCCACCGCGCTGCGCCCTTCCACCACGAGGCGCCAGAACGCATCGAGGTCCGGGGCACCGGGGAATCGTCCGGCCATCCCGATGACCGCGACCGCTTCCTTGTCGGCAGACGGCGGCGGGGTAGAAGCGGCCGCCGCCTCGGCCGGACGCTCGGCGAGGCCTGCCGCGAGGCGCGCGGCGGTCGGGTAATTGTAGAAATCCTCCGGCGTCACCGTCCGGCCGATCGCCGCGGTCAGCTCGACCGCCAGGAGTGGCGCCGTAATGGATTCGACGCCGAGCTCGCCGAAGCCGAGATCGGGCTCCACCTCCGCCGGCTCCAGACCGAGGGTGCGGGCGAGCACTTCCCGCACCTTCGGTAGGAGATCGGTCGGCGCGTCCGATACCCGAGCCGCCGGGACCGGGGTGGCTTGCGCGGGTGCTTCCTGGGTAATCCAGTGGCGCTTGCGCTCGAAGGGATATCCCGGCAGCGCTACGCGGCGCGCATCCGCCATCGGCATCGCCGGCGGATCGCCTCCCGCGACATAGGCCGCCGCCGCTGCCAGGAGGTCCGCCGGCGCACCCTCCGCACCCGCGCCGCCCAGCCCGGCGATCAACCCCTCACGCGTGCGCGCGACGACGCAGAGGCGGTGGGCGAAGTGCTTGCGCCCCGCGCTGAGCGTCGCCGCGACATCGCGCAGCGCCAGCGTGGGGTCGGTGGCGATCCGATCCGCGAGGCGTCGCGCCGCCGCCGCGAGCGCGGTCGGGGTGCGGGCCGCGACGGGAAAGAGCGCCCAATCCGGGTCGACCGCGCGTGCAGCCCGCTCCGGCCCCTCCTCCAGCACGACATGGGCGTTCGTGCCGCCGATCCAGAAGGCGCTGACACCGGCGCGGCGCGGCCCGCCGCCGGGGGGCGCCGGCCACGGCCGTGTCGCGGTCTCGACCGAGAAGGGCGAGCCGGCCAGGACGCTGAGCGGGCTGGGCCCGGTGAAATGCAGCGTCGGGACCAGCGTGCGACGTTCGAGCATCAGCGCCGCCTTGACGAGGCCCGCGACGCCCGACGCGGTGTGGAGATGGCCGATGTTCGACTTGACCGCGCCCAGCCCGATCGACCCGGGGGCGGCACCGCCGGCCCGGAACACCGCGTCGAGGGCGGCGACCTCGATCGGGTCTCCGAGCGGCGTGCCCGTGCCATGCGCCTCGACGTAGCCGATTTCCGGCGGCGCCAGCCCGGCCATGGCCAGCGCCTCGCGGATCACCGACTCCTGCCCGGCCTGCGACGGAGCGTAGAAATCGACCTTCCCGGCACCGTCATTGTTGACCGCGCCGGCCACGATTACCGCGATGACCGGATCGCCGTCCGCCAGTGCGGCCGCGAGCGGCTTCAGGAGGACGAGCGCCCCGCCGTTCCCCGGAACGGCACCGCCGGCCGCGCTGTCGAAGGGCCGGCAGTGGCCGTCCGGCGCGAACATCAGCGCCGGATCGTAGTCGTAGCCATCCTGCGGCAGTGTCACGGACGCGCCGCCCGCGAGCGCCATGTCGCACTGCCCGGAGATCAGCGCCTCGCAGGCGAGATGCACGGCGACGAGCGAGCCCGAGCTGGCGGTCCCGACCGCGAGGCTGGGGCCACGCAGGTTCAGCTTGTAGGAGATCCGCGTCGCCGCGTAGTCCTGGCCGATCGCGGCGTCGGCCACGATCTGCTCGGCGGGATGGCGCAGCGGCCCCTGGCGGTATGTCGGCCGCGCGCCCGCGACGAAGACGCCGACGGCGCCGGGCGCGGCGTCGGGAACATAGCCCGCGGATTCGAGCGCCCACCACGCACATTCCAGCAGCAGCCGCTGCTCCGGCGCCAGTAACTCGGCGTGGCGCGGCGGGATGCGGAAGAACGCCGCATCGAACCCTTCCACGTCCTCGATCGAGCCGAAGGCACCGACGGTCCCCGGGCGTGGCGATGGGCCGTGCCGCACCGCGTCGCGCCCCGCGGCCAGGTTCGCGAAGAACGTCTCCGGATCGTCGGCCCCGGGCAGGCGGCAGCCGATGCCGATGATGGCGATCCGCCCCGCCATGTCCGGTGCCGCACCCACGTCACTCTCCCGCCGCATACACCGGGTGCGAGCCGCCGTTGAGGCGCGCCGCGAGCCGCCGGCTCCGTCGCTCGGCGAGCGGGTCGAACGGCGCAACCGGCGTCGGCGCGGGCGTCGCCGGTACGGGCGCGGCGGGGCCGCCGCCACCCAGATGCCGGGCGAGCGCCGCGACGGTCGGATGGCGGAAGAGATCGGTCACGGAGGGCGGTGCGGCCAGCCTGCCGGCTAGGTCCGTCTGAAGGGCGACCGCGAGGAACGAGTTGCCGCCGACCTCGAAGAAGCTGGCGTCATCGGCAAAGTCGTCATGGCCGAGAACCCTGCGCCAGGCGCCCCGCACGAGATCGCGCAACTCGGGGTCGGGCCCGGAAGCGACGACATGAGGGGCTACAGTGGCCGGTTCGCCCGCGACCAGCGCGTGGACGAGCATGTGGTCCGGCGTCAGACGCAGCACGGCGGCGATCGGCGCCATGTCGAGCCAGCCGACGGCGCACAGACCGATGCCGAGGCCGGCCGCGGTCTCTTCCAGAAGATGGCCGATTCCGCCGGCCTCGACGCGCATCAGGTCGGGTGCGAGCTCTCCGTAGATCGGACGGATCGCGGCGAGATCGCCGATGAGCAGGATGGTGACCGCCGCGGCCGCGGCCATGGGCCGGTTGGTCGCCACATGCAGGCTGGCGGGGGAAACCGGGCACTCCCCGAGGCGGCTGAGACGGTGGGCATCGGCATCGTAGTGCCACAACCCGGCCTCGACACCGCCGCGCGCCACCACGAGGTAGACCTGCACCGCATAGGTCGATCCGGCCGACGCGTAGCGCCGCCGCGTGCCCTCGGCCGTCGGCATGCTCTGCAGGGGGGCCAGCAGCGCCGAGAGGCGCTCGCGCGAGAGCGGTCCCACCGCGAAGCGCCGCACCGACCTTCGCTCCGGCCCATTCTCCCGCGGCGGCGCCGGCGGCAGGGCGACGGCCGGCAGGTGGCCGAGATCGCGCCTCGTGCCGCGCGCGGAGGCGACGAAGGCGCAGCGTGCCGCCTCGTCCTGCAGCACGCCGGCCGACGCCATCATCTCCGCCACGAAGCGGTCCGGGTCGCGGGCCGTCGCCGGCGGCGACACGAGCCGGGCAGCGGCTTGGGCTTGCGGCGGCCGTGCGCCGGCCAGGCGCTCGGCCGCCCGATCGGCAAGTGCCCGCCGATCGACCTTGCCATTGGCCGTGAGCGGCATGCGGTCGACCGCCAGGAGCACGGCCGGGATCATGTATGAGGGCAATATCTCGGCGAGCGTGCCACGCACTTCCGGCGTCACCCCGCCATCGGTGCGATAGGCGGCCGCGAGCCGCCGATTGCCACCCGCATCGTCGATGGGCAGAGCGACCGCCTCGGCGATGCCGGGGAGCCGCATCAGCGCCGCCTCCACCTCCGCGAGCTCGATCCGGTGCCCGCCGATCTTCACCTGGGCGTCGCGGCGGCCGAGGAACTCGATGGCGCCGTCCGGCAGATACCGGCCGTAGTCGCCGGTGCGATAGAGACGCTCGCCCGTCTCGGGGTGGCGGATGAAGCTTTCCGCCGTGCGGTCGGGATCGCGCCAGTAACCTTCGGCGAGGCCGGCGCCGGCGATGTGGAGCTGGCCGATCTCACCGGTCGGCACCGATGCCATCCCCTCGTCTAGGACATGGAAGCGCTGGTTGGCCAACGGCCGGCCGTAGGGGATGCTGGTCCAATCGGCCTCGACGCGATCGATCGGATGCCAGATCGACCAGATCGCGGCCTCGGTGGCCCCACCGAGGCTGACCAAGCGCACGCCGGGATGCTCTGCCAGCATCCGCCGCGCCAGCCCCAACGGAATCCAGTCGCCGGACAGCATGGCGAGCCGCAGGGTCGCCGGAAGCGTTGCGCCCGGCGCCTCCATCATCAGCTTCAGGTAGGCCGGGGTCGTGTTCCAGAGCGTCACGCCCTCGCCGGTCGCGAGCGCGGAGAGATGAGCGGGATCGCGCAGAGATTCGGGTGCCGGCAGCACCAGCGCGCCGCCGGCACCGAGCACACCGAAGATGTCCCACACGGACAGATCGAAGCCGAGCGACGAGAGGCCGAGGACCCGATCACCCGGCCCCACCGCGAACCGGCCGTTCACGTCATGGAGGGTGTTGGAGACCGCGTCATGCGCCATGGCGACGCCCTTCGGCGTCCCCGTCGAGCCGGACGTATAGATGATGTAGGCGAGATCGCCCGCGGCCACTTCGGGCAGTGATGCCTCGGGTGCCGGCGGCAGGCGATCGAGGCGGTGGGCGGTGCAGGGCCAGTCCAGGAGCGGTGCTTCATGGACGAGCGCGAAGCGCGCGCCCGCCCGCTCCACGAGGTCCCGGATGCGGGCCGCCGGCGCCGGCAGCTCGATCGGAACATAGGCCCCGCCCGCCAGCACCGTCGCGAGCGCCGCCACGATCTGCCGCCATCCCTTCGGCATGACGACGGCGACGAGATCGCCCGACCGGAGACCCTGCGCCACCAGCGATCGGGCGGCGGCGGTCGCCTCATCGGCCAGCGCGGCGAAGGTCAGGCGACGGTCCGCCGCCACCAGCGCCTCCACTTCGGGCCGGGCTCCGGCCTGGCGCAGGATGCCGGCGAAGATGGGCTCCCGCGGCAGCCGGGCCGCGGTCGCATTCGCAGCCCGCCGCGGCGCGAGATCGGCCGCGTCCGACGCAGGTGCCGCGGGCTCGTCCCATGCCGCCGCGTCCTCCGCCAACCGCCGCACATGCGCCATGAAGCCGGCGAACATGTTGGATGCGACGTCGGGCGCGAGGACCCCTTCCCGCAAATCCCAGGAGAGGTGCAGCCCCTCCTCAGCCTCGAGTGCCTGGGCATCCAGCCACACCTGCGGGGTGCGGGTCGCACCGCCGAGGTAGCGCCCGATCGCGTCGATTGCGACCGGACGCTTGAGGAGCGTGGCGTAGCCGAGCAGAGCGGTGAACACGACCGGCATGGCGACCGGCGACCGGCGCCGGCCGGAGAGTGCGGCCATGACCTGCACGGCGGAATGCTCGGCCCGCTCGGCATCGGCGGCGAGCTGCCGGGCGATCGCCCGCGCGTGGTCGGCGAAGGAAGACCCGTCCCGCGGCGGGATCGCGAGCAGCACGTTGCCGGTGAAGTCCGCCACCAGCCGGAACACGTCCGGATGCATCGCACGACGCGTCGCGAGCGTGACGTTCAGGCAGAACTCGGGCGCTTCCGCCCATGCCGCCAGCGACTGCGCGAAGGCGGTCATCACTGCGCCGACGGCGGTCAGTCCATGGGCCGAGGCGTGGCGCTGGAAGGCAGCCCAGCCCGCACGCTCCAGCAACGCCGACAGCCGGGTGAAGCCGACCCCCGTCGGATCACCCGGAAGCACGGGCAGCGCCGGCGGCCCCGGCAGCCGATCGAGGCGCGCTGCCCAATAGTCGCGCGCAGCGGCGAGCGCCGGGGCGCGGCGCCGCTGCTCCAGCACGTAGTCGCGGAAGGAGAAGCCGATCGGCGGCAGCGCCGCATCCGGCGCGTCGTACAGCGTCGCCAGCTCGTCCAGCAGGAGGAACAGGCTGGGCCCGTCCGCGACGATCAGATCGCACGCGAAATGCAGGACGTCGCCAGCCCGATCGCGGACGATGGCGAACCGGAAGAGCGGCGGCCTCGCCGGATCGAACCCCTCGTCGCGAAAGTGCCGCTCCACGCCGGCACGCTGCTCCGCCGCCTCGTCGGGGGCCAGTCCGGTGAGATCGTGAACCGGAACCGCACACATCGGCACCTGCTCGACCGGAAGAATGCGTTGGGTCGCATCCTCCCCGAAGACGGCGCGCAGCATCTCATGGCGTTCGACGAGCCGG
>JBFWXJ010000284.1:0-8337 GCA_050187535.1 Alphaproteobacteria bacterium | reverse complement strand
GATCGTCGACATCTCCGAGACGCACAACATGCAGATGTACAATCTGGTCGTGCAGTACCGGATGACCGACCGCTGCGCCTCCATCCGCAACGTCAATTTCCCGCTGCCCAAGCCGCACCTGCCGGACCCGCATCCGATCCAGCAGCAGCGCGACAAGGCGCTGCAGAGCGGGACGTCGGAGATGCTGGAGGCGGCCGTCGTCGAGGCGGTGGCCGCGATCGAGGACGACGGCGCCGACGTCATCATGCTGGGCTGCTCGGCCTCGTTCTGGATGCAGCCCCTGCTGCAGAAGCGGCTGAAGGAGATCGGCTGGGAAGTGCCGGTGCTGGAGGGCTATCGCTGCGCCATCAGCCTCGCCAAGACCATGGTCGACCTCGGCGTCGACGCCAGCGGACTGGCCTTCCCCGGCGAGCGCCCGGGCAAGTGGCGCCGCAGGAAGGTGTTTTGACGCAGGCGGTTTGACAAGCCGGAACACCGCTTGCAAGGTATCAGATATCGAAGTGCCGTATCGGAATACGATACGGCCGGGCGGCAGAAGGGAAGCGGCGCGGATGGATGGGTCCCTGCGGGAGTTCCGCACCTCCGACGGCATCGCGATCCGCTACGCGGTGACCGATTTCACGCCGCCGTGGCGCAAGCCGGAGACCATGGTGCTCATGCATGCGGCGATGGGCACCATGAACCGCTTTCACCAGTGGGTGCCGCATCTGGCCGGGCGCTGGCGCGTGGTCCGCTGGGACATGCGCGGGCACGGCGCGTCCGAGATTCCCGGCGAGGACAAGGAGCTCTCGATCCACCGGCTGGCGCGCGACTATGTCGAGCTGCTCGACCATCTCGAGGTCGAGCGTGCGCACGCCGTCGGCTCGTCTACCGGCGGCATCATCGGCATGCTGGCGGCGGTCGGAAATCCCGACCGATTCCTGTCGCTCGCCTCCTACGCCGCGATCCCCGGGCTCGCCCCTTCGACCGGCCACAACGACTACAGCGACTGGACCGCCGGGCTGATGCGCGAGGGGGTGGCAGCCTTCCTGCGGCGCACGGCGCGCCAGCGCTTCCATGTGGATCGGGTCGAGCCCGGCTTCGTCGACTGGTTCGTCACGGAGTCGGCGCGCAACGACCCGCGGTTCCTCGCCCGCTTCGTGCGCATGATGACGGGCTACGACTTCGGCGACCGCATCCGCGAGATCGCGTGCCCCTCGCTCTTCGTGGTGCCGAGCAACGACCCGGTCCATTCGATGGACAACTACGCGATCCTGCGCACCGTGCCCGACCACCGCTTCGTGGTGTTCGAGGACATGCCGCACAACATCACCGACGCGGTGCCGCATCGCTGCGCCGCCGAGCTCCTGAAATTCCACGACGACCGCGAGGCGGCATGAGCGAGACTGTCAGCAGCCTGGGTGAGGCACTCGTCATCGGGCTCGGCCGCAGCGGTGTTCCGGCCGTCGAGAAGCGGCTTGCCGCGGACGGTTACAGGGTCGCGGTCGTCGGCGGAGATGCCGCGATCGCCGAGCTGCTGGCGGGGCCGCCGCGGACATCGGCCGCCACCGTGATCGCCGCCGCCCTGCCGCCGCGCGGCGGCGTGGCCGAGGTCGACGTGGCGCAGGTTATGGATGCGCTCGACCGCTCGCTGGCGGTTGCCGGCCAGGTCGCCAAGCGCCTCTACACCGAGGCGCCGCCGCCGCGGCCCTCGCGGCTCGTCTTCGTGCTCGACTGGGCTGCGGGCACGACGCCGGACCACGCGATGGCGAGTGCGGTCATGGGCGGCATGCTGGGCCTGGCGCGCAGCTGGTCGCTTGAGTTCGCGCCGCTGGGCGTCGCGGTCAACGCGGTCGTCGCCGGACCCGACGCGGGCGACGACCCGCGCAGCGATCCGAGCGAGGACTATTACCTGATCCGCCGGCCGACCGCCGACGACGTGGCGCACGCCGTCGCCTTCTTCCTCGACCCGCGCTCGGACGCGATCACCGGTCAGGCGCTGCTCGTCTGCGGCGGCCGCACGGCCGGCCGGCTGACCTTTTGAGGAGGCGGCCATGACCGCAACGGGAACCGTCCTCGTCACCGGCGTCGCCCAGGGCATCGGCCGGGCCGTCGTCCGCCGGCTCGCCGCCGACGGCTACACGGTGCTGGGCCTCGACAAGGCGGCGGCCGCTCCGCCCGAGCTCACGGCGTTCGAGCAGGTCGACGTGACGGACGCGGAAGCGGCCAAGGCCGCGCTCGCCCGGCTCGCCGATCGCTATGCCTTCACCCGCCTCGTCAACAACGTCGGCTCCTCGCAGCGCGAGAACGTGGTCGAGGGCTCGCCCGAGACGCAGCGCTGGCTCTCCCGGCTCAACATCGGCAGCGTTCTGATGGCGGTCCAGGCGGCCCTGCCGGCGATGAAGGACGCGGGCTTCGGGCGCATCGTCAACCTGACCAGCCGCGCCGTCCACGGGCGCGAGACGCGCAGCGCCTATGCGGCGACGAAGTCGGCGGTGGCCTCGCTGACGCGGGGCTGGGCGGTCGAGCTGGCGCCGTTCGGCATCACCGTCAACGCCGTCGGGCCCGGGATGATCGACACCGAGCTGTTCCGGCGCAACAATCCGCACAATGCGCCGGACGTGACGCGGCTGCGCCAGGCGGTGCCGATGCAGCGGCTGGGGCAGCCCGAGGAGGTGGCGCAGGCGATCGCCTTCTTCCTCGACGCGCGCACCAGCTATGTCACGGGCCAGTCGCTCTACGTCTGCGGCGGGCTGTCGCTCGGCGCGCGTACGCCGCCCGCGGCGTGAGGGCCGACGGCGTGACGGATCGACATGGGAGCCACAACGAACGGGGAGCACCGGCAATGATCGCGAGACGTCACCTCCTGGGAGCGCTGGCCGGCCTGATGCTGTTGCCGGCCGCCGCATCCGCGCAGACCTTTCCGAGCGGGCCGATCAAGGTGATCGTGCCGCGTGCGCCGGGCGGCGGCTCGGACATCATCGCCCGGCTGGTCATGCCGGCGGTCGAGAAGAAGCTGGGTCAGCCGATCGTCATCGAGAACCGTCCCGACGCCACCGCCGTGCTGGGGGCCGACCTCGTCGCCCGCGCCAAGCCCGACGGCTACACGCTCTATCTCGCCGACAACGCCTTCTACCAGAATCCGGCGGTGCTCGATTCGCTGCCCTACGACCCGATCAAGGACTTCTCGGCGGTCACCATGCTCGCCCAGGGGCCGGTCATCCTCATCGTCAACCCCGCCCTCAAGGCGACGACGCTGAAGGAGGTGGTCGCGCTCGCCAAGACGACCAAGCTGACCTATGCCTCGGGCGGCATCGGCTCGTCGCCGCACCTGGTCGGCGTCATGCTGAACCTCGTCGCCGGGACCAGCATCACGCACGTGCCATTCAAGTCGTCGGGGCCGGCGATCAACGCGCTGCTGGGCAACCACGTCTCGATGCAGTTCGGCGGTATCAGCAGCGCGCGCCCGCATGTCGAGAGCGGGGCCCTGCGCGCGATCGCCGTGACCGGCCCCAAGCGCGACGCGTCGATGCCGACCGTGCCGACCTTCCAGGAAAGCGGGGTCGAGGGCGCGGACGTGACCAGCGTCTGGGGCGTCCATGCGCCGCCCAAGACGCCGCTCGAGGTGCGCCGCATCCTGCGCGACGCCATCGTCGCGGTGATGCGCGAGCCGGAGATGACCCAGAAGCTGGCCGACCGCGGCTACGACATCGTCGGCAACACGCCCGAAGAGCACCAGGCGCTGACCGAGAAGCTGATCAACCAGTGGATCGAGGTCGGCAAGAAGGTGAACCTCAAGGAGTAGCGGGCCGAGGGCCATGTTCCGCGTCCGCGACCAGCAGCAGCTCCTCTTCGCGGCCTTCCTCCTGGCCATGGGCGGGCTCGGCCTGTGGCTCGGCTGGAAGCTTCCCATGGGCACGGCGCTGCGCATGGGCGCGGGCTACCTGCCGAAGGTACTGAGCTGCGCGCTGCTGCTCTTCGGTGCCGGCCTCGGGCTGGCGGCCCTCGCGGTCGACGGCCCGAAGCTGGAGGAGTGGTCGTGGCGCGGCACGGCGATCGTGCTGGCGTCGATCCTCGTCTTCGGCTTCGCCGTCGAGCGCGTCGGGCTGCTCGTCACCGTCTTCGCCATGGTGCTCGTGACGACGGCGGCCGCGCCCGACCGGCGCTGGCGGGAGGCGGCGCTGTTCGGTGCCGTGCTGGCGGTCTTCTGCACCTTCCTGTTCCGCACCCTGCTCGGGCTGCCGATGCCCGCCTTGCCGTTCTGATGGACCTCGTAGGCAACCTTGCGGTCGGCTTCGGCGAGGCGCTCTCGCTGACCAACCTCGCGTTCTGTCTCGCCGGCGTCCTCGTCGGCACGCTGATCGGCGTGCTCCCCGGCATCGGGCCGGTCGCGACGGTCGCGATGCTGCTGCCGATCACCTTCACGATGGCGCCCGTAACGGCGCTCATCATGCTGGCCGGCATCTATTACGGCGCCCAGTACGGCGGCTCGACCACGGCGATCCTCGTCAACCTGCCCGGCGAGGCGTCGTCGGTCGTCACCTGCCTCGACGGCTACCAGATGGCGCGGCGCGGCCGGGCCGGTGCGGCGCTCGCCATCGCGGCGCTCGGCTCGTTCTTCGCGGGCACCGTCGCGACGCTGCTCATCGTCACCGTCGCCGAGCCGCTGACCAGGCTCGCGATCGACTTCGGCCCCGCCGACAACTTCAGCCTCATGGTCTTCGGCCTCATCGGCGCGATCGTGCTGGCCAGCGGCTCGGTCGTGAAGGCGCTCGCCATGATCCTGGTCGGGCTGCTGCTCGGCATGGTCGGCATCGACGTCAATTCCGGCGCACAGCGCTACACCTTCCACATGCCGGAACTGTCCGACGGCATCGGCTTCGTGGCGATCGCGCTCGGCCTGTTCGGCGTCGGCGACATCATCCACAACCTGCAGCGCGGCACCGACCGCACGCTGGTGACGACGCGGCTGGGCAGCCTGTGGCCGACCCGCGATGAACTGATGCGGTCGGCGGCACCGATCGTGCGCGGCACCGTCGTCGGCTCGATCCTGGGCGTGCTGCCGGGCGGTGGGGCGGTGCTCAGCGCGTTCGCGGCCTACGCCGTCGAGAAGAAGCTCGCGCGCGACCCCTCGCGCTTCGGCCAGGGTGCCATCGAGGGCGTGGCCGCGCCGGAGGCCGCGAACAATGCCGGCGCGCAGTCGTCCTTCATTCCCATGCTGACCCTGGGCATCCCGTCGAACGCGCTGATGGCGCTGATGGTCGGGGCGCTCATCATGCACGGCATCCAGCCCGGCCCGCAGGTGCTGGCATCGCAGCCGACCCTCTTCTGGGGCCTGATCGCCAGCATGTGGATCGGCAACCTCATGCTGCTGATCATCAACCTGCCGCTGATCGGCATCTGGGTGGCCCTGCTGCGGGTCCCCTATCGCCTGCTCTGCACGGCGATCCTGGTGTTCAGCGCGATCGGCATCTACAGCGTCTCGAATTCGGTCTTCGACGTCTATCTCACGGCACTGTTCGGCTTCTTCGGGTATTTCTTCATCAAGGTCGGCGCCGAGCCCGCGCCGCTGCTGCTGGGCTTCGTGCTGGGGCCGCTGATGGAGGAGAACCTGCGCCGCGCCATGCTCATCTCGGGCGGCGACCCGTCGGTGTTCGTCGAGCGGCCGATCAGCCTGGGGCTGCTGCTCGCGTCCGTGGTGCTGTTGGCGCTGGTCCTCTTGCCGCGCCTGCGCCGTGTGCGCGAGGACGCGTTCCGCGAAGCCTGACACCCCTTCCCATCTCTCTTCAGACCCCGACGGACGGGAGCCCTGCCATGGCGCGGCACATCGCCTGCCTCAGCTTCGACTTCGACACCTGGTCCGGCTTCGCCGCGCGCGGCCTCACGACGCCGACGCCGGTCTCGCGCGGGGAGTTCGGCGTGCTGGGCGCCGGCCGTATCCTCGAGCTGCTCCGCCGGCACGCCATCCGGTCGAGCTGGTACGTCCCCGGCATCGTCATCGAGACCTACGGCGAGCGCTGCCGTGAGATCGTCGCCGGCGGCCACGAGGTCAGCCATCACGGCTGGACCCATGTGCCGCCTGCGAACCTGTCGGCCGAGGACGAGGCGGACGGCCTGGTGCGCGGCATCGCGGCGATCGAGCGCCTGACCGGCCGCAAGCCGCCCGGCTACCGCTCGCCCGCCTGGGACATCAGCGACCGCACCGTCGACCTGCTGCTGGAGCACGGCTTCCTCTACGAGAGCAGCCTGATGGGCAACGACCACTGCCCGTACTTCGTGCGCCGCGGCGACGTCGTGGTCGCCGACGCGCCGGCGAAGTTCGGCGAGAAGACCGGCCTGATCGAGATGCCGATCTCCTGGTCGCTCGATGACTTCCCGCATTTCGAATTCCTGCGCACCCAGAGCCAGCTCCTGCCCGGGCTGATGAACGCCCGCCTGGTGCTGGAGAACTGGATCGCCGACTTCGACTACATGAAGCAGAGCTACGACTGGGGCATCCTCACCTACACCTTCCACCCCTACGTCATAGGCCGCGGCCACCGCATGCTGGCGCTGTCCGGCCTGATCGAGGCGCTGAAGCAGCGCGGCGCCGTCTTCATGACGATCGAGGAAGCGGCGCTCGAGTTCCGCGAGAAGTTCGCCCGCGGCGAGGTCGTCCCCTACCCGTGACAGTCGAAGGAGGAGGCCACCCCATGGCCGGTCGTGTCGCAGGCAAGGTCGCGTTGGTCACCGGTGCCGGGTCGGTCGGTCCCGGCTGGGGCAACGGGCGGGCATCGGCCGTGCTCTTCGCGCGGGAAGGGGCGCGCGTCGTGGTCGCCGATCGCGACCCGGCTGCGGCCGCCGAGACGGTGCGCCTGATCGCGGAGGAGGGCGGGGAGGCGATGACCGCAGAGGTCGACGTCACCAGCCAGGCCTCGGTCGAGGCGATGGTGGGCGAAGTGCTGGCGCGCTTCGGGCGGATCGACGTGCTGCACAACAACGTCGGCGGCTCGATCACCGGCGGCCCGGTCGAGATGTCGGTCGACGATTTCCGCACGCAGATGGACCTCAACCTCACCAGCGTGTTCATCACCTGCAAGGCGGTGCTGCCGGGGATGGTGGCGCAGCAGTCGGGTGCGGTGGTCAATGTCGGGTCGATCGGCGGCCTGCGCCATCTCGGCCACGACCATGTCGGCTATTCCGCCAGCAAGTCGGCGCTGGTGCAGTTCACCCGCCAGATCGCCGTGCGCTACGCCCGCGACGGCATCCGCTGCAACACCGTCATCCCGGGGATGATCGATACGCCCCTGCTGGAACACCGCGTGTCGCGCCAGAAGGGCCGCGCCGACCTCGCGACCCTGCGCGCGGAGGCGAAGACCCGCGTCCCGCTCGGTCGCCGCGGCGACGCCTGGGACGTCGCCTATGCCGTCCTCTACCTCGCGTCGGACGAGGCGAAATACGTGACCGCCACCGAGATCCTGGTCGACGGCGGCCTGATGGCAAGGAGCGCCTAAATCGCACTCCGAAGCCTCTGAACCGAACCTGTTTCCTCACCCTGAGCCTGTCGAAGGGTGAGGTTGCACAGGCCGGCGAACCTCATCCTTCGACAGGCTCAGGATGAGGCCCCTGCCGAAGGAATGGATCAGGCCGCGACCGGCGCGGCCCTGAGCAGGTCGCCGTCGCCGCATTCGACGAGGGCGGACGTGTCCGGGTTGTTCATGTACCAGGCGCGCTCGCTCTGTGCGGTCGCGTTCGAGACGGCGTTGTAGTTCAGATAGAAGATCGAGCGCGGCCAGGGCGTCATGTTCGGTGCCGAGCCGTGCATCAGCGTCGGGTGGATGAAGGCGACCGATCCCGCGGGGCCCAGCAGGTCGACGATGCTCGTGCGGTTGGCGAGCTCCGCGATGACGTCGGTCCCGACGCGCTCCACCGCATAGCCCTGCACGTCGGCTTCGCGGCCGAGGATGGTGTCGAGATCGTCGGTGTGGCTCTCGGGGATGACCAACAGCGGGCCGTTGGCGACGGTGCAGTCGTCGAGGAAGACCGCCGTCATCACCGCGTGCGGGCGCCGCATCCCGTCGCGGCGGTGCCAGGTCGAGAAATCCTGGTGCCACGACCAGGCGTCGCCGGCGAAGGGCAGCTTCAGGTTGATGCGGCTCTGGTAGACATAGGCCTCGTCGTCGAGGAGCGCGCGCACCGTGCCGAGGATGCGCGGCAGCCGGCTCAGCGTGATGTACGGGTCGGAATAGGCATGCGGCGCGTAGACGAGGCGCGCGCTGCCGTCGGGCATCCGCTTGATCTCCGGGCCCGGCCGCGCCATCAGCTCGGGCACCACGGCGCGCAGTGCCGCGACCTCGTCCTTCGACAGGAGGCCCCGCA
>JBFWXJ010000283.1:0-8392 GCA_050187535.1 Alphaproteobacteria bacterium | reverse complement strand
ATGGTGGCGCGGGCATGGAGCAGCTCGGTCTCGGTGCGGCTCCACACCATGTTGAGGTCGAGCGTGAAGTCGCCGGCGCCGCAGGAGACCCGCTTGATGCGGCTGCCGCAGCGCGCGATCGCATCGATGTTGGCCAGGCCCTTGGCGGTCTCGATGATCGGCATGATGTCGATGCCGCCCGCGGGCAGGCCGCGCTCGCGCTCCAGGTTCCCGACCGCCCAGTCGACGGCGAGCAGGCCGGCCGCCGTCTCCACCTTCGGCAGCACGATGCCGTCGAGGCCGGGATGGACGATGCCGTGGAGGTCGCCGAAGCAGAACTCCGTCTCCATGGCGTTGACCCGGACATAGCCGAGGCAGTCGCCGCGCGGGCGCTGGAGCGCGGCGACCGCGAGCGCGCGGGCGGCCGGCTTGCGGGCGATGGCGACCGCATCCTCGAGGTCGAGGATGGCGGCGTCGGCACCGACCGAGAACACCTTCTCGACGCGGCGGGCGTGGTCGGCGGGAGTGAACAGGAAGCTGCGCAGCGGCTGCATGGCGCCAATCCTCGCGTTGGAAAGCGTCGGGCCGGCACGGCGGCCCTAGATGTCCTCGTCGTCCTCCTCTTCGGCCATGGCGGCGGCATCGTCCGGTCCCTGGCCGAGATAGAGTCGCTTCACGTCCTCGTCGTGCAGGATGTCGTGTGCGGCACCGGAGAAGGCGACGCGGCCGGTGTGGAGCACATAGGCCCAGTCGGAGATCTCGAGCGCCTTGGAGGCCTTCTGCTCGACCATCGCCACCGTGAAGCCCTCGCGCTTCAGCTCGACCATCTTGGCGAAGACCTGGTCGACCAGCTTGGGCGACAGGCCGAGCGAAGGCTCGTCCAGCACGATCACCTCGGGCGACGTCATCAGCGCACGGCCGATCGCCAGCATCTGCTGCTCGCCGCCGCTCATGGTGCCGGCGAGCTGCTGGCGGCGCTCGCGCAGGATCGGGAAGAGGGTCATCACCCGGTCGAGCGCATCCCGCACCCGCGCCTTCTCGCGCCGGATGGTGAAGGCGCCGATCTCCAGGTTCTGCAGCACCGTCATCTCGGGCAGCACGATGCGTCCCTGGGGCACGAAGGCGAGGCCTCGACCGACCCGGGCATGGGCGGGCAGGGCCGTGATGTCCTGCCCGTTCATGGCGACCTTGCCCGTCCACGCCTTCAGCAGGCCGACGACGGCCTTCAGCGCCGTCGACTTGCCGGCGCCGTTCGGCCCGATCACCGACGTGATGGCGCCGCGCCGGATGTCCATGTCCGCCTTCCTGACGACCGGCACGCCGAAATAGCCGGTCGTCAGGTCGCGGACCGTCAGGATCGGGTCCGTCGCGGTCATGGAAGCGGAGGCGGGCATCGCGGCGCCGGCGGCGATCACCGCTGCGACCAACCCGGCAGCGGCAGGACGGCCTTGGCCGACTGGACCTCGAAGGGCCAGACGATCTCGCGCTTGCCCTTCTGCACCTGGACGATGAGGCCCTTCTTGGCGACCTGGCCGCCGGTCGCGTCGACCTTGTAGGGGCCGAAGGCGGTCTCGGTCTCCAGGGTCGACAGCGCCTGGCGGAGCTTCTCCTGGTCGGTGCTGCCGATCCTGGTGACCGCCTCCTCCAGCACCTTGATGGCGCCCCAGCCGCAGGCGGCGTAGTAGCCGGGCTCGTAGTTCCACTTCGCCTTGAAGTCGCGCACGAAGGCGTCGTTGCCCTTGGTCTTCAGCATCGGCTCGTAGAGCGACATGCCGAAGGCGTATTCCGCGTCGGCGCCGGTCGCCGAGAGGAAGTCCTCCTGCGACACGCCGTTGTGCACAAACATCTTCGGCAAATAGTTGTTCGCCTTCATCTGCCGGATCATCTCGATCGCCTCGTTCGGATAGCCGACCGAGATCCAGATGTCGGGGTTCAGTTCGCGCGCGCGGGCGATGTAGGACGCGAAGTCGACGGTTCCCGAGGGGAAGTACTCGACCATCTGGATCTTGATGCCGAGAGGTCCGCTCTTCTCCTTGATCTCGGCCTCCATGTCGCGCGCGGCCGAGTAGTCGCGCGAGATGTAGACGAGCGACTTGTAGCCCTGGGTCTCGGCCAGCGGGAAGACGCCGGTCACGTAGGACGAGACGGGGGCCACGACCTGGAAGATGTACTTGAAGCCGCGGCGGTGGATCTGCTGCGAGGCGCCGGCGACGTTCAGCATGACGACCTTGTGCTTCTCGGCGACGGCACTCGCGGTCGACGTGCCGGCCGAGCCGTAAGGGGACAGCAGCAGGTCGACCTTGTCGCTGGTGATGAGGCGCTCGGTCAGGCGCGCGGCGGTCGCCGGGTCGCTCTTGTCGTCGTAGATCTTGAACTCGACCTTGCGCCCGAGCAGCCCGCCCTTGGCGTTGATCTGCTCCTGCCACAGGACGAAGGCCTTGTAGACGTGCTCGGCGGAGTCCGCGAGGTTGCCGGTCTGCGACAAGGGCAGGCCGATGACCATCGGCTCGGCGGCGCGCACGGGGCCGGTGGCGGCAGTGGCGGCGGTCGCCGCGGTGGCGGCGAGGAAAGTCCGTCTGGTCAGCATCGCTTTCTCCTCCCTGTGTCGGTTCCACCGCCCGTTCGGAGCGGGCGGGTCGGGGCGATCAGATCGGGTGGTGACGCGGGTTGTCGCGGCCCGCGGCCATGACGTCCGCGCGGGTCCCGGAATGCGCAAGGTGGCTGCGGGGCTGGATGCCGAGCATGGCGGCGACGTCGCGCGACGCGTCGCGCATGGCCGCGGTGTCGACACCGGTCGCGTTGCCCATCTCGTTCAGCAGGTGGACGACGTCCTCGCTCGGCAGGTTGCCGACCGACGCGATCGTCGTCGGCAGCGTCATGCCGCCCCCGATGCCGCAGATCGCCCCCTCGATGCTGACGGCGCCGCCGTCGAGCGCCGCCACCACGTTGGCGGTGCCGATGCCCGCCATGTTGTGGACGTGGAACCCGAGCTCGATGTCGGGCCAGCGGTCGGATGCCTTGCGGAAGAGGCGGTTGACATGGGCGGGGTCCTCCATGCCGGTCGAGCCGGCGAGGTAGAAGCGGCGCATGCCCATGTCGCGGAAGCGCGCCAGCAGGCCGAGCACCTTCTCCTCGGGTATGCGACCCTCGTAGGGGCACCAGAAGGAGGCGCCCATGGCCATGACGAAGGCGATGCCGGCGGCGTCCGCGATGCGGAAGGCGGCGCCCGCCTGCTCGACCGCCTGCTCCATCGTCATGTTCTGGTTCTTGCGCAGATAGGCTTCGCTGACGGTGACGAGGCCCAGCATCTCGTCGACACCGGCACCGGCCGCGCGCTCGGCGCCCCGCGCATTCGGCACGAGGCCGCGATAGACGGTGCCCGGCCGCCGGCGGATGCGCGCCAGCACCTCCTCGGCGTCGCGCAGGTTGGGGATGACGCGGGGATGGGCGAAGCCCGTCACCTCGATCACCGGCAGGCCGACGAGGCTCAGCCGGTCGACCATCGCGACCTTGACGTCGGTCTCGATCCAGCGCGGGAAGCTCTGCAGCCCGTCGCGCGGACCGACCTCGACGACCTTCACCGATTTCGGCATGGCCCACATGGCGGCCTCTCAGAAATAGGCTTCGAGCACGCGCGGATCGGCGCGCACCTGGGCGGGCGGCCCTTCCGCGATGACCTGCCCCTCGTTCATGACGAAGACCGTGTCGCAGACGTCGAGCACGATCCGCATCTCGTGGTCGATCAGGAAGATCGTGAGCCCACGGCCGCGCAGCGCGTCGAGATGGCGGACGATGCGGTTCTGCAGGCGCGGGTTGATGCCGGCGAAGGGCTCGTCCAGCAGCATCATCGTCGGCTCCAGCATCAGCGCCCGGCCGATCTCGACCAGCTTGCGCTGGCCGTAGGACAGCTCGCTCGCCCAGCGGTGCTCCAGCCGGCGGATCTCCAGCAGCTCCAGCAGCTCGCCCGCGCGCCTGACCGCCTCGGCGTCGGACATGCCGTGGGCGATGGCGATCAGGTTCTCCAGCACCGTCATCTCGCGGAAGAGGCGGCTGATCTGGAAGGTGCGGCCGATGCCGACCGCGCAGATCTCGTGCGGGCGCTTGCCGTCGATGCGGGCGCCGGCGAACGCGACGGTGCCGCCGTCCAGCCGCTCGGTGCCGGCGATGCAGTTGAAGAGCGTCGACTTGCCCGAGCCGTTCGGCCCGATCATGCCGGTGATCGAGCCGCGCCGGACGGTGCAGCTCGCTCCGGCCAGCGCGGTGCGGCCGCCGAAGCGCTTGCGCGCATCCGACACGCGCAGCAACACGTCTTCAGCGCCGGCCATCGGACGCCTCCTTGCGCGCACCGGGCGCGAGCCGGCGGAAGGCGCCGCGGCCGGCCGGGAGCCAGCCGCGCTTGGCGAAGAGGTTGACGATGCCGCGCGGCATGAAGAGCACGACGACCGCGATCGCGACGCCGACCATGCCGAGATAGAGCTCCTGGAAGCGCGCCCAGAGCGCCTCGTTCAGGACCGACAGCAGCACCGCGCCGACCAGCGGCCCCAGCACCGTGCCGAGGCCGCCGAACAGCACCATGGCGATCGTCGTCAGCTCGTTGATCGGCGCGAAGGCGGTCGTCGGGTCGATGAAGCTGAGATACGTCGCGAACAGCGATCCGCAGGCGGACGGCGCGATCGCCGAGATCGTGAAGGCGGTGATCTTGAGCCGCGTCGTCTTGATGCCGAGCGATTCCGCGGCACCCTCGTCCTCGCGGATCGCCAGAAGCTGCAGGCCGAAGCGCGAGTTGTCGATCCACCACGTCAGCAGGATCATGGCGACCGCCATGCCGCCCGTGACGTAGTAGATGGGAACGAGGTTGTAGGCGGGCGGCAGGTAGAGGCCGGTGCCGCCCTGGGTCAGGCCCGACCAGCCATAGGCGAGCGCCTCCCACACGCGGGTCAGCGCGAACATGCCGATGGCGAAGTAGGGGCCCTTGAGGCGCAGCATGACGCCGCCCAGCGGCAGCGCGATGACGAGGCCGAAGAGGCCGGCCGCGGCCGCCGCCGCCGCCCAGTGGAACCCCGCATGCAGCATCAGCAGGGCGCCCACATAGGCGCCGACGCCGAAGAAGCTGGTCTGGCCGAAATGCGGATAGCCCGCATAGCCGCCGATGATGTTCCACGAGTAGCCGAGCACCATGAAGATGAGGAGCTGGATGGCGAACGAGACGCCGTACTCGCTGAGGAAGAGGGGGCCGCAGGCGGTCGCGACGACGGCCGCGGCGAGGGCGAGCGCCGCCTTCACGTGCGTGCCCCGATGCCCAGCAGGCCCCGCGGCCTGACCAGCAGCACGGCCAGCATCAGCCCGTAGAGAAGGGCCGTGCCGAAGATCTGGCCGAGCCAGTAGCCGCCCACCACCTCGACGACGCCGAGGAAGATGGCGGCCGCCATGGCGCCGGTGTAGCTGCCCATGCCGCCGATGATGATCACCGCGAAGGCCTTGATCAGGAAGCGGACGCCGAGCTGCGCCTCCGAGGCGAACATCGGCGCGATCAGCACCCCCGCCGCCCCCGCCATCGCGGCGCCCAGCCCGAAGGTGAGGTTGCGCACCCACTCGACCGAGATGCCCGAGATGGTCGCGATCTCCGGCTCCTGCGACACCGCGCGGATCGCCTTGCCGATGATGTGCGTATTGAGGAAGACCCAGACGCCGATGCTGGCCGCCATGGCGACGGCGAAGGCCAGCAGGCGGGCGCGGGACAGGTGCAGCCCCATGATGTCGAACGAGCCGCCCAGCACCCCCGGCAGGCCGCGGAAGCCGCCGCCCCAGATGAGGATCGCCACGTTCACCAGGATCGTGGAGAGCGCGTAGGTCAGCAGCAGCGACATGATCATCGGCCCGTCGGCGACGCGCCGGATCAGCGTCGTCTGCACGACGACGCCGAGCGCGCCCATGCCGATGGGGACGAGGACGAGCGCCACCCAGAACGGCAGCTGCAGCCCGACGACCAGCCACACCGTCGAGAGCGCGCCGATGGCCAGGAACTCGCCGTGGGCGAAGTTGATGACCTTCATCACCCCGAAGATGAGGTTCAGCCCACAGGCCATCAGTGCATAGAGGCCGCCCAGCAATATGCCGTTGACGACCAGCTCGGCGGCTATCCTCATTGCGCGGCGGCCGCCTCTCCGGGGACCTCGACCGCGATGCCCGCCTCCGCCAGCCGGGCCGGCGAGATGCCCAGCCGCTGCACCAGGATCTCGTAGTTGTCCTCGCCCAGCCTGCGGCCGGAATGGCGGACCTCGCCCGGCGTGCCCGACAGCTTGCCGGCGACGTTCTGCATCCGAAGCTGCCCGCCCAGCTCCTCGTCATGGACGCCGACGATGTTCTCGCGCGCGGCGAAATGCGGCTCGTCGAAGATCTGGGCCACGTTGTTGACCGGCGCGACGGCGGCTTGGTGGCGCTCGAAGCGGGCGATGATCTCGTCGTAGTCGAAGTTGTCGAACGCCTTTTGCAGCTCGACGTCGAGTGCCGCCGCGTTGGTGATGCGCAGGCGGTTCTCGACGAATCGCGGGTCGCGGATCAGCTCCGGCACCTCCAGCGCCTCGCAGATGCGCTCGAAGATCGACTGTGCCGCTCCGGCCATCGCCACCCACTTGCCGTCGCGCGTGCGGAAGGTATTGCGCGGCGCGGTGAAGGGCAGGCGGCTGCCCTGGCGCTCCTGCACGATGCCGAGCTGGTCGAAGTCGACGACCTGCGGCCCCAGCAGCGTGAACAGCGATTCGTAGAGCGCGAGGTCGATGATCTGCCCGGAGCCGCCGTTGACTTTGCGGTTCCAAAGTGCGGCCATGACGAGGTAGGCGCCCATCAGCCCGGTCGTCGAATCGCCGAGGCCGAAGCTCGGCAGCAGTGGCGGCCGGTCGGGATAGCCGTTGATGTAGGCGAAGCCCGCATAGCCCTCGGCCAGCGTGCCGAAGCCGGGCTTGGCACTGTTGGGGCCGGTCTGGCCGAAGCCGGTGATCCTGAGCATGACGATGCCGGGGTTGATGCGGCTCAGCACGTCGAATCCCAGGCCCCACTTCTCCAGCGTGCCGGGGCGGTAGTTCTCGATGACGACGTCGGCGTCCTGCACCAGCCGCTTCACCACCTCGACGCCGAGCGGCGAGTGGAGATCCAGCGTGATCGCCTTCTTGTTGCGGTTGACGACCTTGTAGTAGAGCCCGACCCCGTCCTTGTTGTTGCCCCAGTAGCGGATCTCGTCGCCGCGGCCGGGCCGCTCGACCTTGATCACCTCGGCACCGAAGTCGGCGAGGAACATCGAGGCGAGCGGCGCCGCCAGATAATTCGAGATGTCGAGGACGCGCACGCCCGCGAGCGCCCCTGCGCCGCCGGTGCCCGGCCGCGCTTCGGTTCCTGGCGTCATCCTTCCCTCCGCCCGTCTCATTTGCCGGCATTCGCCGGTCGCTTGATCAACAGTATCGGACTGTAGACAGTATGCAAGCGCCTTGGGCCGCGATGCGTCTCACCCCAGGTGCAGCACCCGTCCGTCCGCATCGACCGTACGGGTCACCCAGCTCGCCATCGCGGCCGGGACCGCGCGCTCGATCGAGTCGTAGCCGCGCTCCAGCAGCACGCTGCGCAGGAGCTGCTCGGCCTCGTCGGGGTCGCCCGATTCCAGCACGGCCATGAACGCCTCGTGATGGGCGACGATCTGGCGGAAGCCGGTCTCGTAGGCGCGGTTCTGGTGCAGGTAGACGCGCACGAGGTTGCGCATGCCGAGCCAGCTCTTGAGCAGGAGCGCATTGCCGGCCGATTCGCAGAGCAGCTCGTGGAATCGCCAGTTCAGCTCGCGCCAGGTCGGGAAGTCCTCGGCGCGGGCCCGGGCGATGATGCGATCGTGCAGCTCGCGCAAGCGTCCGAGCACGCCCGGGTCGGCGGCCGCGGTGACGAGCCGGGCTGCCAAGCCTTCCAGCATGGCCCGCATCATCACCATCTGCTCGACCTCGTCGACCGACGGCCGCACGACGAAGGTGCCGCGCCCCTTGGTCGTACGCACCAGACCTTCCGTCTCGAGGATGCGCAAGGCCTCGCGCACCGGCCCCCGGCTGACGCCGAGGCGGTCGGCGAGCGGCGTCTCGACCAGACGCTCTCCCGCCGGCAGCGTGCCGGCGCAGATTGCGGCCGAGATGCGCTCGGCCACCTGCTCGACCAGCGACGGCTGCATGGGGACGGCGTCGAGGCGGGCGGGAGCGGATTCAGCGTCGGTCGTCATGCCGCAGCGAGAAGTGGAGTCGTTTCGCAGGAGTGCGGATGTCCTCATATACGACACCGGCCGGCCGGCGAGCGTCCCGAATGTGCCGATCCACGGTTTACGGGTGCTGCGCCCTGTGCTATCCACCCGCTCCTTCGCCGTCCCCAGGGGCGGCGCAAACCCGCT
>JBFWXJ010000282.1:0-8402 GCA_050187535.1 Alphaproteobacteria bacterium | reverse complement strand
CGCCGTCGGCGGTCGCCAGCCGCAGAGTCACGCAGGGATAGGTGGCGCTGCGGTCGGCGACGGCGTCGAACAGCTCCTGCACCGGCAGGACGACGATCTCGGAACGGAAGGATGCGATCTTCATGGGAGGCCCCCTCGGAGCCGCCTCTATATCACTCCGCGGCCTGCGCCGGCGGCGGTTGACGGAAGATGCGCCCGGCGCGGACGGCGGCGGTCGGTGCGCCCATGCGGGTCAGCACCGCCCACAGGGCGGCCGAGTTCGAGGTGACGACGGGCACGCCCAGCTCGTCCTCGAGCAGGTCGGCGATCTCGATCGCGCGCACCATGGTGCAGGAGACGAAGAGGGCGCCCGCCGCCCGGATCGCCGCGGCCTCGCCCAGGATGCGCTCGCGCACCGCCGAGGGGCCGATCAGCGAGACCTCGCGGCTCATGGTGCAGTCGAAGGTCAGCACGCTCGCCACGTCGAAGCCCCTGTGGCCGAGGAAGTCGGCCTCCAGCCGGTTGGTGGCGGCCGAGTAGGGGGTGACCATGAAAAGCCGCCGCACCCCCAGGGCGGTCAGCGCCTCGACGACCGCGGTCGACGTGCTGACCGCCGGCAGCCCGGTCGCAGCCGTGATCGCCCGCGGCACGTCGCCGTCGGTCGTGGGACCGCGGAAGAAGCTGGCGCTGGTGCAGGCGAAGAGGAAGATCTCCGGCTCCGCCATGGCGACCTTGCGCGCCACGCGCGGCGCGGAGTCGGCCATCATCGCCAGCGATTCGGTGGCGGCCAGCCGGGGGCTCTCGGGCATGTCGAGGCGCCCGACATGGAACGAGAAGCCGTCCGGCAGGAAACGTTGGAAATCGTGCTCGACCACCGGGTCGGTGTCGCCGACCAGCACGCCGATGCGGCGTACCCGCTCGCCTTCGCTCATGTTCCGCCTCGCTTCAGTCCGATCGCCGGGCGCGGAAGGAGACGTGCCACGGCAGTGCCAGCCGTTCGGCCAGCATGATGAGGTAGAAGAGCCCGATGCCGATCGCGGCGAGCAGGACCACGGCGGCGAAGACGAGCTCGGTCTGCATCTTCCCGGCGGCGACCATGATGAGATAGCCGAGGCCCCGGTCGGCGCCGACGAACTCCGCCACCACCGCGCCCGAGACGGCGAGCGTCACCGCCACCTTGAGGCCGGAGAAGAGGTGCGGCAGCGCATGCGGCAGGATGAAGTGCCGGAAGAGCTGCCAGCGGCCCGCCCCCATGGTGCGCGCGAGGTAGATCATCTCGATCGGCGCGGAACGCAGCCCCGCCACCGTGTCGATCACCACCGGGAAGAAGGCGATGAGCACGGCGATCACCACCTTGGTGTCCATGCCGAAGCCCATCCAGATGACGAAGAGCGGCGCCACGGCCAGCTTCGGCACCGCCTGGCTCGCGACCAGGACCGGATAGATCGCCTCCTCGAACGGCCGCCACAACGTGATCGCCATGGCGAGCGCCACGCCCAGCAGCGTGGCCCCGGCGAAGCCGAGCGCGATCTCCGACAGCGTCACCCACATGTGGCGGTAGATCGGGATCGGCCCCGGCAGGAAGCTCGCGAAGATGCGGCTCGGCGCCGGCATGATGAACTCCGGCACCTGCAGCAGCCGGATCGCCGTCTCCCAGGCGACCAGCAGCACCGCCAGCATCAGGGCCGGCCAGCGCATCCGTGCCAGCGTCCCTGTTCCCGCGCCCATGCTCACAGGACACCCATGCGCTCGAAGATCTCGCGCAGGCGGCGGGTATAGGCGGCGAACTCGGGCGTCTCGCGCAGCGCCAGGTCGCGGGCGACCGGCAGGTCGATGCGAATCTCCTCGGCGATACGGCCCGGCCGCGGCGACATGACGAGCACGCGCTCCGACAGCAGCACCGCGTCGGAGAAGCTGTGGGTGATGAACAGCACCGTCTTGCGGTAGGTGCGCCACAGCTCGTGCAGCAGGCGGTTCATCGAATCGCGGGTCAGCGCGTCGAGCGCGCTGAACGGCTCGTCCATCAGCAGGAGGGGCGGGCGGTGGACGAGGCTGCGGGCGATGCTGACGCGCTGGCGCATGCCGCCCGACAGCTCGCTCGGCCAGGCGTCGTGGAACTCGGCGAGACCGACCTTGGCCAGCAGCTCCTCGGCGTAGGCGCGGTGCTCGGGTCCGCGCAGCCGGCGGATGTCGACCTGGATCATCACATTGCCGAGCACGCTGCGCCAGTCGAGCAGCACCGGGTCCTGGAAGACGACGCCGACATTGGTGACGGGCTTGCGCACCCCCTCGCCGTCGATGCGGATCTCGCCGGCCGATGCCGGCTCCAGGCCCGCGATCAGCTTCAGCATCGTGCTCTTGCCGCAGCCGCTGGGGCCGAGCAGCGACAGGAACTCGCCCTCGCGGATGTCGAAGGAGACGTCGTCGAGGGCGACCGCCTGGTGGCGCGGCGTGCGGAACGCCTTGGATACGCCTCTCACCTCGACCAGCGTGCGGGGAGGTGCGACGGGCGTCGCCGTCACATCGTGGCCTCCCGCACTGCCGTCCATCGTGACGGTGTCCCTCACTTCGGAACGAAGTCGTTGGTGTAGTAGTCGGTGACGGGCTTGCCGTCGGCCATGCCGCCATAGGTGCGCAGCAGCGCCACCGTGTCCGCCCACAGCTCGGGCGAGTTCCAGCCGATCGGGTTGCCCTTGCTCTTGGGCGAGTCGAAGAGCGCCTGGAAGTTGCGGTAGATCGAGGCGGCGAGCTGCTTGTCGTCGCCGAGTTGCGCCATGTCCGCATAGATGTCGACCGCGGGCTCGATGGCGGCGAAGGATTCCTTGAACCCGCGCAGCGTGGCGGCCACGAACTTGCGCACGAGGTCCGGGTTCGCCTTGACCACGTCGGTGTTGGCGACGAGGCCGAACCCGATCAGGCCGACGCCGTAGTCGCCGTAGACGAACTGGTCGACGTCCGCACCCTTGGCGCGGGCGAGTGCGGCCCAGTAGAAGCCGTTGCCGGCGACCGCGTCCGTCTGCCCCGCGACGAAGGTCGAGAACTTGGCGTCGCCCGGCAGGTTCACGATGTTGATGCGCGCCGCGTCGATGCCGTTGGCCTTGAAGAAGGCCGGATTGATCTGTGCCTCGAAGGCGGTCGGCGAGATGCCGAAGCGGCGCCCTTCGAGGTCCTTCGGCGTCTTGATGCCGGAGCTTTTCCGGTAGACCGCGGCGATGCCGTTCTTCTGGTTCAGCGTCGCCACCGCGATCAGCTTGCCGCCGCGCGTCATCGCCTGGGCGGCCGACGGCAGGTCGGCGAAGCCGAACTGGTACGTGCCTTGCGACACGGCGGCGACGGTGCCACCCGAGCCGTTGCCCTGCTTCAGCTCGAGGTCGATGCCGGCCTCTTTGTAGAAGCCCTTCTTGTACGCGTAGACGATGCCGATCTGCGGCGGCCACCAGGACCAGTCGAGCAGCAGCGAGGCCTTCGTCTGGGCCTGGGCGGGGACGGCGGCGAGCGCCATCGCGCCGGCGGCAAGCGCCGCCAGGACGGCGCGCCGGCCGGGCAAGGGAGAGCAGGTGTCGACGGACATCGCGAATTCCTCCTCGGCTCGACGGCTGGACCGAACGGCCGGTCCCACGGCGTCGAAGCCATGGTACAAATCGAGCGCGTTTGTGCAATGCTGTCGTGAGCAAGATGCTTGCCATTGCGCGGTGCGGGGCGGGCATGCAACGCGACGACCAAGCCGGTCTTGTGCGAATGGCATCGATTTATACAATGGCCGCGACAACGAGAGGATCGCCATGGAGCTCGATCAGGCGCGGATGACGGAGCGGCTCGACCGCATGGTGGCGATCCCGACCGAGAACCCGCCGGGCCGCGAGATCGAGTGCGCCGAGCTGATCGCGTCGTGGCTCGTGGGCATGGGCGGCGAGCCCGCGGTCGACCTGATCGGCGAGGGACGCGCCAATGTCGCGGCCGTATTCCGCAACGGCGAGGGCCCGACCTTCGCCTTCAACTCGCACATCGACGTGGTCCCGGCCGGCAGCGGCTGGGTGCGCGACCCGTTCCGCCTGACGAAGGACGGCGACCGCCTCTACGGCCGCGGTTCCTGCGACGCCAAGGGTTCGATCGCCGGCATGCTGGAGGCGGTCGAGGCGATGCTGGCCGAGCGCGGGCGGTGGTCGGGAACGCTGGTCGCCGTCTTCGTCGCCGACGAGGAGACGTCGAGCCACGGCGCCAAGGCCTATGCCGCCAAGCGACCGACGGTCGACTACGCGGTGATCGGCGAGCCGACCGGCAACGGTACGGTCACCGCCCACAAGGGCAGCCTCAGGCCCTGGGTCCGGGTCAAGGGCGTGGCCGCCCACTCCGGCATGCCGCAGCTCGGCGTCAACGCGGTCATCAATGCCGCCCGCCTCGTCGGCGCCTTCGACGCCCATGCCCAGCAGGTGGTGCGCCACCGCCATCACCCGCTCTGCGGCTGCGCCAGCCTGACCATCACCCGCATGCGCGGCGGCCATGCCGACAACGTCGTGCCCGATGCGTGCGAGTTCATGATCGACCGCCGCATGGTGCCGGGCGAGGACGCGGACGCGGTGCGCGCCGAAATCTTCGGCATCCTCGACGCCGCCCGCCGCGAGTACGGGATCGAGGCGGAGATCGCCACCTGGCAGGAGACGACCGGGGCGGCGACCGAGACCGACCCGGCGGCACCGATCGTGGCCGCCGCGCTCGACGCGGGCCGCCGCCATGGCGCCGCGGCGACGGAGCCGTTCGGCTTCCAGGGCGGCTGCGATCTCGTGCACTTCGCCTCGCTCGGTGCCGACGGCGTGGTGATGGGGCCGGGCTCGCTCGACGTCGCCCACAAGCCCGACGAGTTCGTCGAGATCGACCAGTTCGTGCGTTCCGCCGCCATCTACCGCGACGTCGCCATGCGCATGCTGGGCGGGCACGCGACACCGGCCTTCTGAGGCGCATCCTCCCCGAGAGCGAGACCCTGATCCGATGAGCGAATCCGCCTTTCCCTCCGACGAGCTGTCGGCGCGCCGTGCGCGTGTCGTCGCCGCCCTCGCAGCGCGCGGCATCGACGCGATGATCGTGACCGGCCCTGAGAATATCTTCTACCTGACCGGCCAGCAGACCCCCGGCTACTACACCTTCCAGTGCCTGATCCTGGCACCGGGCCGCGACCCGATCTTCATCCTGCGCCAGCTCGAGGCGGCCAATTTCGCGGCCAACGCCGACATCGCCGATCCCGTCCTTTACGGCGACGGCGAGACGGCGGCCGGCGTGCTGTCGCGCGTGCTTGCCGGTGCGGGGCTCGCCGGCAAGCGGCTGGCGATCGAGAAGCAGGGCTGGTTCGTCGGCATCGCGCTCTACGAGCAGATCGTGGCCGCGATCGGGCCGCTCGCCGACGGGTCGGGCATCATCGAGTCGGCGCGCCGCGTCAAGTCGCCGCGTGAGCTCGCCGCCATCGAGAAGGCCGCCGGATACGCCGATGCCGGCATGAAGGCGGGCATCGCCGCCGCGCGCGACGGCGGCAGCGAGAACACCGTCGTCGCCGCCATGATGGGCGCCATGATCGCGGCCGGCAGCGAGTATCTCGGCATGGAGCCGCTGGTCGCCGCCGGCGAGCGCGCGGGCGTGCCGCATGCGACCTGGCGGCGGCGGCCGATCCGCACCGGCGACGCCGTCTTCCTGGAGGTCGCGGGCTGCCACGACCGCTATCACGGCGCGGTGCTGCGCACGGGGTTCGTCGGGCCGGCGCCGACCGCGGCGCTGCCGGTCAAGGCGGTGGCCGAGGAGGCGCTGCTGGCCGGCCTCGCGGTCCTCAGGCCCGGCAACACCTGCGCGGCAGTGCATCGCGCGATACAGGCGGTGATCGACAGCGCCGGCATGACCGACCGCTACCGCAAGCGGTCCGGCTACAGCTCGGGCATCTCCTTCGCGCCGGACTGGGGCGAGTGGCAGGTGCTGAGCCTCTTCGACGGGATCGACGTGCCGCTGGAGGCGGGAATGTGCTTCCACATGCCGGTCGTGCTGCGCGAGTGGGGGCAGTTCACCGTCGGCGGCAGCGAGACGGTGATCGTGACCGACACCGGCTGGCGCAGCCTCAGCGCGATCCCGCGCGACCTGTTCGGGGGCTGAGGGGCCGGGACCCGGCGATGGCGACGGGCGTTCTGGCACCTTCGCGCGGCAAGGCGCGGCGCACCCGCGCCGGGGCGGCGGAGACGCGTCCCCCTGCCACCGCTGCCGCCGCGGCGGACGGGCAGCGGACGTCGCGCGCCGCCCAGCGGACGGAGCTGGCGCGCCAGACCATCCGCATCGCCATCGACCGCGGCTGGACCGCCGGCCGCCATCTGCCCGAGCACGAGCTGGCGGGGCTGCTGCAGGTCTCGCGCTCGCCGGTGCGCGCGGTGCTCGACCTGCTGGCGACGCTTGGCGTCGTCGAGCGCCGGGCCAATGCCGGGTACTTCCTGCTGCTGGGCGAGGAGGCGCTGCGCGGCGTGCGCGTCGATCCGGCGCCTTCGGCCGAGGAGCGCCTCTACCGGCGGATCGTGCGCGACCGCGCCGACGGCGCGCTGCCGCAGACCGTGACCCAGACGCTGCTGGCGCGCCGCTACGACGTCAGCCGCACCTTCCTGCTGGGCGTGCTGCGCAAGATGGCGCAGGAAGGCATGGTCCTGCGCAACCGCGGCCATGGCTGGCGGTTCAGCGCCACGCTCGACAGCGTGCAGTCGCAGCGCAGCAGCTACGAGTTCCGCGCCGCGCTGGAGCCCGCCGCGATGCGGATGCCGGAGTTCCGCCCCGACCTGCTGCGCATCAAGGAACTGGAGGCGGAGCATACGAGGCTGCTCAACCTGCTGGACGCGACCGCCATCGACGGCAACTGGCTGTTCGAGCTCGATGCCCGCTTCCACGGCACGATCGCCGAGTTTTCGGGCAACCCGTTCATCGTGGCCGCGATCGAGCAGCAGAACCACCTGCGGCGGCTGCTCGAGCTCAGCACCTATGACGATATCGACCGGGTGCGGGCGTGGTGCGAGGAGCACCTCTACATCCTGATCGCGCTGCGCACCGGCGAGATCCGCGACGCCGCGCGACTGATGGAGCGCCATCTGCGCACCGCCGGCAAGATTCTCCACAACCGGCCGCGCCGCGAAGGCTGACGCGCCAGCCGAGGAAGGGACTTCCAGGAATGTCGAAGGTGGACTTCGGTCAGGTGCTGGCCGCCTATGATCGCGGCGCCGCGGCCATCCAGGGGCTGCCGGCCGGCGTGTACGCCGATCCCGCGACCCTGGAGGAGGAACGGCGCGGCATCTTCCGCCGTCACTGGATCGCCGTCGGCTTCGCGCACGACGTGCCGCAGCCGGGCGACGTGGCGCCGGTCGCTGCACCGGACGGCACGCCCCTGCTGCTGACGCGCGACCGGTCGGGCTCCGTGCACGTGCTGGTCAACGTGTGCCGGCACCGCGGCATGTGCCTCGTCGAGGAGAAGGCGGCCGGCGTCGCACGGATCGTCTGCCCCTACCACGCTTGGTCCTACGACCTCGACGGACGGCTGCGCCGGGCGCCGCACTATCACGGGTTCGAGCAGCATGGCGGAGAGGAGGTCGCCGACGTCGTCGGCGGGCTGGAGAGGGTGCGCCACGCCCTGTGGAACGGCCTCGTCTTCGTCAACCTCTCGGGCGACGCCGAGCCCTTCGCGGATTTCGTGGCGCCGCTCGCCGGGCGCTGGGCCCATCTCGACATGACCGGGCTCGCCCACGGCCACAGCCTCCGTTTCGCCCTCGCAGCCAACTGGAAGCTCGCCTGCGAGAACTTCGTCGACATCTACCACATCTCGAAGGTCCATCCTTCGCTGAACCGCTACAACAGCAAGATGCAGCATCACGAGTTCGTCGACATCGGGCGCGACTTCATCGGCAGCTACACCGACCGCTTCACCCCCGCCGACAACGCCGCCGGCACCTTGCCGAAGATCCCGCGCGTCGCCGGCGAGCCGGTACAGTTCAACGACGCGATGGCGGTCTTCCCGAACCTGCTGCTGACCCTCTTCGACGATCATTTCCGGGCGATCATCGTCGAGCCGGACGGGCACGACCGCGCGGTCGAGCGCGTCGCGGTCTTCTTCCCGGCGGCGGCCATGACCGACGAGCTGGCCGAGCATCGCCGCATCGCCGCCGAGCGGTTTCCCGTCTTCAACGACGAGGACGTGGCGGTGTGCGAGGGGCTGCAGCGCAGCTTCGCGCGCCACGGCTTCCCCGCGGGCTACCTTTCGCCCTATTTCGACGAGACGGTCCGCCGCTACCAACGCCGCTACTGCGAGGCGATGGCGGCGGCCCGCGGATAGGGACGGGGAGCGGTGCGATGGAAGGGTCCGAATGGGCGGAGCTGCTGGGCCGGCCGCTGGCGGCGGTCGATCCGGAGATGGCGGGACT
>JBFWXJ010000281.1:0-8458 GCA_050187535.1 Alphaproteobacteria bacterium | reverse complement strand
AGCCGACGTCGATCCCGAGCCCATAGGGCACGATCAGGATGTCGGCGAAGAGGATCGCCGCATCCATGGCGAAGCGGCGCACCGGCTGCAGCGTCACCTCGGCCGCCTTCTCCGGGTCGAGGCAGAGGGCCATGAAGCCGCCGGCCTCGGCGCGGACGGCGCGGTACTCCGGCAGGTAACGGCCGGCCTGGCGCATGAACCAGACCGGGGGCGGGGAGGGACACTCGCCCCTGAGTGCGGCCAGAAACGGCTTCGTCGTCGGCAAATCTATCCCCGGGATGTATGGCTCCTCTTCCTTCTAGATTCGAATCCTTCGGAAAGGCAGTGGTAGCTGTGACGCGGTGGATGCCGGGGATCACCGATTCCAGGATTCGATCCCGCGCTCCGTCCACAGGGCGCGGGCGTCCGCGGCCGGAGGTGGAGAACCGCCCGACGGTCGCCACGCGATGTGGAATCCACGACCCTGTGGATAGCCGGGATCGCGGGAAGGGTGGGGATGAACGCCCGCTCGTCCCGGGTCTGGGGTGCGGTCGGCGGAACCGTCCACGGCGCATGGCAGGGGTGGACCGGATGCCGGCGATCGGGGGGCGATCGGGCGGCACAGCCGCGGCGAACGGTTGTCCACAGATCGTAAGAAAACCGTTAGGCTCCGCCCGCTGCCGATGACCCGCTTCCATCTCCACCTCGTCTCCGACGCGACGGGCGAGACCGTCCACGGACTGGCGCGCGCCTGCGTCGCGCAGTTCGAGGACGTCGACCCGGTCGAGCACACCTGGTCGATGGTGCGCACCCGCACCCAGGTCGAGCGCGTCATCGCCGGGATCGAGGCCAATCCCGGCGTCGTGCTGTTCACGCTGGTGGACGAGACCTTACGCGGGCTGCTGCAGTCGGCCTGCCGTCGGCTCCAGGTGCCGACGATCCCCATCCTCGACCCGATCATCGGTGCGTTCGCCAGCTATCTCGGGCGACGCAGCCGCGGTCAACCGGGCCGCCAGCACGCGCTCGACGCCGAGTATTTCAACCGCATCGACGCGATGACCTTCGCCCTGACCCATGACGACGGGCAGGGCCTGTGGAACCTGGACGCGGCCGACGTGGTGCTGACGGGCGTATCGCGCACCTCGAAGACGCCGACGGCGATGTACCTCGCCAACCGGGGCATCAAGGCGGCAAACGTGCCGATCGTCCCCGGCGTGCCGGCGCCCGTCGAGCTGTTCGGGCTGCGCCATCCGCTGGTCGTCGGGCTGACCAAGGATCCCGAGCGTCTCGTGCAGGTGCGCCGCCAGCGGCTGCGGATGATCCAGGACCATGACGGCGGCGACTACGTCGACCTCGAGCGCGTGCGCGAGGAGATCGCCTATGTCCGCCGGCTCTGCACGGAGCATCGCTGGCCGGTGATCGACGTGACGCGGCGCTCGATCGAGGAGACGGCGGCGACGATCATGCAGCTCCTGGCGAAGCGCCAGCTGGCCGAAACCGCGGCCGACCGGCCGTGACCTCAGGCAGATTCCCGATGCCTCCGGACGCGCCGGCGCTCGTCCTCGCTTCGGCGAGCACGACCCGGGCGTCACTGCTGGCGGCCGCCGGCCTCACCTTCGAGCAGATGGCCTCGGCGGTCGACGAGGACGAGGTAAAGCGCAGCATGCGGGCGGCCGGCGCCGATGCCGGCGAAGCCGCGGCGGCGCTGGCGGCCGCGAAGGCACGCAGCGTCGCGCGGCGCCGGCCGGACGCCCTCGTCATCGGGGCGGACCAGATCCTCGACTGCGGCGGCGTGTGGTTCGACAAGCCGCCCGACCTCGATCACGCCCGGGGCCATCTGGCCGCTCTGCGCGGCCGCGCCCACCGCCTCGCCACGGCGGTGTGCGTGATGCGCGGCGACGCGCTGCTGTGGCAGCACCGCGAGTTCCCGGCACTCACGATGCGCAGCTTCAGCGACGCGTTTCTCGACGCCTATGTCGCGGCGTCCGGCGGCGACCTGCTGGGCTCGGTCGGGGCCTATCGGCTGGAAGGGCCGGGCGTGCAGCTCTTCTCCCGCATCGAGGGCGACCATTTCGCGATCCTGGGGCTGCCGCTGCTGCCGCTCCTCGATTTCCTGCGTGGCCATGAGGCGGTCTGGCGATGAAGGTGAAGAGGCGATGACCATTTCCGGCAAGGCGCGGGTCGCCGGCGTCATGGGCTGGCCGGTCGGCCATTCCCGCTCGCCGCGCCTGCACGGCTACTGGCTGGCCCAGCTCGGCATCGACGGCGCCTATGTGCCGATGGCGGTCCGGCCGGAGACGGTCGTCGAGGCGGTGCGCGCGCTGCCGCTGCTGGGGTTCGCCGGCTGCAACCTGACCGTCCCGCACAAGGAGCTCGTGCTGCCGGCGCTCGACCGCGTCTCGCCGCTGGCCCGGCGGATCGGGGCCGTCAACACGGTGGTCGTCGACGCCGACGGTCGGATCGACGGGGACAACACCGACGCCTTCGGCTTCATCGAGAGCCTGCGCGAGGCGGTGCCAGCCTGGCGCGGGCGATCGGGGCCGGCCGTCGTCCTGGGTGCCGGCGGCGCGGCCCGTGCGGTAGTGGCCGCGCTGCAGGACGCGGACGTGCCCGAGATCCGCGTTGCGAACCGCACCCGCGCGCGTGCCGACGCGCTCGTGCGCGACCTCGGCGGCAGCGCCGTGGACTGGTCCGAGCGAAGCCATGCGCTGGACGGCGCGTCGCTGCTGGTCAACACCACGACGCAGGGGATGACCGGCCAGCCGGCACTCGATATCGACCTCGGCCCGCTGCCGGCCTCGGCCGTCGTCGCCGACATCGTCTATGTGCCGCTGACGACACCACTGCTGGCCGCGGCCGCGGCCCGCGGCAATCCGACGGTCGACGGCCTCGGCATGCTGCTGCACCAGGCACGCCCCGGCTTCGCCCGTTGGTTCGGCGTCACCCCCGCGGTGACGCCGGCACTGCGTGCCCATGTCCTCGGCCCGGCATCGTGATCGTGCTCGGCCTCACGGGCTCGATCGGCATGGGCAAGTCGACGGCGGCGGCGATGCTGCGGCGCATGGGCGTGCCGGTCCACGACGCGGACGCGGCCGTCCATCGCCTGCTCGCCAGGGGCGGTGCGGCGGTGCGGCCGATCGGCGAAGCCTTCCCGGGCGTGGTGCGCGCAGGTGCGGTCGACCGGATCGAGCTCGGCCGGCGGGTCTTCGCCGAAGGCGCCGGGCTCGACCGGCTGGAGCGTATCGTCCACCCGCTGGTCCGCCGGTCGTCGCGCCGTTTCCTCGCCCGCCATCGCACGCGACGCACGCCGGTCGTCGTCCTCGACGTGCCGCTCCTCTACGAAAAGGGCGGTGCCGCCGGCCGCTACGACGCGGTGATCGTCGTCAGCGCGCCCGCCTTCCTGCAGCGCCAGCGGGTGATGCGTCGCAAGGGCATGACCGAGGCGCGCTACCGCGGCATCCTCGCCAAGCAGGTGCCGGACGCCGAGAAGCGCCGGCGTGCCGACGTCGTCGTGCCGACCGGCCTCGGCAAGGGGTTCACCTGGCACCGCCTGGCTGCCGCGCTGCGGCACCTCGCAGGAAGGCGCGGCCGACATGCGTGAGATCATCCTCGACACCGAGACGACCGGCCTCGACCCGCGCGAGGGCCATCGCCTCGTCGAGATCGCCTGCCTGGAGCTGGTGAACGGCGTGCCGACCGGCCTCGATTTCGTGCGCCGCGTCAATCCCCAGCGCGCCATGGACGCGGCCGCCTACGCGATCCACGGCATTTCCGACGCGGACCTGGCGAACGAGCCGCTGTTCGGGGACATCTGCGACGATCTGCTGGCCTTCCTCGGCGACGACCCCCTGGTCATCCACAACGCCGAGTTCGACATGCGTTTCCTCAACTCCGAGCTGGCGCGGGCGGGGCGGCCGGCGATCCCGCTGGAGCGCGCGGTCGACACGCTGCACATCGCCCGGCGGCGCTTCCCGGGCGCCCCGGCCAGCCTCGACGCGTTGTGCAAGCGCTTCGGCGTCGATGCATCGGCGCGCGTCAAGCACGGCGCGCGCCTCGACGCCGAGCTGCTGGCCGAGGTCTATCTGGAGCTGACGGGCGGCCGGCAGAAGCGCCTGGGGCTCGTCGCGGCCGAAATTCAGGTCTCGGGCGTGCGGGCGGTGGTCGCCCGTGCTCCGCGCGCGGCGCGCCCGCACGCGCCGACCGCCGAGGAGGCGGCCGCGCATGCGGCGTTCGTCGCGCGCATCAGAAACGCGATCTGGCTGCGCTGAGGCCTACGCGGTGGCGCCGCCGCCGCCCTGCTGCTGGGCCGCCTGCTGCTGCTGGCGGCGATAGAGATCGGCGAAGTCGATCGGGTTGAGCAGCAGTGGCGGAAAGCCGCCGTCGCGCGTGGCGTCGCCGATGATCTGGCGCGCGAAGGGGAACAGCATCCGCGGGATCTCGATCAGGAGCAGGGCCCCGACATGCTCCTGGGGAAGGCCGGCCGCCATCGTCACGACCGCGCCGTATTCCAGCTCGACGACGAACGCCGTCTTGTCGTTCGCCTTGGCGGTCGCCGACATCGCCAGGACGACCTCGAACACGTTCTCCGCCAGGTTGCGGACCTTGACGTCGACCTTGACCTCGATCTGCGGCGGCTGGCGCAGCTCGGCCATGATCTGCGGCGCGTTCGGGTTTTCGAACGACAGGTCGCGGATGTACTGGGCGTTGATGGAGATGGGGGCGCCCTGCGGCGCCTGGCCCGGAGCTTCGTCGTTCATGTGACCTCGGATGGGCTGCGGCGCGGGCACTAGCACGGAACGCCGGCGCGCATCACCCGAAATGCCGGGTCGCCCCGAAATTGTCCCGACCCGAAAAGGCGCGGGCCTACTCGAAGACCTCCGGCACCGGGCCGGTCGGGTCGAACGGCACGACGGCACCGTTGCCCACACGCTGGCCGGTCAGCCCGCGGATGAAGCCCCAATGGGTCACCACCGCGACGTGACGCCAGTCCTCGCGGGCCGCCATCGCCGCGCGGAACCGGGCGCAGCGGACGAGCAATGCATGCTCCGGCTCCTCCATCTCGGGCCACCAGCGCTCCTCCAGATGTCCCAGATCGAGATGCGGCCAGCGCCCGCGCAGCAGGCTGGTGACGGAGCCGACGTCGCAGGCATAGGCGGCGCGCTCGCCGACGATCGGGTCGATGGTCATCGGCAGGCCGAGGACGTCCGCGATGATGTGCGCCGTCTCCAGCGCCCGGGTGTAGGGGCTGGCGACCAGCATCCGCACCGGGTGCTCGGCCAGCTGCCGGGCGGCCTCGGCCGCCTGGCGGCGGCCCTCGTCGGTCAGCTTCGGATCGTGGATGCCGGGATCGATCCGGGTGACGGAAAACGCGGCATTGAACTCCGACTGGCCGTGGCGGACCAGGATCATGGGGCGTCCCGGGATGAAGGGTTGCGGGGCGGCAGCGAGGGCCGGCCGGGATCGTCCCCGACGCCGGGATCATTCACGACCCCCGGATCATCTACGACCCTGGCCTCGCCGTCGATCACGGTCGCATCGCCGGCGGCGGCGGGATGCACGTAGACGCGCAGATGGCGCCACGCCCGGCGGCGCAACAGCTGGCGCACCGGCGGCAGCAGCAGGACGAGGGCGACGAGGTCGGTGAAGAACCCCGGCGTCAGCAGCAGGATGCCGGCAGCGACGATCGCGGCCCCGTCGAACACGGCCGCGGCCGGGATCGGCTGGGCGGCGGTGGCCTCGAGGCGGCGCATGGCGACCATGCCCTGGCGGCGGATGAGCGCGACGCCGAGCACGGCCGACAGCACCGTCAGGCCCAGGGTCCACCACAGGCCGAGCGCCTCTCCCGCCAGGACGAAGAGGGCGATTTCGACCAGCGGAACGGCCAGGATCAGGAGCGACAGTTGGGTGCGCATGCTTGCTTCGTTGCGGGCGGGGTCCTATCTACACGCAGCAGCGGTGCACGCAAGCGCGCGACCGCCATCCGGGCATGCCCAGGGCAGGAGCGATGAGCAGCGGCTTCCAGCTATTCGACATCGTCCTGTTCGCCATGATCGCGGCGTTCCTGGTGCTGCGCCTGCGCAGCGTGCTCGGCCGCCGCACCGGCCACGAGCGTCGCCCGGACGAGGCGATGGGCAACCAGCCGCCGCGGCAGGGCGACGGCAACGTCATCCAGCTGCCGCCGCGCGACGCCGAAGCCGAGCCCGATATCGCCGCGCCGCGCGAAGCGGGGCCAGCCAATGCGGGGCCAGCCAATGCAGGGCCGGGCGACGCGGCGGCGGGCATCACGCAGATCCGGCTCGCCGACCCGTCCTTCTCGCCCGAGACGTTCCTCGACGGCTCGCGCGCGGCTTTCGAGATGATCGTCGGCGCCTTCGCGCGCGGCGACGTGGAGACCCTGCGGCCGCTGCTGAACGACACCGTCTTCGAGCAGTTCGCCGGCGCCGTCCGCGACCGCGAGGCGCACAAGCAGACCCTGGAGACCACGGTCGTCGCGATCCGCAGCGCCGATGTCCACGAGGCGCATATGGAAGGCCGCAGCGCCTTCGTCACCGTGCGCTTCGTCTCCGAGCAGATCAACGTCGTCCGGGACGGCGCGGGCAATGTCGTCGAAGGCGATCCCGCCCGCACCGCCGAGGTCGTCGATCTCTGGACGTTCGCCCGCAACACCCGCTCGCGCGACCCCAACTGGCTCCTGGTGGCGACCGGCGCGCCGCAGGCGTAAGCCGGCCGGCGTTTCGGGGCTTTCCGAGGCGCTCTCGCCCGAGACCAGTTTCTGCCGCGGGGGCTTTCTCGATGCCATCAAAGGTATTCCCCGCCCCCAGCATCGTCGAGGTGCGCACTGACAGGCGCGCCATCGCCCGGAAGACCGCCCTTGCGATCGTTTCGGGGGTCGTTCTCCTGCTGACGGCATGCGGCGGCGAGCGGGAAGCGGCACCGCCGGCCCCTGCCGCGACGACCCCCGCGACGACCCTGCCCGCACTTGTCCTCGCGCCGGCCCGCTTTGCCGACCTGCCGGGGTGGGAATCGGACGATCTGCCGGCATTTCTTCCCGCCTTCCGCCGATCCTGCGAGCGGCTGGCGGCCGGCGATCCGGGGCGCGGGCTCGGAGTCGCCGGCCGGGCGGCGGACTGGCGGCCGGCCTGCGCGGCCGCGGCCGCGGTCCCGGCCGGCGACCGGGCGGCGGCCCGACACTTCCTCGAAACCCGCTTCCGGCCCTGGCGCGCCTCGGACAAGGGCGATGCGGACGGGCTTTTCACCGGCTACTACGAGCCGCTGCTGAACGGCGCCCGCGCCAAGGGCGGCCGCTACACGGTGCCGCTGCTGCGCCGCCCGCCGGACCTGGTCGAAGTCGACCTCGGCGCGTTCCGCCCGGCGCTGCGCGGCCAGCGCATCGCCGGCCGCGTCGAAGGCGGGCGGTTGCGCCCCTATGCCAGCCGGTCGGAGATCGACCGCGGCGCGCTCGCCGGCCGCGGGCTCGAGCTGCTGTGGGTCGACGACCCGGTCGAGGCGTTCGTGCTCCACATCCAGGGCTCCGGCCGGGTGCGTCTGGCCGACGGCACGGTCCTGCGCGTCGGCTTCGACGGGCAGAACGGCCATGCCTACGTGCCGATCGGCCGGGTGCTGGCCGATCGCGGCGAAATCCCGCGCGACGCCGTCACCATGCCGGCGATCCGGCAATGGCTGGCGGCCCATCCGGACAAGGCGCGCGCCCTGCTGGACGAAAACCCGTCCTACGTCTTCTTCCGCCAGCTCCAGGGCGACGGACCGATCGGCGCCCAGGGGGTGGCGCTGACCGCCGGCCGCAGCCTCGCGGTCGACCCGAGCTTCGTGCCCTACGGCGTGCCGCTCTGGCTCGACGCCGAGGACCCGATCGATCCGGCCCGCCGGGTACGCCGGCTGATGGTCGCCCAGGACACCGGCGGCGCCATCCGCGGGCCGGTGCGCGGCGACGTCTTCTGGGGCTTCGGGCCGGAGGCGGCCGAGCGGGCGGGCCGCATGAAGTCCAGGGGCGGCTACTGGCTGCTGCTGCCGAAGGAAGTCGTCCCGCCCACGAGTTGACCCGGGACGGCCACCCGCCCATTCTCGCCGCCGCCATGGATTCCTCGCCGCGAACCCCCTGCCGGGTCGGCCTCTTCGTCACTTGCCTCGTCGACCTGTTCCGCCCCACTGTCGGCTTCGCGGCGGTCAGGCTGCTGGAGGCGGCGGGCTGCACCGTCGTCGTGCCGGAGCAGACCTGCTGCGGGCAGCCCGCGTACAACTCGGGCGACCGGGCGGCAGCGAAGACCGTGGCGCGCCGGGTTCTGACGGCCTTCGCCGACGTCGACTACGTGGTGGCGCCGTCGGGGTCCTGCGCCGGTATGCTGCGTACGCACTATCCCGAGCTCTTCGCCGACGAGCCGGACGCGGCGCTGGCCGCCCAGCACCTCGCCCGGCGCAGCTACGAGCTGGTCTCGTTCCTCGTCGACATCCGCGGCATGAC